>NZ_JANSHH010000021.1:0-34800 GCF_047461515.1 Synechococcus sp. W70.1
CCCCCCCCCCCCCCCCCCCCCCCCCCCCCCCCCCCCCCCCCCCCCCCCCCCAACAAGACGAACCAGGGTAGCGTTGTGGTAGAAAAATTGCTCTCGCTTCAGCAAAGCTCTGGCCTCTGGAGAAAGGGGAGGCGCGGCGGAGAGGCTGGCAGCCTTTTCTGGTTGGAGCTCTGCCGCCTCTGCAACCATAGCCACCACGGCTGGCAACAGCAGCCCCTGCTTGCAGAGCTGTTGGCCTAGCGCCTCCAGCGTGGGTAGCTGCTCCAGGGCTACCAAGAGCACCAGGCAGTCTGGATGGCTTTCTTCCTGTTGCAGGGCTTCCAGGAGAGTCTGGGGATCCTGGAAAACCTCAGTTACAAAACGGTCTGGCGGCAGCAAAACCTCTAGCGCCAGCTGCTTTCCTCCAGCCGGCTCCCAGGCGAGCAAAAAGCAAACGTGCAGCGGATGGGCGCTGGTCTCCAACAGGATATAACGATAAGAACTGTCTCTAATCTTAAATCTTCCTAAACGGCCTGGAATCTGCCTCGCGCTCAAGAAGCCTACACTGGGGGTGCCCCATGCTGCCTTTGATTATCGACTGTGACCCTGGCCAAGACGACGCTGTAGCCCTGCTGCTGGCGCTGGCCTCGCCTGAGCTAGAGGTGCTGGGCATTACCACGGTAGCCGGCAACGTCTCTTTGGAGAAGACTAGCCGCAACGCCCGGCAGATCTGCGAGTTGGCCGGCCGCCCGCAGGTGGGAGTTTATGCCGGCTGTCCCCGCCCGCTGTTGCGCCCCTTGGAAACCGCGGAGGAGGTGCACGGCAAAAGCGGGATCGACGGGGCCAATTTGCCGGAGCCGCAGATGCCGCTGGGATCCCAGCACGCGGTGCAGTTTCTCATTGAGACCCTTAGGGGGGCGCAGCAGCCCGTAACCTTGGCGTTGTTGGGCCCGATGACCAACCTGGCGGTGGCCCTAGTGCAGCAGCCCCAGATTGTGGAGCGCATCGGGCGGCTGGTGTTTATGGGAGGATCCGCTTTTGAGGGCAATGTCACGCCGGCTGCCGAGTTCAACATCCTCACTGATCCCCACGCCGCCCAGATTGTCCTCAGTGCCGGGATCCCCGAAGTCGTCATGCTCGGCCTAAATGTTACCGGACAAGTCCTCAGCACCCCAGAGCGGATCGAGCGCATCCGCGCTCTGGGCACTCGCGTTGGGCAAACGGTGGCCGACATGCTTACCTTCTACGGCAAGTTTGATGTCCGGCGCTACGGCCTACCGGGAGGGCCCTTGCACGATCCCTGTGTCATTGCTTACCTCCTGCAGCCGCAGTTGTTTGAGCTCAAACCCTGCTATGTAGAGGTGGATACCGTCAGCCCGCTCAACCTGGGCCGGACGGTGGTGGATCGCTGGGGCCTCAGCGGCCGCCCGGCCAACGTGCAGGTGGCCTTTGGGGTGGATGCAGAAGGGTTCTACCGCCTGCTCACTGAGCGCTTGGGCCGCTATCGCTAGCTAAAGAGGAAAACAATGAGCCAGACCCCCCCAGCTCCCCTTGGCAAACCGGCGTGGCTAAACCTGCCCACGGCTTTTACCCTGCTGCGCCTAGTAGGGATCCCCTTCATCCTGGGGGGACTGAGTCTAAGATCCCCGGAGGGGGAAAGACTGGCCCTCTGGGCGTTTCTAGGGGCAGCGGCAACCGATTGGCTGGATGGCCACCTGGCCCGCCGCTATGGGCTGGTCACCGACCTCGGCAAGGTCTTGGATCCCTTGGTGGATAAGCTGCTGGTGCTGGCGCCGCTGCTGGGCCTGGTGGAGCTGGGGCGGATCCCGGCCTGGGGGGCTTTCCTGTTGGTGGGGCGAGAGCTAGCCATCGCTGGCTGGCGGGCCAACCAAAGTCAGGTTCACAGCGCCAATTTCTGGGGCAAAGCCAAGACGGTGATTCAAATCCTGGCCATTGCCCTGCTCATCCTCAATTGGCCGGGTGGGATCCCCTGTTTTTGGGTGGCGGTGGCCCTTACCCTGATTTCGGGGCTAATCTACTTGCGCAGCAACCATGCCGCCGCAACCTCTTCCCCCGCAAAGGACTCCCTGGCCTGACAACCTTCCCGAGCAGCGCATCCTCGGCCTCGACCCCGGCTTGGGGACGGTGGGCTTTGGCTGCATTCTGGCCAGATCCGATGGTCTCCAGTCTCTGGACTACGGCATCATCAGCACGCCCGGGGAGCAGCCCATCCACGAACGGCTGCAGATTCTCTACGAGGATTTGAGGGAGCTCCTGCGGCAGCTGCAGCCTCACCAGGTGGCCCTGGAAAAGCTCTTTTTCTACAAGATGAGCAACACCATCCCCATTGCCCAGGCGCGGGGGGTGATTTTGCTCGTCTTGGCCCAGCATCAGCTAGTGCCGGTGGAATTTACCCCCGCCCAGGTAAAGCAAAGCCTAACGGGCTACGGACGCGCCGACAAACAGGCCGTGCAGGCTGCCGTGGCCCGCGAGCTCAACCTGCCCTGCTTACCCCGTCCCGACGACGCTGCCGATGCCCTAGCCCTTGCCATCACCCTCTGGCACCACCGCTTTGCCTAGGGCTTTTTCGGGATCGCTAAACTAGACTCAGGAGCGCAAAATACAAAAGCCTTATGCCTTCCTCTTCTGTGGATGTTTGCGAGCTGCCCCTATTTCCCTTGCCAGAGGTGGTGTTGTTTCCAGGCCGTCCCCTGCCGCTGCACATTTTTGAGTACCGCTATCGCATGATGCTCAACACCATCCTGGAGACGGACCGGCGCTTTGGGGTGCTGATGTTCGATCCCCAAAAGGGATCCCCTGTCCAAGTGGGCTGCTGTGCAGAGGTGGTGCAGGTGCAAAGGCTGCCGGACGACCGCATGGATATTATGACCGTGGGACGGCAGCGCTTCCGCGTCCTGGACTACGTGCGGGAAAAGCCTTTCCGGATTGGGCTGGTGGAGTGGATTGAGGACGAGCCCCCCCAGGGCGATCTTCAAGACTTGGTCGCTCAGGTTTCTACTCTGCTCCAAGAGGTGGTGCGCCTCTCCAGCAAGCTGATGGAACGGGAGGCGGCGCTGCCAGACTCGTTGCCCACCGACCCTGTAGAGCTATCCTACTGGGTTGCTAGCCACTTCCATGGAGCCCCTCGCGATCAGCAGGCGCTATTGGAAATGGTCAGCACTGAAGCTCGGCTGCGGCGGGAAGCCGAGATCCTCGAGTCCGCCTGCAAGCACTTGGCTGCCCGCACTGCCCTCAAGGATCTCTTTTCCAAGAGTTCTTGAAGTTGCCCAAAAAGCAGAGCAGGTCAATGTCAACGGGCTTGCAAGTGCGCTGGTGTCACGATATCCGCCAGATCCCTGCCTCTAGTTGGCACGCTCTGCAAACGGAGCGCACCTCTCCCTTTTTGGAATACGAGTGGCTATACAGCTTAGAGGCTTCCGGCTGTGCCGGCCGCAACACGGGTTGGCTGCCTTGTCACCTGCTTGTGGAGGCGGGGGGACAGCTGATTGCGGCGGCTCCCTTGTATTTGAAAAGCCACAGCCAGGGAGAATTTGTCTTCGACCAGGAGTGGGCTGCTGTGGCCGCCCGACTGGGAGAACGCTACTACCCTAAGCTGATTGGCATGGCTCCCTTTACGCCGGCCACCGGCTATCGCCCTCTTGTCCACCCCGACTACTCAGAGGCAGAGGTGTGGCCCTTGATGTTGGCCGCCATCGATCGCTTCTGCCAAGAGAACGATATTTCCGTGTTCAGCCTGCTCTATGTGGATTTGGAGTGGCGATCCCAGCTAGAAGCCGACGGATTCACCCCCCGAATTACCCACAACTACCAGTGGCACAATCCTGGCTACCGCTCTTACGAAGACTTTTTGAGCCAGTTCAACGCCAACCAGCGGCGCAATATCAAGCGAGAGCGGGCCGCCATGGAAAAAAGCGGCATAGAACTCAAGGTCTACACCGGTGAGGAAATCACGCCGCGTCTACTTTCTCTCATGTACGACTTCTACAGCAACACCTGCGCTCAGTTTTGGAACTGGAGCAAATACCTCAACCGCCGCTTTTTTGAATCCCTCTATCCCAACTACCGGCAGCGACTGGTGCTAGTAGCCGGAGAGCGAGATTCAGAAGTGATAGGAATGTCTTTTTGTGTCCGCAAAGGGGATCGCCTCTTTGGGCGCTACTGGGGCTGCCGGGAAGAGGTGAAGTTCTTGCACTTTAACGTGTGCTACTACGAGCCCATTGCCCTGGCCATCCGGGAGGGAATCCGCAACTTCGATCCCGGAGCCGGGGGATCCCATAAAATCCGACGGGGATTCCCAGCCACGCCAGTGTATAGCTACCACCGCTTCTATCGTCCACGGCTAGGGCAGGTTTTGGTGCCCTATTTAAACCGCGTCAATCCCCTCGTGTTGGCCGAGCTGGAGAGAGTCAATCAGAACGAGGTCCCCTTTCGAGAAGACATTCTGCCTTCTTTGTCTACCCTCACTCGAGGCTAAACAACTACCACTGGATAAGCTTTCTCTGAACTGCTGCCATGCACATGGCAACGCGAGCATTGATCTCATCTTCCGACCCAAAGATATCAAGCTTTTCTTTGAGTCTTTGAATACAGTTTTGTACGGTCTTTTTGCTCGTGTGGATGCGGTCAGCAATGGCCTGGTCAGTAAGGGCCTCCTTGCAGAGTAAGTTTAAGACTTCAATTTCCCGCTCCGTCAACTTCGTTAGGCCGCGCAACTCTCGCGGCATGCGCAATTCCCCGTTGAGAGCACTTTTGGCCCCTTCCAGGAAGACGCTGCGCCGCTCCATTTTGTTGACGGCGGCAAATCCGCCCTGGTGCTTGCTGATTAGGCCCACCAGGGGAGTTAGCAGCAGGGGCTCGCTGGAATAAACCATCACGTTCAGGGTGGGGTAGTTCTCAAAAATATGGCGCAACAACTCTAGGCCCGGCTCGGCAGACTGCTCGCCAGTGGTTTGACCGTAGAGCAGGTCGGCCACCACCAAGTCTGGCTGCTCCCGCTGCAACCGCCGGATGGCGTCCATCGGATTGGAAACAGCAATGCACTGGGCATCGGCTGCAATCCGCTGTAGCCACTCGCAATTGTTTTGGGCGACCTCGGGATGATCCTCGACCACCAAAAACTTAAGCGGGGCAGTTCGGCTCTCAACCTCAGACATCAATCCTCTCCTCAAATCCACTGTCAGCTGTGAGGGACAGCAAGCACCCCCCTGCAGTCTAGGGATCCTACCAGCAAGCTACCCTAGTGTAGCCTCAAGCTGGGTCGGGGAAGACATATCGAGCTAGGCTAGAGGGCGATGTCAACCGGATTCTAACCGTGGTACCCCTCCAAGATCGCAACCCCACTACCCGCCCGGCCTATGTTACCTATGCCCTGGTCCTCATCAACATCCTGGTTTTTGTGTATGAGCTTACCCTATCCCCGCAAGAACTGGTGGCCTTTTTCCGAGAGTGGGCAGTGGTGCCAGCGGAACTAACGGCCAGCTTCCGAGGCGAGATCACCTCTTCGCTGCGCCCCGAATGGGTAACTCTATTCACCTCCCAATTTTTGCATGGGGGCTTTTTGCATCTTGGCGGCAACATGCTCTTTTTGTGGGTCTTCGGCAACAACGTCGAGGATCGCCTGGGCCATGTGCGCTACCTCATTTTTTACCTAACTTGTGGAGCCTTGGCCGCCCTAACTCAGTGGTTTTTCGATATGGAGTCCGCCATCCCTTCGCTGGGGGCAAGTGGGGCTATTGCGGGGGTGTTGGGAGCCTACATCCTGCGGTTTCCCCAGGCTGAGATCCTGACTTTGGTGCCCCTGGGCCTTTTTACCACAACCGTCTATGTTCCTGCCTGGGTGTTTTTGGGCTTTTGGTTTGTGCAACAGGCATTTTATGGCATTGCTAGCCTGCAGACTCCTATCAATATTGGCATGGAGGGGGGAGGGATCGCCTACTGGGCCCATGCCGGAGGTTTTGTGTTTGGTCTCATCTTGGGGCCCTTGATGGGGCTGTTTGCTGGCAAAAGCCCCTATGACCGCCAGCAGCAGCACTACCCAGACTTAGATCTGTAGCTCTGACTGTCAGATTCCAAAGGCAACTTGCGAGGAAAAAAGCATGGTCAGTCTACCTGCCAAGTCTTTAACTCTGGAGGAGTTTCTACACCAGCCGGAAACTGAGCCTCCTAGCGAGTTCATGGAAGGAGAAATTACCCAAAAACCGATACCACAAGCAAAACATAGACGTCTCCAACTAAAACTGGGCAGCTTCATCAACGAGCTGTTGGAGCCTCCTCAACTAGGGATGGCCTTTCCAGAGCTACGCTGCACCTTCGCCGGATATGCAATTGTGCCCGACATTTCTGTGATCGTCTGGGAGCGGATTCCTGTGGATGAAGACGGCACTATTCAAAACCTCATACCTTTCTGCCCTGATTGGGTGATCGAGATCCTCTCTCCCGATCAAAACCAAGTGAAGCTGGTCAAAAAAATCTTGATCGGCTTGGCCCACGGCTGCCAAATGGGGTGGATCGTAGCTCCCGAAGAAAGGGTTGTTTTTGTCTACCCTGCCGGGCAACAGCCGACAGTGCATGAGGATCCCCAAGAGGTTATCCCCGTTCCCGCCTTTGCCCAAGGGATCCAACTGAGCATCGAGACATTGTTTGGCTGGCTGCGGGTTTAAGCCGGCAAAAGGCAGCTACCTCCTTCAACGGCTGTTGGAGAGAGCAGGAGCTTGGGCAACTGTCCCACTGGCCTGGGGCAGTTCCTGCCGCAGCAGGGCCACCAAGGCATTCGTGGACTGGTCGTAGAGGCTAGTTACCAGCTTGGGGTAAAGCCCAATGCCGATGACAGGGATGAGCAGACAGGCGATGATGAACACCTCCCGCGGCTCGGCATCCACCAATTCTTCGTGTTCGGTGAGCTCTTTGTTTTCCGGGCCAAAGAAGATCTGGCGCAGCATCGACAGCAGGTAGATGGGAGTCAGGATCACTCCAACGGCGGCTAGGAAAACCACCACCAGCCGGAAGGGAAGGGAGTAGGCATCGCTGGTGGCCATGCCGACAAAGACCATCAGCTCAGCCACAAAGCCGCTCATGCCGGGCAGCGCCAGAGAGGCCAACGAGCAGGCGGTGAACATCGAGAAAATCTTGGGCATCTTTAAGCCAACGCCGCCCATTTCTTCCAGCTCCAGGGTATGAGTGCGGTCGTAGGTGGCCCCCACCAAGAAGAAGAGGCTGGCCCCAATGAGCCCGTGGGAGATCATCTGCAGCATGGCGCCACTCATGCCGATCTCCGTTAGGGATCCGATGCCGATGAGGACGAAGCCCATGTGGCTGATGGAGGAGTAAGCGATCTTCCGCTTCAAGTTGCGCTGGGCAAAGGAAGTGAGGGCAGCAAAGATGATGTTCACCACCCCCAGCACGATCAAGACGGGTGCAAAGTAAAGGTGGGCATCCGGCAGCATGCCCGCGTTCATGCGCATCAGGGCATAGCCCCCCATCTTGAGCAGGATCCCGGCCAGCAACATGTGAACGGGTGCCGTGGCTTCGCCGTGGGCATCGGGCAGCCAGGTGTGCAAGGGGAAAATGGGCAACTTCACCCCATAGGCAATGAGGAAAGCTCCGTAGAGCAGCAACTGGAAGTTCAGTGGATAGCTTTTGCTAGCCAAATCCGTCATGTCAAAGCTGACGGGATCCCCGTAGAAGGCCATAGCCAAGCCCGCCACCAGGATAAACAAGGAGCTGAGGGCGGTGTAGAGAATGAACTTGGTAGCCGCATAGAGGCGGTTAGGTCCCCCCCAGATGGAGAGGAGCAAATACACCGGGATCAGCTCCAGCTCCCACATCAGGAAAAACAGCAGCATGTCCTGCACGGCGAACACCCCAATCTGGCCGCCGTACATAGCCAACATGAGAAAGTAAAACAAGCGCGGCTTAAGGGTAACCGGCCAAGCGGCCAAGATGGCGAGGGTGGTTACAAAGGCCGTGAGCAGGATCAGCGGCATGGAAAGGCCATCGGCCCCAACTGACCAACTCAAGCCCACCTGGGGCACCCAGGTGTAGCGCTCCAGCAGTTGC
The DNA here is from genome assembly GCF_047461515.1 of Synechococcus sp. W70.1. Taxonomy (NCBI): domain Bacteria; kingdom Bacillati; phylum Cyanobacteriota; class Cyanophyceae; order Synechococcales; family Synechococcaceae; genus Synechococcus; species Synechococcus sp. W70.1. The sequence continues at coordinate 8,056 of NZ_JANSHH010000021.1, forward strand.
AAGCCCGTCTGACTGGGGTCGTAGCCCACATAGAATCCAGCCAGCAGGATGAGCAGGTCAGTAACCGCAACAAACAGGGCAAACCAGCGGATCCGCTCCGCCAACTTTTGGGCATAGGCCCGGGTGGTGGGATCCCCCGCCGGCGCCGGGATCACCGGAATGAAGAGGGCGGCCACCACCGGATAGACAATGACTGTGGTCAGCCAGGGAAACTCGTGCAAGCTGGGCAGCGCCATGAAGATAACCTCGTTACGCTAAGTTCGTGCCACACCCTTCCAGGAAGATTGCTGTCGGCTACAGCCAACAGCCCTTCATCAGTATCTCTGCTCAGTAAACCTCCAGGACTATCTTACTCAAGGCTCCTTCGCTCTTCGTCGCCGGGGATGCTCCAACCGGTGCCCCTCCCAAGCCTCACTGCCTGATCCCTGGTTGGCCAACCCTGCACAACTGCGCCTGGACAAGGCCACTGCTGTTGGATAACAATAGGCAGAAACAGTACTTAACAACCAAGCCAAGTCTGCTCCAGGGGTGGCTCCAGGCGAAGCTTTAAGGTATGGCACTGCATGCGGAGTTGCACCGCCACCTAGGCGGTTCGGTTGTTCCTAGGATTTTGTGGCGCTACCTGCATCGCCACGGATCTCCCCTAGCAGAACGCTTTCCCGACTACGCCGAGTTTGAGGAGTTCTACACCCGCCCCCGCAACACCCTGGAAGAGTACCTAGAGCTGCACACCCTGGTGGAGCAGGTGCAAACTCTAGAGAGCTTACCCTATTTCGTCTACCGCCTGATCCGGGGGGCCTATGTCTTTGAAGACCTGGCCTATCTGGAAATTCGCTACACCCCCTACCTACGCACGGATCCTAAGCTGGACGAGGCCGATCGCCTCAAGCAGATGCGGCAAGTCATTGAGATAGTGGGGCAGGCCTGCCAGCAGCGAGAATATCCCATCATCACTACCCAGATCGTGTGTTTGCACTCCCGCCTGCCCAGCCACATCAACCGCGCCATGGTCGAGGCGGCTGCTGAGTCGGAGTATGTCAGTGGCATTGACCTGGCCGGGGGAGATAAGGCCTACGGCGAGCGGATGGACGAGTGGATTGAGCTCTTCAAGTACGCCCTGGCCCGTGGCCTCAAAACTACTGCCCACCTCTATGAGACGCTGGATGGCTGTTATCCAGAGCTGTTGCCCTATGTCTTGCGGATTGGTCATGGCATTCAGATCCCTCTCCACTACCCAGAGCTGCTGCCAGAGCTGGCGCGGCGGGGCCAATGCCTGGAGGTCTGTCCTACCACTTACCTGAAGACAGGTACGCTGCCCAGCTTGGAGCCCCTTAAACTGGTCTTTGACCGCTGCTTTGAGGCAGGCGTGGATATCGCCATCTGCACCGACAACGCCGGCTTGCACAATGTGCGTCTGCCGTTTGAGTACGAGAACCTACTGACCCACGACATCATCGATTTCGATCAGCTTAAACGTTGCCAGGAGGCGGCTTTTCGCCACGCTTTTGCCTGGCCTTACAAAGAATACCCAGCTCTGCTGTTGTCGGAGCTCCAGCGGTCGGCATCGGCTTCCTTAGTGGCTTTGTAGAACCTAGGTAGCCTGTGAGCTAAGGTTTAACGCCGCCGTTAGGTAAGGGTTTGCTCATGCGGGAACAATCGGATCTCTTGACCCGTAGCCTCATCGCCCTGATCCGAGGCTACCAGGTGGCCATTTCTCCTCTGCTACCGCCTGCCTGCCGCTACTACCCCACTTGCTCCCAATACATGCTGGAAGCGGTGCGGCGCTATGGGGCCATCCGAGGGGGTTGGCTAGGGATCCGCCGCCTCTGCCGCTGCCATCCTTGGCACCCAGGGGGCTACGATCCAGTGCCTGACTTGCCGGGATCTGCAGCCGACGAAAACTGTCGCCCCAGCCGCAACTGAACGCTTCAATCTCGGTAGCAGGCCACCGCCTCGATTTCCACCAAAGCATTGAGGGGCAGACAGGCCACCTGGATACAGGAGCGGGCTGGTGCGGGCTCGGTGGCGAAGAACTCTCGATAAACCTCGTTCATGGCGGCAAAGTCTTTCATATCCGCCAAAAAGACCGTGGTTTTTACCACATTGGCTAGGCACGTTCCCCCCGCTTCCAGCACCGCCTTTAGGTTTAGCAGCGCCTGCCGAGTTTGCGAGGCAACATCTTCTCCCACCAACCTGCCGGTTTTGGGATCCAAGCCCAACTGGCCAGCAGTAAACAGGAAAGGCCCGGAAGCGACAACGCCCTGGCTGTAAGGACCTACAGGGGCAGGAGCAGCCTCGGTTCGCACCTCCCGGGGACCTGCCCCGGCTTGAGGCTTAGAACTGACCGGCTTCCTCTGCTCCATGGGGATTGGCGGAACTCTGCAGCTAACCTACCACAGCTGGATCCCCGGCAATGGCAAGATCTACTCGTCGGCCAAAAGAAGCACCTATGCCCTTAATTAAGTTGCAAACGCCGCTGCAGCCTGAACCTGCCGCTGTGGAGGAGCTGCTCAAGTCGCTCTCTGCCGCTCTGGCCAAACAGGTGGGCAAGCCGGAAGCCTACGTGATGACCGCCTTTGAAGGAGGGATCCCGATGACCTTTGGCGGCAGTGCGGATCCCTGCTGCTACGTGGAAATCAAGAGCGTGGGTCAATTTTCCGCCGAGCAAACCCGGGCCATGAGTGAGTTTTTTTGCAGCGCCATCGAGGCAGCTTTGGGGATCCCGAAGAAGAGGATTTTCATCGAGTTCACTGAGGCCAAGGGCTACCTCTGGGGATGGAATGGCACAACCTTTGGATGAAATGCCGCCCAAGAAAACTGAAACGAGGGACGGCTGCCGTTGGCAAGAACCTAACCAACAACCTGGCAGAGGGTTTTTTGTCTTTCTCGATCCTGGTCCTCTAGCTCTTGGATGGCCTGTTGGTACACCTGGGCAGGGGTGGATCCCTGGCTGACCTGCTGCAGCCAGCGCTGGGCCTCGTTGCCCCGCTGGAGCAGAGTTTGAAGGGGAGCCAAGAAGCAGCCCAGGCCCTGGGGTTGGCCAATGCGCCAGGCTTCGGTCAGCAGCTCTTCAATCCACTCCTGGGCTGAGCGTTCGCGGCCGGTGCGCCAATCGATCAGCCGGGCTTGCAAGGACTCGCGGGCGGCAGCTTGCTCGTTAGCCTCGCAAAGGCTCTCCAGCTCCGCAGGGGTAAAGGGCCCCTGCAAGGGATCCAGAACCTCCGGCTGGGATAGCAATTGCCAGAGGCGGGCCTCCACCAAGGCAGCAATGGCCAGGACCATCACTGGGTCCGCCACCAGGTCGCAGATGCGCAGCTCCACCCGGTTGAGATGGTAGGGCCGCTCTGGACCATTAGGCCGCACAGAAGCCCAGAGGTGGCGTACATTCTGCATCGTGCCCAGGGCCAGTTGCTCCTGCATCCAGGCGATGTAATGGGCGTGATCCCGGAAGAAGGGCACCTGAGCTGGCGTTTTGGGAAACACCTGCCAACGGCTGGAATGATAGCCCGTTACCTGGCCGTCTAGGAAAGGGGAAGAAGCGCTCAGGGCCAAGTAAAGAGGGGCTTCCGCCCGCAGCAGACGGCAGGCGAGGAAAATGGCCTCGCTATCCGGCAGGCCAACATTGATGTGGATGCTGGCAGTTACCACCCGCGTGCCATAGGTGCGCTCGATGTAGTCGTGGTAGGGGTTGCCCGGATCCGAGCGCTCAAAGTGGTCACTGCCGCCCAAAGCCAGGGTGCTCCCCGGCAAGAGGGTGTAAGGGCCCAGGCGGCGCAAAAACTGCCGCAGTTGCAGGCGGGGCCGAAGAAGGGCACAGAGCAGATCTTCGTAGCGGCGAAGGGGCGGGGTGATGTACTCCACGTTGCGCCGATCCGGTTCTCGCATGAACCCCGGCAAGGCCCGGCAGATGCGCTCCGACAGCCCCACCACTTCCCCGGCAGCGGTGCCGGTGTACATTTCTACCTCAAAGCCCTTGGTCAACAGCACAGGCCAGCCTCCAGCCGCAGCCTCCTCTGCCCATTTTCCCAGGGTTTTGCAGGTACTACAATGTCGGCAAGGCTTGAAGGCAAGAGCAAGGCCAGATGCGGGATCCCATCTATATCCTGGGGGCAGGGCCGGCGGGCATGGCGGCTGCCTACCGCTTGACCCAGCTGGGCTTCCCCGTGGTGGTAGTGGAACGAGAAGAGGGAGTCGGGGGCTTGGCCAAAAGCATTCGCTACCAGGGGTTCATTCTCGACTATGGCCCGCACCGGTTTTTTACCAAGATCCCAGCGGTGCTGGAGTTGTGGAACCAGGTTTTGGGATCCGAACAAGTAACTGTCCGGCGGCTTACCCGCATCTACTACCGCAAGCAATATTTTCAGTACCCCATTCAAGCTTGGGAAGTCCTGCGCAAAGTGGGGTGGTGGGAAAGCCTGCGCATTGTCCTTTCCTATCTTTGGGCACAACTCATTCCGCGGCCAGCTCCCCGCAACTTTGCCGATTGGGTCAAGGGCAAATTTGGCGCTCGACTCTTTCAGATTTTCTTTGAAGGCTATACAGAAAAGCTTTGGGGGATCCCTTGCACCGAGATCAGTGCTGATTGGGCTGCCCAGCGCATCAAAGGTCTTAGTCTTGGAGAGGCTATACGAAAAGCATTGGGGTGGAATCGAGGTTTGGTGAAATCTCTAATCGATCAGTTTCAGTTTCCTCGGCTGGGATCCGGCCAGCTCTACGAAAAAATGCAGGAGTTTTTGCTGGCCGAAGGTCAAAAAGTTTGGCTAAATACAGAGGTCATTGCCCTTAGGCATGAGGGATCCCGGATTGTCAAGCTGCAATTGCGCAATCTTCAGGATGGAAGTGAAACATGGGTCTCCCCCTCCCACGTCATCTCCTCGATCCCTCTGACAGTTTTGGTGCAGAGCCTACAGGAGTTGCCTCCTCCAGAGGTACTGCAGGCAGCCCGCAACCTCAAGTTTCGCAACACCGTTTTGGTTTATCTGATTGTGGAGGGATCCCAGCTTTTCCCCGATAACTGGCTGTATATCAACGACCCAACAGTGCAGGTCGGTCGGGTAACCAACTTCGCCAATTGGTCGCCGGCTATGCTCCCCAACCGAGAACAAACCCCCTTGTGCTGTGAGTATTGGTGCAACTTTGGGGATCCCTTGTGGCAAGCTCCTGAGGAGCAATTGCTGGCTTTGGCCGAGAGGGAGCTACGCCAAATTGGCCTGCTGCAAGGCCAGAAGATCTCTGGCGGCTTTGTGGTGCGCCTACCCCGCACCTATCCTATCTACACCGGCAGCTACAAAGAAGACTTGGCCATCTTGCGAAGGTACCTCGGCCAGTTTGAAAACTTGCAACTGGTGGGCCGCTATGGCTCGTTTAAGTACAACAACCAGGATCACAGCCTGCTGATGGGCCTATTGGCGGCCGAAAACGTTCTCCGCCCCGGCAGCCACGATCTCTGGCAGGTGAACTCCGACAGCGATTACCAAGAAGAGATCAAAGTGCCACCCGCACCCGCGAAGGTCCGACGATGAGCTTCTCGCTTGGCCCTCTTTTGCGGCAAAGCTGGCAGCGTCTTGCCCCTTTCTCTATCCAGGTTTTGCTGCCAAGCTTAGCCTTGACAGGGCTGGAGATCTTCTTGATCTCCCTCTGGAGCAAGGGGGATGACTATGCTTCTATCTTCAAGGGTTTAACCCAGTGGGATAGCCACTGGTATCTGGGGATTGTGCGGCGGGGCTATCAGTTTGTGGGCTTTGACAAGATCGCCTACGAGCAGAGCAATGTGGCTTTCTTTCCGGGCTATCCTCTGGCGGTGGCCATCATGAGCCGCCTGTTAGGAGTTGAGCCGGAGCTGGGGCTTTATCTTACTGCCCAGCTCTTTTGCTGGCTGATGTGGATTTACCTTTTCCTGTTTTACCGTCGCTGGCAGATCCCCACTCTTTGGCAGGTTTTGGCAAGTCTAATAATCTTGGTTTATCCTAGTAGCTTCTACTTGGTAGTAGGTTACAGCGAGTCTCTGTTCGTAGCCAGCCTGCTAGGTTTTTTCTACTGGTCAATGGACTTGAACTCTCTCCGGGCGGCACTTTTGGCTGGGGCCCACGGCTTGGCGATGAGTGCCACTCGCATTGTGGGCCTGCCGGTGGCGTTGCTTCCTCTGCTGCGCCTGGGGGAGGGATCCCGCCGTTGGTTTTGGACAGCCGGCGCCGCTGTTTTGGCCTTGTTGGGCGGGCTGAGTTTTTTCCTCTACTGTCAGCTCCGCTTTGGTCGTTGGGATCTCTACATCGAAATGCAGCGCTACTTTGGCCCCAGTTCTTTCAGCTACTTGGCTATTATTCAACCTCGTACTTATGCCCCCTTCTTTTCTAGTCGCTATTGGCAGTCCTTGTTTTCCCTTTCCGAGGCTTTGGGGGATGGGATATGGGCAATTTCCATCAGTCAACTGTTTGTTCCCCTCACGCTGGGATCCCTAGTTGTTACAGGCTTGCTGGATGGGTTGAGTGTCCTGGTGGGCAAGAGCCGGTGCTGGCAAGAGCGACTGGGGTTTCACCTAGCCGCCTGGGCCATGTTCTCCATTTCCGTGGCTGGCATGAGTGCTGTGGCCCAGAGAAGTATGATCCGCTACTGCCTGCCAGTCCACATCCTGCAGGTGCTGACCTGGCTGCATGGGGTTAAATACACCAATTTCAGCTTCATCCCGCAACAGGTGCGTCCCTATCTTGGCAGTGTCCTGAGGCTGGGCTACTGGATCTTGGCTTTAGTCTTCTTTGCCCTGAATCAAGTCCTCACCTGGCGCTACGTCCAGCATCTCTGGGTGGCTTGATTGAACTTCCGTAGTCAAGAAGGAGAATGCGCCAATGAGTTTGCGCCTTTGCCACCTGTTGCAACAGATTTGCAGACTTTTAGTTGGCTTTTCTGCTCGGATTTTTTTGCTGGGCCTAGCGCTGACTGTTTTGCAAGTGTTAATGATATACCTTTGGACAAAACACAGCGACTATGCTTCTGCCTTTACAGCCCTGAGCCAGCGCGATAGCTACTGGTACCTGAGCATTGTGCGGCGGGGCTATCAGTTTGTGGGCTTTGACAAGATTGCCTACGAGCAGAGCAACGTGGCTTTTTTCCCCGGCTATCCCCTGGCGGTGGCCGGAATCAGCCGCCTTTTGAGAGTTGACCCTGAACTGGGGCTTTACCTAACTGCTCAGCTCTTTTGCTGGCTGATGTGGATTTACCTTTTCCTGCTTTACCGCAGGTGGCAAATTCCCCCCCTCTGGCAAATTTTGGCCAGTTTGCTCATCTTCTTCTATCCCACCAGCTTTTACCTGGTCGTGGGCTACAGCGAATCTTTGTTTATGGCCAGCCTACTGGGTTTTCTCTACTGGTCAATTCACGGGGGCCGTCCCCTGCTGATGCTCCTGGCTGGGATCCACGGCTTGGTGATGAGTGCTACTCGGATTGTCGGCTTGCCGGTGGCGCTGCTCCCTTTTTTGAATCTCCTGAAAGCGGGGGAGAGAACCCAAGCCCGCCGTTGGTTTTGGACGAGTATGGCAGCGAGCTTGGCTCTGTTGGGTGGCCTGGGCTTTTTTCTCTACTGTCAGCTCCGCTTCGGACGCTGGGATCTCTACCTGGAAATGCAGCGTTACTTTACCGGCGTGAAAGCCAATTATCAAGCTATTTTCCAAGCTCGCACATATGTCCTTTCCGCCGAACGCTGGCAAAGCTTACTCTCTCTTTCTGCACCGATGAAAGACCCTGGGCTGTGGGCTGACGCTCTTAGCCAACTGTTTGTGTCTGCCACCCTGGGATCCCTGCTTGTTACAGGTTTAATGGATGCGGCAGGAGTTATGGCAGGTAGAAGCCAGTGTTGGCGGGAGCGGCTGGGATTTCATCTGGCTGCCTGGGCCATGTTCTACATTGCCGTAGCCGGCATGAGTCCCCTGGGCCAGCGAAGCATGAGCCGCTACTGCTTGCCAGTTCACATCGTGCAGGTATTGGCGTTGGTGCATTGGGCTAAGTACACCGATTTTAGCTTCATCCCCGAACGGATCCGGCCCTATCTTGGCAATACCCTAAAGCTGGGGTATGTGCTTTTGGCTTTCATCTTCTTCGCCCTCAACCAAATCCTCACTTGGCGCTATGCCCACCATCTCTGGGTAGCTTGAATCAACCTGGCTAGGGATTAAGATGTGAGGGATCCCGACTTCTCACCAACTGAGAGCTGTGGCGTTTTCTTCTCTCCGCAAGTGGCCTCGGCGGAAATCGTCCCTGCGGGTGGCTCAGCCCATCGAGCCCACCAAGATCTACCCCTGCCCGTGTTACCAGCAAGGCCAGCTGCGCCTGATCACCCTAACTGAGGCCTTCGGGTGCAGCCGTTGCCAGCATATCTTCGCCATTACCCCCGACCGCCTGCACATTGAGCAGTTGGCTGTTTCCTATCCCTACCGCAAGATCTGGTTCTGGAACGGCCAGCAATGGGTGCTGCGGCGGGAAAATACCCTCCAGGGATCCATGCTCTTGGGCTTGACCCTTAGCTTGGGGGTTGTTTTGGCCGTAGGGTTTTTTGGCGCGGTGCTCTTCCCCAGTCAAACGCAGTTGCTCAGTTGGTTCCTGATTCTTTGCCTGTTGCTAACGCTGTTGATGGTGACGGCAATCCTGCTGCTGCGGCGGCCTTGAGATGCTTGGGATCGTGGCCAGCCCCTGCGCCTCCGGGATCCTCAGTTTCAGCCCTTGGGGATCTAGCCATTTCTCAGGTCTGTCGCCGGTCGGCTAGGTAGGAGGGAAGCAGGTGACCGATTTTGGTTCAGCCTTCGAAAGGGACCATCCAGCCCGCTCGAGACCCCACAGCCGATCCTCAAGAGGACTTGCTGCTGTTGCTGCTGCGGCAAACCCGCTACGTGGCCGCCCCGGCTGGGTGGAGTTCCTGTTGCAGGCTAGCAAAGTGCCGATCCTAGCTACCCACCTGGGCTACACAGCTTCCTGACCTTTGGCGAAGTCGGCTTTGCTGGATCCTTTGGCTCGCTATGGCCCAGAAGGGATCTCTACCCTTGGGCTGCCAATCCACGCCGACTGGGCCGCTAGCCACCTGCCAGCTCTGGTCGAGGCTTCCTATGTCCAGGCCACCGCTCCTATCCTGGAGGAGTTTCCGCAGCTCCAGCCGCTGGGGGAAAGGCGTCGCCATCTGCACCTCCAGCTGTGGCGGATTTGACAGAGGCCATCGCCTCGCAGCTACCATCAGTCGGAAACAGCCAATCGGCGGCCTAGCGCTTTCTGGAGGAAGTGGATGCGGCTCTCATTCTGGAAGCCCTGAGCCCGGTGAAAGGAGTGACCCAGGGCGACCTGTAGTCCCGCCAACCCCCTTCTCCAAAGCTGGCCAGATCAGGCGAGACTGAAGATAGGGATCCACTCCCAGCTTGTCATCCTACAGAGCCCAAGCGACTAGGGGGGGAACTCCTTTGGGGATTGATCTACGCAGCTACGTGTTCTTGGATCGGCTCCAGCCCCAGTACGCCGCCTACTTGGGCACGGTGGCCCAGGGCTTCTTGCCCCTGCCAGGGGACACTTCCCTCTGGGTCGAAATCTCCCCCGGCATTGAGATCAACCGCGTCATGGACATTGCCCTCAAAGCCACCTCGGTAAGGCCAGGGTTACAGGTGGTGGAGCGCCTCTACGGCCTCTTGGAGGTTCACTCTAGCAACCAGGGGGATACCCGCACGGCTGGGCAAGCCATCCTAGCGGCTTTGGGGGTAAGCGAAAAGGAGCGCCTAAGGCCGCGCATCATCTCCAGCCAAATTATCCGCAACATCGATCCCCACCAGACTCAGCTAATCAACCGTTTCCGCCGCGGCCAAATGCTCCTAGCGGGCCAAACCCTCTACATCCTGGAGGTGCAGCCGGCAGGCTATGCCCCCCTGGCCGCCAACGAGGCAGAAAAATCGGCCCGGATCAACATCCTCGAGGTAATGCCCTTTGGCAGCTTTGGCCGCGTGTACTTGGGCGGAGAAGAGCAGGACATTCTGGCCGCCTGTCGAGCCGCTGAGGAAAGCCTGGCGGCAATTTCTGGCCGGGACCCCTTGCTGTTGCCTGAGGAGGTATAGAATGACAGGACCGCATCCCAAGCCTTCACCCAAAGCCAGGCCGCCTCTGTCACCCAGTCGGGATCCCACCCTGGAGCGGGCAAGGTTGCTTGCCGAAGTGGCCGCTCCCTACCGCAGCCTGCGGCGCTTTATCTACCTGGCGGTGGGATTCTCGGCCACAGTTGGTGCGTTGGTGTTTTTCTTTCAGGCCTTGGCAGGGCGGGATCTAGAGACCACCTTGCCCAGCTTGGCCCTGCAGTTAGGGATCCTGGCTGGCGCCATCGGCCTAGAGAGGCTAGAAAACCGCTCCCACCAGAAGGTGATCAGACAGGCAAAGCAACGCTTAGGCATCCAGCAGCCCCCATCACCTGGAGAGGGCTAGTTGCCCGTCTGCCAGTTCCTTAGTCATCTTCATCCTCATGAGCCCTGGGCAAGTAGCGGCGCTGAACTTGGCGGTCGGGATCCACCTTTGCCCACTTTTGAACAATTTGGACACCCAGAAAGGTGAGAAAAGCCCCCAAAGCCACAAAGGTGAGAGGTGGGATCGCCAGGATCGCCACCGCCGCCAGCACGTAGATGGCCACCTTGGGCAGAGAGGGATCCACCCTCCAGCCGCGGCGGTACACCCAGTTGGTGAGCTGCTGATCCCAGCGGCGCAGGCGAGGGACGTTTTCTGTGTAGATCTCGGCCAAAATGGGCCAAAGACGGCGCAGCTGGCCTTGGGCTTGCTGTTTCCAATCCCGCGGCGAGTGCCTCATCGGGAGGATCCCTTGCCCTATCCTTCCTCAGGTCATCCTAGCCCAACCCCACCAGCAGTCCGCTGGGAAGACGGAGGATGTAAACATTTGCATCGGAGATTGGGGTGGCTGGACAGGACTACAGTACACTGGGGGCACCTGCGCAGTGGTTTTGCTGCCGCGCTCTTCGGTAAATTGAACTGCTCGACTGGAGAACACCAATGGCTCACACGGTCAAGATCTACGACACCTGCATCGGCTGTACTCAGTGCGTGCGGGCTTGCCCCACCGACGTGTTGGAAATGGTGCCCTGGAAGGGGAACAACAAAGCCGGCATGATCGCCGCAGCCCCCCGCACCGAAGACTGTGTTGGCTGCAAACGCTGTGAAACCGCTTGCCCTACCGATTTCCTAAGCATCCGCGTCTATCTGGGCCCCGAAACCACCCGCAGCATGGGCCTGGCTTACTAAGCAGGTTGGGTTGCAGTTTTCACTGGAGATTGCCTGCTCGCTCAAGCCCCTCCCACTATAGGAAAACAGCACCTTTAACCCTCAGTCTCTCCTCGACAGGAAAAAAAGTTGGGCGAGCCGTTGCTGTAGCCAATTGGTTTATTCGGAGAGGAGGGATCCCTCCTCTTCCTTTCTTCAAGGGTCGAGATAGAGTCGGTGTTGGCGAATGTAGTGCTCCACGGCGGGGGGTACCAAGTAGCGGATGGATCCCCCTTTTTGGATCTGCTGGCGCAGGTAGGTGGAAGAAAGGGTTAGGGTAGGGGCTTCCAGGATTTCCGCCTGGATGGGTAGCTTCTCAGCCACCGCCCGCAGCACCTGGGCAGCGTCGCCAGCATCAAGGCGAGGGGCAACAATCCACTGACAGAGGCGGGCCAGCTCCTCTGCCTGGTACCACTGGGGCAGATCCCGCAGGGCATCCACGCCGATAATCCAATACCACTGGGTATTAGGCTGTTCCTGGATGAGGCAGCGTAGGGTCTCGATAGTGTAAGAAGGGCCGGGACGGCGGATCTCCAAGTCTGAGCAGGCAAAGCGCTCGTGGTCAGCAATGGCCAGCTTTACCATGGCCAGGCGATCCTCTTTGCTGGCGCCCCCAGCTAAGGGCTTGTGGGGCGGATCCCCTGCCGGCATCCACAGCACCTGATCCAGGTTGAACTGCCAGAGGGCCTGCTCGGCCATGATCAAATGGCCGTGGTGGACGGGGTTAAAGGTGCCGCCGAGAATGCCAACGCGGCGCTGCTTGGGAGCAGAGGAACTCATGGCTGTTGGCTGAGGTAGCTGATGGCGTCGCGCAGCCAGTCCTCTGTTTGCCGGGGCTGGGGTGGCAGGGCTTGGAGGGCTGCTTGGATTTCCTGGGGGCTGTAGCCAAGAGCCAGCAAGGCCATTTCCACCTCTTCGCGGATAGGGGAAGGCGGCCCCCCCGACCAAGGCTGATTGGCATTCTCCAGGCCTTTTCGCCAGTGGGCCAATTTGCTTTTTAGCTCCAGCGCCAGCCGCTGGGCGGTCTTTTGTCCTACCCCTGGAGCCAGGGAGAGGAGGCGGGCATTCTCAGTTACCACTGCCTGGACCAGCTCCGGTAGGGCAAAGGTGTTGAGCAATGCCAACCCTAGGGCTGGCCCCACCCCTGGTACTTTAATTAGTTCCGCAAACAGATCCCGCTCCGCTGCCGAGCCAAACCCATACAACACCAGCTCGGTCTCCCGCACGAGCAAATGGGTGAACACTCGCACGGGCTCCCCTATGGGGGGCAGTTGCTTGAGAAAACGTGCCGGCGCCTGGATGCGATAGCCGATCCCTTGCACCTCTAGAGTGAGGCTGCTGCGCTCTCCCAGTTCCACAGCAACAAGATGACCTGTTAAAAATGCGATCATTTGCGTATCCAACCCGTGTTTAATACTCTGACCCGTAGCCTTCGGAGTTGGCCAGGCAAATCTACTAGGATGAAGAGAAGCTTGCGAGCAACCCTTATGGCTTCAACATCGGCACTGGCCACTCCTATCTCGGCCCGCTGGATTTGGCGAGGGCAGTCTGTCCATTATGTCGAACAGGGCGAGCAGGGCCAGCCTCTGCTGTTGGTGCACGGCTTTGGAGCCTCCACTGACCACTGGCGCAAGAACATTCCCGAATTGGCGCAACACTACCAGGTCTATGCCATTGATTTGCTTGGCTTTGGCCGTTCCGCCAAGCCCAAGTGGAACTACGACGCTGAGCTCTGGAAAGACCAACTGCGGGACTTCTGCCAACAGGTGATCCGACAGCCAGTGGTGGCCATTGGCAACTCCCTGGGCGGCTATGTGGTGCTCAGCCTGGCAGCGGAGCATCCCGAATGGGTGCGGGGTGTGGTGCTGCTCAATGGAGCCGGCGGCTTTTCCACTGCCAACGGATCCCGGCAGTGGCTGGGCAAGCTGGTGGGCTGGAGTCTGCGTCAGCCCTTGGTGTCTTACCTGTTGTTTCAGTACTTGCGCCAGCCCCAGGTGATCCGGGCCAAGCTCAAGCAGGTCTACTACAATCAGGCGGCAGTGACAGACCAGCTGGTGGAAGACATTCACCGGCCTACGCGGGAGCCGGGGGCGGCCGATGTGTTTGTGGCTCTGATGCGAGGCGGACAAAAAGGACGCTACGTGGACGAGCTGCTGCGCAGCCTAGCGCGACCCCTGCTGCTCATCTGGGGCGAGCGGGATCCCTGGATGCGGGTTCGCGAGCGCTCGCAGCTCTATCGCACTCACTACCCCACGGCAGTGGAATACTTCTTGGAAGCTGGCCACTGCCCCCACGACGAGTGTCCCGCCGAGGTTAATGCCATTATCCATCGCTGGATCGAGGAGAGAATCTCTTCCCCCTCCCCGCTAGTGCCGCCATCCATGAGGATCTAGCCGAGGTTATCTAACGGCTGTGGCGGCGAAGCTTCTTCCAGGCCAATGGTATACTTCAGCCACTTCCCAGGTATCGCTGCCGCCGCGGGATCACGGGATCTAGGGTGAGGTCTTCACCATAGCAGCCGCAGTATTGGCAGCGGTGCCCATCGCGATGGAGGACATTGCGCTGCGTCAGGGGAATCCAGTAGTGGCGAAGACGGATGACCGTAGGCAGAAGAACGTTGCCGTGGACTACTTTACCGTTGTGCCCGATTTGCTCAGCCTTGCCCTTGAGCAGCGCGATAACCCGGCGCAACTGGTGATGTTGAGCGGCTCGTAGGAGGCATTGGCTACCAAAACCTTGCCCGTGCTGGGGATCCCCACCCCGCTCCAGAAGGCGCCAGCTCCTGATTGAACCCAGCTTTACTGGACTGCGGCCACTTCCACTTGGTCAGCCGGCCCCAGGCTGACGAGAAACTGCCTAGCCCCCCTTGGCAAGGGATCCGGCGCTACCTCAGGCACGTCGGCAAAGGGGGTTATGGCGCGGCGCTCCCGAGCGGGCGCATTCTTTGGTTCGGCAGCCAAGGGGAATCCCGTCTCATCCACCGTTACCCGGTAGACTAAGCTCTCCTGCAAACCTGGGGGAGACTGCCACCGCTGGGCCAGGGTACTCTCCAGACGCTGCTGGAGATCTCCAGCGGCTTCCGGCGCAGTGAGCTGCTCCTGGGGTGGGGAGGGAGGAGGGGGGGGATCCCTGCGGCTGACCCAGAGGCCAACCCCAGCCGCCAGGACAATCCCGCCCGCCAGCAAGGCAGCAATTGCGGTGGGCTGTCGATACCAAGCCGGCGTCGGCGGCGTTGCCAGTTTGTCCAGTTGGGGCAGATCTTCAGCCGCCTGAGAGAGGTTTTCCAGGAGGTCATACAACTGCGTCATCGACAGATCCACCTGGGCAATGCGATCCTCCCCCTGCCGCACCGTAAGGCGGTGGGAAATAAAATCCAGCGGACGGATGGCCGCAGTACCACTGAAAGTTCCCTTGGGCGTACCGCTGAGCTGGGATCCAACGTAGCGGTCGATCACCGTGATCAAATTCTTGAGCCAAACGCTGTCTCCCTGCAGAGTTTTGGTGGTCTCTCCCTGGCGGATTTCCAGCTGACACTCAAAGTTGCTCTCAATCGCTTGTAATGGCAACCTAGCAGAGCCATCAACTGGCCGGGAAGGGAGGGGCGCTTCCCCGCGCACGGTGAGGGTCGAGGTGGGCTGGTGATAGGTTTGGCTAAGGGTGAGGCTGGGCATAATTCCAAGGCTGAGGGCTAGGAAGAGGGCAGGGCATCCGATCCTACCTTGCTGCTGGCAGGGAGATCCATCTCAGGGCGATTGAGCAAGGCTTTCCACAGCCGCTCTGCTCCTCTGGGGCTACTGTAGAACAGCAGCTCAATCAGGATGCGCAGAGCCAGTTCGGCAAGGCTATCCTCATCGCGGACATCCCCATCCACCATACGGCTGCGGTAGTGGGAGATAAACTCGCCTAGATAATCGCCCACCAGCGGCTGACGGAAAGGGCTGAGCTCCTGCTTGAGGGCAGCTTCCAGTTGCTCCAGCGTGCTACGGATACGGGCCTGTTGCTGGGCTGCCAGATAGGCAATTACTCTGGCCAGGGCGCGGGCCTCTGCGATCTCGACTTTCTTGGGTTCACCGCTAGTGCGGCGGAGGGGATTGGCGTTGCGCAGGCGCCAGAGGGCCACCCGATCGCCAATGTACTCTTCTAGGTTCAGGGCCTTGGCTGCTGCCAGAACGGCCTCGGAACTCTCCCCGCTCAAGGACTCCAGGCCCAACAACAGCAAATCCAAGTGGGCTTTGATGGCTGCAGTAGCTGTAGTGGGGCCAAGGGCTTGAGGATCTAACTGAGTCTGCCTAGGTTCCACTGTCACGCTGTTAATGGGAACTTTTAGCTTGGGTAGGACTCTATGATCTCCTCTCCAGGGTAAACTCGCAACCCACCTCTTTGCCTTGGGCAAGAGCTCGAACGCTAGGATGGAATTCCACTCCACCTTTCCATAGATTGGTGATGTATACTGTAGCAGACGCAAGGAGAGGGGAAGCCCCACTTGAACTGAGCTACAGCTTCTGTGTAACGCCCTGCCTTTTTGAAGGCCAGTGCAATGCTAGACCTTGTTCCGGATGAGCATGGATGCTTCCCAACACAGCCCTGCCCCCCTAATCCTGATCTTCAAGGATCAGCTAGGTCAGCGCGGCGTTGTGTTGGACAAGATTTACTACTCGGTAGGGCGAGCCGCCAACAGCCACATCCGTCTCTATGACCCCTTTGTTTCCCGCCAGCACGCTGTCATTATCCGCGTTCCTGAAGAAAACCAGGCTGGATACAGCTACGTGATCTTTGACGGCAGCCCTGGCTCTCGTCAAAGCACCAATGGTTTGTTCGTCAATGGGAAACGGGTTTCCTCTCATCGGCTGCAGCTTTTTGACAAGATCGGGTTTGGGCCGAGGGCAACAGCCATTGTTAGGAGCACCGACCACTTCAGTCCCGATACCTTGGCTATCCTTTTGAAGACGCCGCCCAATGTTCCTGAGCCGGGATCCCAGCAGGACACCGAGAAAGAAGCGCTCAGAGAGAACGAAAGCTTCACTGCCATCCCCTGACCTGCGGTATCCTGAGACCAGCAGCCTAGTGAGCTTTGGGTTCCCGTGGCTTCCATTCCCCCTGCGCTGAGCAGCTACTGGCAAAATGGCTTTGACCTGGAAGCTCACCTGGGATCCTTCCTCGGCCTTGAAGCCGCCGAGCTGCAGGAAAAGCTGCGAGCTGGGCAACAACAGTTGGCAGAGCTGGGCCGGCGCGACTTCGGCTGGGATCAGGTAGAGGCTTTTTACCGGGATCGGGTGGGATCTGCCTATCTGCTGGACTTGGCCGCTTGGCACCTAAGCAGCACCGACTACATCGGTGACACCCTGCGCCTGGTGGCGGATCAGGCCCGCGGGCTGGTGCTGGATTTTGGCGGAGGCATTGGCACCCACACTATTGGGGCAGCCCTCTGCCCAGAAGTGGAGCAGGTGATTTTTTGGGATATCAACCCCATCCATCGGCAGTTTGTACAACTGCGGGCGGAAAAATTGGGTCTAAGCGAGCGGATCCACTGTCCAGAAAGCTTGCCAGAAGGGATCTTTTTTGATACCATCCTCTGCTTCGATGTGGTGGAACACCTGCCAGATCCAGCAGCTCAGTTGCGTCAGTTTTACGCTTGGCTCAAGCCGGAAGGTAAGTTGTTGATCAACTGGTATTTTTTCAAGGGGTTTAACGACGAGTTTCCTTTCCACCTGGACGACCCCCAGAAAGTTGAGCAATTCTTCCAGGTGCTGCAAAGTCACTTTTTGGAAGTGTTTCATCCCTATCTCATCACTGCCCGCTGCTACCGCAAGTGGAATAAAGGCTGAGACTGGAGAGAACCCAAGTGCTGCGCTACTTGCAGGTGTTGTGGCTGTTTTGGAGCACTTCTGTAGCAGCAGAAATGGAGTACCGGGCCAATTTTTTCTTTGCCAGCCTCAGCAGCTTAGGCGGCCTGGCGTCAGCCTTGTTTGGGCTGTCGCTGTTCTACCAGCAGGGGCACCGCTTGGGGGGCTGGAGTTGGCCGGAGGCGCTCATCGTCCTGGGGGTGTTCACCATCCTCCAGGGGGTGTCGACCAGCCTCTTTAACGTCAACCTCAATCGCATCGTGCAGCAGGTGCAGGAGGGCACCCTGGATTTTGTTTTGCTCAAGCCCATCAGCAGCCAGTTTTGGCTGTCAACGCGGGTGTTCTCTCCCTGGGGCCTAGTGGATATCGGCTTTGGCCTGTTGCTGATTCTCTACGCCGGGATCCAGTTGGAGCTGCCAGCCGGGGCCTATGTCCTGGGGCTAGTGCCCTTTTTGCTGGGGCTGGTCATTCTCTACAGCCTCTGGTTTATGCTGGCGGCCACCAGCATCTGGTTTGTTAAGATCTACAACGTCACCGAGGTGCTGCGGGGCTTGGTAGAGGCCGGGCGATTCCCGCTGGTGGCCTATCCGGTGGCCTATCGGCTGTTTTTTACCTTCGTCGTGCCGGTGGCTTTCTTGACCACAGTGCCGGCGGAAGCTCTGTTGGGGCGAGCCCAATGGCCCTGGCTTGTGGGATCCGCCCTGTTGGCAGCAGGGTTGCTGTGGGGATCCCATCTATTCTGGCGCTTTGCCTTGCGCTTTTACACCAGCGCTTCTAGTTAAGTCTTGCCTCCTCAACTGCAGCCGACCCCACCGCCTAGGAGAGGCCCAAGGGGAATTAGGTTAAGATGAAAGTCACGACTGCGCCAAAACCCTTGGAGGCCAGGTCATGGGCGAAGCCAAACGCCGCAAAACCCGCAGCAGCCCAGATCCCGACCAAGAGTTGCTGTTTCCCAGCTTCAAAAGCATTCCTCTCACCAAAGCCCAAGCCCGCACCATCTACAACTGGACAACTCGAGGCACTTGGGCCGGCATTATTCTCCTAGCCATTGTCTGGGTGATAGTGCGATTTGTGGGGCCTGCTTTCGGCTGGTGGCATCTGGCGGGCTAGCCAGCTGGATCCTTTGAGTTTTCCCGGAGTTTCCCTATGCAATCCTACTTGGCAGCCGCCCTTCAGATGACCAGCACGCCTGATCTGGCCGGCAACTTCCAGCAGGCAGAGGAGTGGATTGACTTTGCGGCGCGCCGGGGCTGTGAGCTCGTAACCCTGCCGGAAAACTTCGCCTTCATGGGGCCAGAGGAAGAGAAAGTTCGTCTTGCTCCAGAGATCGCGCAGCGGGCGGAGGAATTCTTGGCCAAGATGGCCCAGCGCTACCAGGTATTTGTGTTAGGTGGGGGATACCCGGTGCCAGATGGGCAGGGCAAGGTGTACAACACGGCCGCCCTCTACAGCCCAGAGGGCAGAGAGCTGGCTCGCTACCGCAAGATCCACCTTTTCGACGTCAACTTGCCCGACGGCAACACCTACCGCGAGTCCAACACGGTGGTGAGCGGCAACGAGGTGGTTGTCTACCAGGAAGAACGGCTAGGCACCCTTGGCCTTTCGGTCTGTTACGACGTGCGCTTTCCCGAGCTGTATCGCTCCCTGGTGGATCGGGGGGCGGAGGTGTTGCTGATCCCTGCCGCCTTTACGGCATACACGGGCCGGGATCACTGGCAGGTTTTACTGCAGTGTCGGGCTATTGAAAACACCTGTTATGTCATCGCCCCTGCCCAGGTGGGCACCCACTACGCGCGGCGGCAGTGCCACGGGCACGCCATGATCGTGGATCCCTGGGGGACGATCTTGGCGGATGCCGGCGGCGAAAAACCAGGTGCGGCCATTGCTGAGATCGACCCGGAGCGGCTGCAGCTGATTCGGCGGCAGATGCCCTCACTGCAACACCGTCGGCTAGCCTGAAGGATCCCCTATGCCTTGGCCGCCGCTAATCCTCTACAGCAAGCCTGGCTGCCACCTCTGCGAGGGCTTAGCGGAGAAGTTGCAGCAGATCCCTGAAGTCAGGGAGCTGGAAATCCGTGACATTACTTCCAACCCCCTTTGGTGGGAGCAGTACTCCCTCGAGGTTCCCGTGCTGAAGGTGGCTGGGGATCCGGAACAGCCCCTACCGCGCCCTTCTCCGCGGCTAACGGTAGCGCAGTTGCGCAGCTGGCTGGGACAACAGTTGGGTGGTCTCTCAGGAGGCTAGCGCTTCCTTGCGGGCAGTGTAGCCGGCCTGGCGCAGAGCTGCAACGGTGGCCTCGGCATCTTTCACCCAAAATTGGGATCCCAGCCGCACCCAGAGGGTGTGGGGGGGGGCGACGAGGGCAGCCACCACGGGAATGCGATTTTCTTCCTGAGCTTCCGAGCGTTGACCGGCAAGTACCGCTTGCAGGCGGCGCCGCTCCTCTACGGTTCCAGCAGAGTCCAGGGGAACTTCCACCGTGACCCAGCTTACCGCTTCAATGGGCTGCAGGTCCTCCACAATCAATTGCACCTGCTCATCCCGCTGGTCGACCTTAGCCCAAACCAAGAGCCGTTGATCCACCTGCAGGCAACTGCGCAAACGCTTGTAAGTCTTGGGGAAGAGCACCGCTTCGCAAGTGCTTGTCAGATCTTCTAGTTGCAAAATGGCCATGCGCTCCCCTTTCTTGGTGCTGACGGTTTTGATAGCGGTCACTAGAGCGAGAATGCCGACTGAGACCTCAGACGAGCAGGTCTTTAAGTCAGCGAGGTTGACAAGAGCCAGCAGCCGTACTTGCTCTTGGAGCCGCCGCAGAGGGTGATCCGAAACATAAAAGCCCAACAGTTCCCGCTCTAGCCTCAGCTTTTCCTGCGGTGGAAAATCTTCAGTTGCAGGCCCTTGGGGCGCTTCCGTAAAGCCCTGACTGCTGCTGCCCAACAAATCAAATAGGCTGGCTTGGCCGATGGCTTTGGACTTGGCCCGCTCCGCCGCCCAACTGAGGACGGGGTCCAGATCCGCTATGAGCTGTTTGCGGTTGCCGGAAATACCGTCGAAAGCGCCTGCATAGATGAGCGACTCTATGGCCCGGCGGTTGACGATGCGCAGATCGACCCGCTGGCAAAAGTCGGCCAAAGAGGTAAAGGGGCCGCCAGCCTGGCGAGTGGCCAGAATGTTTTGCACCGCTCCCTCGCCTACATTCTTCACTGCCCCCAAACCAAACAAAATGCTGGATCCCTGAGGCGTAAAGTCTAGGCCGGAGCGGTTGATGTCAGGCGGCTCAATTTGGATTCCGATTGACAGGCAGTAGGTGATGTAGCGCTGGACTCTATCCTGATCCCCGCTTACAGAAGAAAGCAGCGCTGCCATGTATTCTGTTGGGTAGTTGGCTTTTAGATAGGCGGTCTGGAAAGTAATCAATCCGTAGGCTGTAGAATGGGATTTGTTAAAGCAATACTCGGCAAAAGCAACCATCTGGTCGAAGAGCTCCGTGGCTACTTCTTTAGCCACACCTCGCTCGACTGCTCCTCGAACAAACTGCTCGCGGTGTTTCTCCATTTCCGAGACCTTCTTTTTCCCCATCGCCCGCCGCAGCAGGTCAGCCTGGCCCAGGGTATAGCCGGCCATGTCCTGGGCAATGCGCATGATCTGTTCTTGGTAGAGGATAGCCCCATAGGTATCTTGAAGGATTGGCTTGAGAAGGTCGTGGGCATAGGTTATCGGCTTGCGGCCATGTTTGCGATCGATAAAGTCTGGGATCATGCCCGTATCCAATGGCCCCGGTCGGTAGAGAGCCAAGACCGAGGAAATATCTTCCAGATTTGAGGGCTTGAGCTCTCGCACCACCTGCTTCATCCCGGAAGATTCCAGTTGGAAGATCCCTTCCACCTCCCCTTTTTCCAAAAGTTGGTAAGTCTTTGGATCGTCCAGTGGTAGGTTGTCCAAATCAATCACAACGCCTCTATGTTCTCGAATTAGCTCTACAGTCCGCTGGATCAGGGTTAGGTTGCGCAGCCCCAAAAAGTCCATCTTTAACAAGCCCAAAGACTCGATGTCCTCCATCGAGTACTGGGTAATAATTTGGCCTTCATTGTTGTACTGCAAAGGCACGATCTCGTCCAAAGGATCCTTGGAAATGACTACGCCAGCGGCATGGACTCCAAAGGTTTTGTTGGTGCCTTCTAGCAATCGAGCTAGGTCAATCCAGCGGCGGGTGGTTGGGTCTTTCTCATATTTTTCCTTAAACTCTGGAGCAGGAGTGTTCTCGCCGATCATCTCCTCTAGTTTTGCCGGCTTGCCTCGGGATACCGGGATTAACTTTGCCATTTTGTCAGCTTCTGAATAGGGGATATCCAGAACCCGAGCAACGTCCTTGAGGATAGCTTTGGAAGTCATGCGGTTAAAGGTAATGATCTGAGCCACTCGCTCCTGTCCATACTTGCGGGTTACGTATTCGATCAGCTCTCCCCGACGCTCGATACAAAAGTCAGTATCGATGTCTGGCATTGATTGCCGTTCTGGGTTGAGAAAACGCTCGAAGAGCAACCCGTATTTGACAGGATCGATATTAGTAATCTGTAGGGCGTAGGCCACCAGGGATCCGGCTGCCGAACCACGGCCTGGGCCCACTGGGATCCCGTGCTCACGGGCATAGCGAACGTAGTCCCAGACCACCAAGAAATAGCTGGAAAACCCCTTTTGCTGGATGATATCCAGCTCAAAGCGCAGGCGCTCCCGATAGTTTTGGGGGATCTGATCCGGATGGGCGACGCCACAGCGCTTTGCCAAGCCTTGCCAGGCCAATTCAGCAAGGTAGCTATCGGCAGAATGACCTGGGGGAACTGGGTAGTCAGGCATGCGTATTTCCCCAAACAGGTCATAGTCCTCAATCTTTTCCAGCACTTTGAGGGTATTGGCAATCGCCTCGTCGATGACCTCCTGCTCGAGGTGATCGCGGCAGAGGCGGCGCATTTCCTCTAGGCTTTTTAGGTACTCTGTTCCCGTGTAGCGAAGGCGATTTTTCTCGGTGAGGGATTTGCCTGTCTGGATACAGAGCAGGGCATCGTGGGCCTCCACATCCCAGCAAGAAATAAAGTGGGTATCGTTGGTGAGGATGATTGGGATCCCCAACTCCCGAGCAATGCGAACCAATTGCACATTGACAAAGCGGTCTTCCCGGTAGCCGTGATCCTGGATCTCGATGTAGTAGTCATCTCCAAACTGTTCCTGGTACCAGGCAGCAACCTGACAAGCAATTTCTGGCCGCCCCTGCAAAATGGCCTGGGGAACCTCTCCAGCAAGGCAGCCGCTGGTAACAATCAACCCCTCCTTGTATTGCACTAAATACTCTTTATTGATGCAGGGTCGAGCGAAGATCCCCTTGCCTTGAACGCCGTGGAGATGGGAAATGGTGGTCAGCTTCACCAAGTTTTTGTAGCCCTGGGTGTTTTTGGCCAAGACCACTTGGTGATACTTTGGGTACTTGCGGCTTTTGTCCCGAATGTTGCCGTTGATAACATACATTTCGTTGCCGATGATTGGCTTAATCCCCTTGCTTTTACACAGTTTCACCAGTTCGATGGCCCCGTACATAACGCCGTGATCCGTCAGGGCCAGTCCTGGGAAACCCATAGCCACTGCTTGCTCAATCAAAAGCGGCAGTCGGCTAGCCCCGTCTAGAAGGCTGTACTCGCTGTGCAAGTGCAAGGGAACAAAGGCCATGGCAACGGTAGGGATAAGGGATCCCTTCAACCTTAACTCAGCGCTCTCCTTTTCCAGTTGCCGGCAGAGGCCGCTACAGTGAAGTCAAGCCTACCTTTTCTCCCTTCGCCTGATATGGAGCCTCCTATTCGCCTCACCCAGTACTCCCATGGTGGCGGCTGCGGCTGCAAGATTGCCCCTGCGCTGCTGCAGCAGATTCTCAAGGAGCTGCCCCTCCTCTGGTCGGATCCAGCCCTGTTGGTGGGAGCTGAAACCAGCGACGACGCTGCTGTTTACCAACTCAACGACGAGCAGGCCCTCATTCTAACCACCGACTTTTTCATGCCCATCGTGGACAATCCGGTGGATTTTGGCCGCATCGCTGCCGCCAATGCCCTTTCCGATGTTTACGCGATGGGGGGCACGCCCATCCTTGCCCTGGCCATCCTGGGCATGCCGGTCAACACCCTGCCCCTGTCGGTCATTCGGGAGATCATGGCCGGGGGGATCCAAGTCTGTCAGGAAGCGGGGATCCCTCTAGCTGGGGGGCACTCCATCGATTCCCCTGAGCCCATCTTCGGCCTGGTGGTGGCAGGGCTGGCCCACCCGCAGCACATCCGCCGCAACGCCACCGCCCAGCCTGGCGACGATCTCATTCTGACCAAGCCGCTGGGGATTGGGGTAATGACCACCGCCCTGAAGAAGGGTCAGCTCAGCACAGCGGGCTATGCAGAAGTCTTACAAGTGATGACCCAGCTCAACCGCATTGGCCCGCAACTGGCCCGGCGAGCCCAGGTTCACGCCCTAACCGATGTAACGGGGTTTGGTCTTTTGGGACACTTGCTGGAGGTCTGCCGTGGCTCGGGGGTGAGCGCTGAGTTGGATCTGGCTGCCATTCCCTTTTTGCCAGAAGCCCTCTCCTTGGCTGAGGCTGGGATCTTCCCAGGCGCGGCCCGTCGCAACTGGCAAAGCTATGAGGGAATAGAGGCCAACTCTCTGCCCGAGTGGCAGCAATTGCTCTTGTCGGATCCGCAAACCAGCGGCGGCTTGTTGGTGGCTGTAGATCCGACCCACACGGCGGAGCTATTGCAAGAACTGCAGGAGGCCGGCTACCCCTATGCCCGTCGCATTGGCCGCTGCCAGGCCGGTGAAGGGATCGCCATCCGGCTTGTCGGCGAGATCCCAAGATGAAGATTTGGTCAAGCAGGGCTGCAAAAGTTGAAGATCTCATGTAAGGGGAACAGATACCTTGGAGGGGTATGAACGGGTCCTCTCCCAACAGCCACAGCCTGGTTCCGTGGGTTGATCCAGAGCAGCTAGTCTGCAGTCTCAGCAGTGGTCAACTGCTGATGGTGGATCCCCAGCGACACAACGCCTTGATCATCTGCAAAACGTTTCATGCCGAGTTTGCCGGGCCGGGCGCTGCGGTGGGGGGTCCTTTGGATGTGGAGTCGAGCAGTGTGGTTCCGATTGGGGATGTGGCTCTGTTGCATCCCCGGAGCTACCAAGAGCGGCAGAATGCTTATGCCAAGCGGCTGCACTGGATGCGCTGGCTGCAGCAGATTACCGACAACCCTCTGTCGGCCCAGCGGGCACGAACCTTGCTCTTTAGCCTAGAAGAGTTTTTCTCTGCTGAGGTGGTCAGCCAACTCCCCGATGAGGTTTTGGCGCGGCTGGTAGGGGTGCTGCCCCAGACCATTGCCGCAGCCCGCAGGGAAGTAAGCTACCCCACGGCCAAAGCTGCGAGTCTCCGCGCCTCCTTTCCTCGATAACCTTGCCCCAGCTATTCCTTGGGCGATTGAGTCTGCCTGGGCTGGTTGGCATCACGGCTTGCCGTTGGGATAGAGCCGGTTTAGTCCTTTGCGCGCTTTGGCATGGATGTCCAGGGTGGCATTCATTTTCAGGATTTGCCGGTAAACCTGCTCAGCCCGAGCCATTTCCCCCTCCTGTTCCAGTTTCTCGGCCAGCCTGAGCAAGTTCTGGGCTGAAGGCTCTGCCAGGGATCTCGCTTGGCCTTCCTGCCCCTGCAAGCGCTGCAGTTCTTCCAGGCGCTCTAGCACCATCGGTCGCAGCAGCCAAGAGTCATCCAAATCCAAAACTTCCCGGTAGTAGCGCTGGGCCTCTTTGAAGTTCTTTTGCTCGTCGTAGGCTTCCGCCAGTTGCAGAGCCAGCTCTGCCGTAGGCCGATCCTTAAATTGCCGATGCAGTTGGTTGAGCCGCCGCACGAAGGGGGATCCCTGCTGGGGGTTTTGCAGATCTGGAGCGTGTTGAACTGGCAGGTAGTTGGCGTTTTGGGCCGGTTGTTCTCCGGAAGAGGCAGCCTCTGTGGCTTGCCCTCGCAAGGGTACCTGACGGCTGAGGCTTTTGGGATCCAGGGGTGTGGGCTTGGAGAGCTCAATTGGCTGATCCCCAGAAGAGGTGGACGGACTTGACAGCGGGATCGGCTGCGGCGAGGGAAGGGTCTTGCGAGCCGGCGATTGGGGAGATGGCTGCTTTGGCTCCTCAAGGGTGCGGGGAGACCTTGCTTTAGGAGTCTCTCTGCGCTCTTGGGCCAATTCTCGATAGAGAGCAGCTAACTGAAGGTAGCCTGCCTCCTCGTAGGCAGTGGCCAACCAAAGGGCATTTTCAGGGCTGGGATCGGCCCGATAAGCCCGCCGCAACAACTGCAAAGCAGTGCCATAGTTGCGCTCTCGAATAGCTGCCTGCCCCAAGCTGGCTGACTTGGCCGCCGTGGTATCGCTAGCCATACTTGCTGTGCCTCCCTGGGTGCTGCTGGTAGATTCCTAGCCTAAGCATACCTTTGCCGAGCCAGACGTTAACTGCTAGGAAAGACTTCTCCTATTGGCAAACGTTTCTAGCCAATATCGACTGGCTTAAATGTGGGCAAGAAGATCTGGATGTAGGGCGTACCTTCAAGCTAGCCTGGAGTTGGGGCTCTAGAAGCAACAGATTCCGGCGCCAAGATGATTCAAGACTTTCGAGAGCGGTACCCCATGGGCAGCTTGCTCACCGATCTGTTGCGCGTGGAAGAAGGGATCTACATCGTCAAAGCCCAGGTAGTGGTGAACAACACCGTTTTGGGCAGTGGCATGGCCGGCTCAAACACCATCGAAGACGCTGAAGATGCTGCCTTGAAGCGGGCTCTTCAGCATGCAGGATTTGGTCGCCCTACCTCCTCTTTAAGTTTAGGCCTAGACGCTGCCCCTGCCAGGGCTTCCTATCTGTCCTCTCCCAGTTGGCCAACTCCTAACTTGGGCAATGGACAGTCCCAGTCTTCCTCTACCCCTCCAACCCCTGAAGCAGCAGGGATCTCAGCCCGATCCCAGCCCCTTAAGGAAGCGGAGACGCAAAGCGACGACCTTTCGGATCTCATTGCGCAAACGGACGTGGAGATGCAGCGCATTGGCTGGAGCCGCAAGGAGGGCCAAGAGTTTTTGGAACGTCGCTTCCAGAAAAGATCTCGCCACCAGTTAACGGAAGCTGAGCTGCGGGAGTTCTTGCGCTACCTCAAACAGCAGCCCTCCCGCCTGGGCAGTGAGCCCCGCTTCTAAGTTTTGCCACCAGGGCCGACAAGCTACGGCGCCCCCACAATCACTGTTGTATTCTGCATCGTTTTGACCACCGTCTCCCCCCCTTCTGAGAGCACAACCTGCCGCTCTGGCACCGATACCTTGGCTACCTGGGCAGTTTGGTAGTTTTGCCCAGCCTGCACAACTGCGGGAAGGGTGCCAGGGGCAGAAATGAGGGCAAAGGACTCACGGCCAATTTGGATAACCCCAGAAACCTGCACGCTGCGGGCAAAAGCAGCCGGATCTGGCGTGGGTGTGGGGAGCGGCGTAGCCACGCCTACAGGCACTTCGCCCCCCAGGGGAGGCAGTTCTGGAAGGGGCGGCAGATCTAGGGGTGGTAGAGGGGGCTCGGGAG
>NZ_JANSHH010000022.1:0-220536 GCF_047461515.1 Synechococcus sp. W70.1
TAGTCGGGCCATTGCCTTCTTTCTCCAGGTTTCTCCCATCTGCAGCTTGCCCCCAGCCCTCCCCCACCCCGAGGACAGTTACCGGCAACAGCAGCGGCTGGCAGAAAAGCTGCGGGAGCGGCTGGGCTATGCCGGGGTGTACTACCATCGGGATCCAGCCCTGTTTTATCGCCACCTGCCCCCCGAGGAGCAACAGGCCCTCATGCGGCGACTGCGCAATCTTTACCAGGCCATTGTCTTGGACTATTTCCAATCTCCTGAGACGGTCAATGCCCGCATTGACGAGCTGGTGGCGCTTGCCTTTTTTGCCGACATCAGTGCTGCCCAACTCTTGGAGCTGCACATGAACCTGATGGAGGATTTTGCCAAGCAACTGAAGCTGGAGGGTCGCAGCGAAGAGATCCTGCTGGATTACCGCCTCACCCTCATCGACGTGATGGCTCACCTCAGTGAAATGTACCGCCGCTCCCTTCCCCAACCTGCTCCAAGAGATCCCTAGCCATGTCCAGTCGCAAAGCCTATGTCCTCAAGCTCTATGTGGCGGGCAATACGCCCAGTTCTCTGCGCGCCCTCAACACCTTGCAAGAGATCCTGGAAAAGGAGTTCGGCGGCGTCTACAGCCTGAAGGTAATCGATGTCTTGAAGAGCCCGCAACTGGCAGAGGAGGATAAGATCTTGGCGACACCAACCCTGACCAAAGTTTTGCCGCCGCCGGTACGGAAGATCATTGGCGACTTGTCCAACCGCGAGAAGGTGCTCATCGGCCTAGATCTACTCTGCAAAGAAGCGGACGAAGAGGATTAAGAGGAGAGAGCAGGATGAGCCAGCCATTGGAACCTTCTGGGCCGGAAAACCTGCAGGAGAATGCTGCCGAGGAGATCCTTAGCCGCCGCAACGGCAGCCCAGAGCTGCGCGGGATCCCCAAGAAGCAAACGGGCATCGAAGGTTTTGAAGACATCAGCCACGGCGGCCTGCCCCTGGGGCGCGCCACCCTGGTCAGCGGCACCTCGGGTACGGGCAAGACCCTGTTTGCCTTGCAATTTATCTACAACGGCATCGTCAAGTACCAAGAGCCGGGAATCTTCGTTACCTTTGAGGAAACCCCTGCCGACATTATCCGCAACGCCTCCAGCTTTGGCTGGGATCTGCAGGCCCTCATCGACAAAGGTCAGCTCTTTATCTTGGATGCTTCTCCAGACCCGGAGGGCTACGAGGTCAGCGGCAACTTCGATTTGTCTGGCCTCATCGAACGCATCCAGTACGCTATTCGCAAATACAAGGCCAAGCGGGTTGCCATCGACTCGGTGACCGCCATCTTTCAGCAGTACGACCCTGCCGGCGTGGTGCGGCGGGAGCTCTTCCGCTTGACGGCCCGCCTCAAGCAGGCCAACGTCACCACCGTCATGACCACGGAGCGCACGGACGAGTACGGCCCGATTGCTCGCTACGGGGTGGAGGAATTTGTCTCCGACAACGTGGTAATCCTGCGCAACATCCTGGAAGGAGAGAAACGGCGGCGCACCATCGAGATCTTGAAGCTGCGCGGCACCACCCACATGAAGGGCGAATATCCCTTTACCATCACCAACGAGGGGATCAGCATCTTCCCCTTGGGGGCGATGCAACTTACTCAGCGCTCCTCCAATGTGCGCATCTCTTCTGGAATTGAGAAGCTGGACGAAATGTGTGGCGGCGGCTTCTTCAAGGACTCAATTATCCTGGCCACCGGCGCCACGGGAACTGGCAAGACTTCGCTAGTGAGCAAGTTCCTCGAGCGGGGCTGCCTGAATGGGGAGCGCTGCCTTCTCTTTGCCTATGAAGAGTCGCGGGCGCAGCTTGCCCGCAATGCCTCTTCCTGGGGCATCGACCTAGAGGGGTTTGAACGGCAGGGCCTCCTCAAGATCATCTGCGCCTACCCCGAGTCTGCTGGTCTGGAAGACCATCTGCAGCGGATCAAAGCGGAGATGATGGCCTTCAAACCTTCCCGCATGGCCATTGACTCCCTCTCGGCGCTGGCGCGGGGCGTAAGCCAAGATGCTTTTCGGCAGTTTGTTATTGGTGTAACTAGCCTAGCCAAGCAGGAGGAGATCACTGGTTTTTTCACCAACACTACTGACCAATTCATGGGATCCCACTCCATCACCGAGTCCCACATCTCCACCATTACCGACACAATTATTCTGCTGCAGTACGTGGAGATTCGGGGCGAGATGGCGCGGGCCCTCAACGTCTTTAAGATGCGGGGATCTTGGCACGACAAGGGCATCCGCGAGTACGTCATCTCCAACTCGGGCATTGAAATTCGCGATTCCTTCCGCGGCTACGAGCGGATTATCAGCGGATCCCCGACCCGAATCAGTGTGGACGAGAGAAGTGAGCTTTCCCGAATTGTGCAAAACCTAGATTAGGTGAAAGGTTCACCAAACGCTGCTCATTCAACCGTAACCGACTTGGCCAAGTTACGCGGCTGATCCACGTCGGCTCCCCGGCGGAGGGCCATGGCATAGGCAAACAACTGCAAGGGGATGACGTTCAAAACCGCTGACAGCAGAGGAGTGGTGCTGGGCACCTCGATGACGTGGTCGGCTTTCTCCCGCACCTGGGTATCTTCCGGGTTAATTAGAGCAATGACCCGCCCGCCCCGCGCCCGCACCTGCTCGATGTTGGAGAGCATTTTTTCGTAGACAGGATCGCGGGTGGCAATGCACACCACTGGCATGCGCTCGTCGATGAGAGCAATGGGGCCGTGCTTCATCTCCCCTGCTGGGTAGCCCTCGGCATGGATGTAGCTCACTTCTTTCATCTTTAGCGCCCCCTCTAGAGCAATGGGGGCATTGACCCAGCGGCCCAGGTAGAGCATGTCGGTGACATGGTGGTACTGTTCCGCCAGGTGGTCGTAGAGGGCGGCGTCTTTTAACAAGAGGCTGATCTTGGCTGGCAGCTCGATCAAAGCTTGCAGGTGGGGTTGGATCTGGGCTGGGCTGAGGATCCCTTTGGCCTGGGCAAGTTGCAGGGCCAGCAGGTACCCTGCCACCAACATGCCGGTAAAGACCTTGGTGGAAGCCACGGCGATCTCCGGCCCGGCGTGGATGTAGATAACCCCCGCATCCGCCAGGCGGGTGGCCTGGGATCCGATGGCGTTGACGATGGCTAGGGTGGGGATCCCTTGGCTGCGGGCCTCGCTCATGGCTGCCAGCGTATCCACCGTCTCCCCGGATTGAGTAAGAGCCAAAAGCAGGCTGTGGGGGCGCAGCACCGGCTGGCGGTAGCGAAACTCGGAAGCGTAGTCCACCTGCACCGGGGTGCGGGCCAGGTTCTCAATGAAGTACTTGAGCACCAAGCAGGCGTGCCAGGCAGTGCCGCAGGCCACAGCGTGGATCTGCTCCACCTGAGCCAGTTGCACTTCTGTCAGGGCCAGCCCCTCCAAGTTCACCCGGCCTGCTTCCAGATCCACCCGCCCCCGCAGCGTCTCGGTGATGGTGCGCGGCTGCTCGTGGATCTCTTTTTGCATGAAGTGCTTGTAGCCGCCCTTGGCCGCCGAGACCGGATCCCAGGCCACGGTAAGGGGAGTTTTGCGCAGCTCCTCGCCGGTAATGCGCTGATAGCGCACGCTGGAGTCGGTGAGGATGGCCATCTCTCCATCTTCCAGGAACACCACCCTGCGGGTGTGGCGGATGATGGCGGGCAGATCTGAGGCCACAAAATTTTCCCCTTCCCCCTCCCCAATCACCACAGCCCCGGCATTGCCCAGGCGGGCGGCCATCAGCCGATCCGGCGCCTCCCGATCCAAAGCCACCACGGCATTTCCCCCCCGCAGCCGTCCCATCACTTTGCCAAAGGCCACCTCAAAGGATCCCAGCTCCTCGACGTAGAGACCGAGCAGTTGGGCAATGACTTCGGTATCGGTTTGGGAGCGAAAGGTAACCCCTCGCCGCAGCAGTTCTTCCTTTAGCTCCAGGTAGTTCTCCACAATGCCGTTTTGAATAACCACGACGCGCCCCTGGACGTCGCAGTGGGGGTGGGCATTTTCTTCGCTAATGCCGCCGTGAGTGGCCCAGCGGGTATGCCCAATCCCCACCTTGGCTGTGGGCATGTTTGTAGTGAGTTTCACCACCAGGTTGTGCAGCTTGCCGGTGGCCCGCACGATCCTCAAGCCTTCTTCTGGATCCACGGTGGCAATGCCTGCGGAGTCATAGCCGCGATACTCCAAGGTGCGTAGGCCCTCCACCAGAATGGGGGCAGCCCACTGAAAGCCCACATAGCCGACAATGCCACACATTCCTCACACCTCAACCCTGGTCAACGGCGCGGCGTCCTATACCCGCAAAGCCTACCCCAGCTTCGGGATCCCTTCAATGGCTTTTGCCGCTGCTAGGGGAGCGGATCTCGGCAGGGATCTTGGCTTTCTCTTGGGGAACCGGCTGCTGCCCCATAGGGGCGAGGGTAAAAGAAACGGGCGCGACTTGGACGGCAGCGGGCCGAATCCCGTTGTTGGAAGGGGCGCTGGAAACCAAGTTGCTCAGCCCCAACACCAGCTCTCGCAGGGCGCGGCGAAACTGGGGATCCCCGGTAAGCTCGTCGATGTCAGCCGTGATCTTTTGCACGTTCTGAAAGGAGATGCGGGCGGAGTCCAGGGTTTGGCGCAAGGTTGCTAGGGTGCCCGGGTCGCTTAGGGCAGCCGCAAGCTGCCGCAGATCCTCAGTGGCCTTGGCCGCGTTCTCCGCCGTTACTCGTGCCCCTACTAGGATCTGGCGCACCTCCTCTTGCAGTTGCGGATCGGTAAGCAGCGGGCGAACCGCGCTCGACATCGCCTCCAGATCGGCGCTCACCTGCTGGATATTCTCTAGGGCGGCCTGGATCGAGGCGCGATTTTCTAGAAGCAGGGCCGTGAACTGGTCGGCAGCCTCCTGGAGACTTGCGGCAGTTTGGCTCACTGCTCTGGCCGCCTCGGTGAATTGCAACAAGTCCAGATCTTCCGTGCGCAGGGCTGCCACCCGCTCTTCCAGGGTTTCCGAGAGGTTGGCCACGCTGTCGGCAGCGCGGGTGATCCCTTCTAGGGTGGCGTTAAGGGTGCTAAAAACCTCATCATCGTCAACCCGTGCAAGCAACCGCTCCAGGCGAATCAGCAACTGGCCAAAATCCACCCCCGGTGTGCCTTCCACCACATCGCCATCGCAGATGATTTGGCTGCGGTCGCAATCGGCAGCTAGGGGGGATCCCACTGCCCCCTCGACACTCCCCCTAGGCAAGATGTCCACCACCGTCTCCCCCACCAACCCTGTTTGCTGGGTAATAAACAGAGCATCGCGAGGGATGATCAAGGGCTGGTCGATGGCCACCTGGACCTCCACCTGAGCTGCCTGAGGCACGATGCGCTCCACCCGGCCCACAGCTACCCCCCGCAGCCGCACGCTAGAGCCCTCCGCCAGGCCGGCCACGCCGGGATAGGTAACGGTAAACCGAAAGCCGCGGCTGCCAAAGCGCAGGTTGTAGATCCACAGAAACAGCCCGGCAAAGATCAGAACCCCCGCCAAGATCAACAGGCCCACTGCCCCTTCTCGGATGGCTCGCGAACGCATCACACCTGCCCTGCCACTTGAATTGGCCCTTCTACACTACCGCTGAAGAATTGCCGCACAAAGGGGTTGTCGCTCGTCGCAATCTCTTGCACGGATCCCTCCCACTGCACCCGCCCCTGGGCCAAGAGCACAACGCGGTCGGTGGCACGGTAGATGGTGCTGTGCTGGTGGGTTACGACGATGTAGCTCTCGCAAGCTTTTTTCACCTGTTGCAGATCCCGGATGAGGTCTTCGATTACGGTGGAAGCAATGGGATCCAGGCCCGCTGTGGGCTCGTCGTAAAGCAGCAGTTGCGGCTCGTCTTGGGGCAGAGAGGGATCCTCTATGATGGCGCGGGCAAAGCTAGCCCGTTTGCGCATCCCCCCAGAGAGCTCTTCCGGCAGGCTGTTCTCCTTACCCGCCAGCCCCACCGCCTCCAGCTTGGCCGCCACCAGTTCCCGAATGCGGGCTCGCGGCAGCCGCGAGTGCTCGTAGAGCAAAAAACCGACGTTTTCCTCCACCGTTAGGGAGTCGAATAGAGCCGCTTGCTGAAATACCATGCCCAGCCGCAAAGGAGGAGTGCGGTGGCCGGCCTGAATCTCTGGCAAAGGAATACCGCACCAGAGCACTTCGCCAGCGTCGGGCTCCGTTAGGCCCGCGATGATGCGCAACAGGGTCGACTTGCCAGTACCGGAAGGCCCCACCAGTCCTAGGGCATCGCCCCGGTACACTTTGAGGTCAATCCGATCCAGCACCACCGTAGCCCCAAAGCGCTTAGAGACCTGCCGCAGCTCTACCAGAGGGATCGGCTCGTCTACCTTGGCTGGAGAGTGTCCACCCTCTACCCCTGCTGGGGGCTTCTGCTGGTTGTCCTTGCTTGTGGCAATGGCTTGCTGGCAGCACTTTGTCCACCACTTCCGGCAAAACTGCGGAATCAGGGTACGTTCCTCCGGTGGCTTGCCTCCACTGCTAGTCTACAAGGCCCTTCCCCTGCCCGGACAACCTGCTGGCGATTTAGTCCAACTGTAGCTCGGCGGCAGACTCCACTTCAGCAAGAGCGGCTAAGCCGGCAGGGATCTCCTCTGTTAAACGGGGCAGAGCCGAATCTGGCTGGGCCACGGCTGGGGGAGAAGGACTGCGGCGCTGGGAGAAGCCCCAGACAAACACAGGGAACACAGCCACCACCATTCCCCAGTCCGGGATCTCGATCTGGGGGAAGAACACCTCCAGCAGCATGAGGCTTCCCACTAGGGCGATGATGGCAAAGGCAGCATCTTCCAGGCGGGAAAACTCATCCAGCCAGCGCAAGAACAAAGAGGCCATGTAGCGCATCAGGGTAATGCCGAGGATGCCGCCAAGGATGATCACCCACGCCTTGCGGGAGACGGCCACGGAAGCAGCAATGCTGTCGAAGGAAAACACAAGGTCGGTGAGCTCCACCATGACCAGCGTTTGCCAAAAATTGGCCTGGCGAGTGATGTCCTGCGCTGGGCCTTCCTCTTCCCCGCGAAAATGTTGCCAGGCCAGCCAGAGCAGGTAGCAGGCCCCCAAGAATCGCGCGGGCGGGTACTCGACCAACCACACCGCTGCAAACACGATGGCAATACGAAAGCCGTAGGCGCTGACAATGCCCCAGCGCAAAGCCCGGTTCTGCTGCTGGGGGGTGGGCAAATGCTTGACCAAAGCAGCCAAGGCGACAGCGTTATCGGCAGAGAGGGCCGCCTCCAAAAACACCAGAGCCACCACCAAAAAGAGATCCGCCCAACTAAAGGACTGAATTATCCCTTGAACAAGAGCCACAGCGGTGTCTATTGCCTTGATTGACATAGCAGCGAGCTTCCTGTGCTCCGGTCAAAGAGTCGTTCGTCCCGTGCAGCCAACCCCAGACTGCTATCCTACGTCCATAACCTCCCTTTCGGAAGATTTTTGTGGTCGTTGAGGAAGCGCCCCAAGAAGGGTAGCTGGAGAAAGGCTCGACCCCTCAGCTTCCTCCCAGCGGAGAAATTCAAAGCTCCAGCATAGCTATGGCCCGAGTATAGCTTGCCCAGCTCAGGATCGTTTTACATTTCTTAACCTTCCCTATCTCCAGGGGTTGCAGGCGAAGGCAATCGCGTCGCTAGCCGCTGTCCACAGCGCAGGATCTGGCCTGCCAAAATGGCCGCCCCAAAGCCGTTGTCGATGTTCACTACTCCCACTCCCGCCGCACAGGAGTTGAGCATGGTCAGTAGGGCAGCCAAGCCCTGGAAGCTGGCCCCGTAGCCAACGCTGGTGGGCACAGCGATTACCGGACAGTCTGCCAGGCCCGCCACCACGCTGGCCAAGGCTCCCTCCATGCCTGCCACTACAATGAGCACATCGGCTTCCAGAGCGGCGCGGTGGTGCAGCAGGCGGTGGATCCCGGCCACTCCCACATCCCAGAGGCGGTTGACCTGAAACCCGGAGAGCTCGGCGGTGAGAGCGGCCTCTTCAGCCACCGGCACGTCGGCAGTGCCAGCGGAGATCACGCTAATCTGGCCGGGATAGCTATGCACCTTTTGGGGAGGGATCCAGCACAAGCGCGCTACAGGAGAATACTGGGCCTGGGGCAAGCGGCAGCGAACTTGGGCATAGACCGAGGGATCGACGCGGGTGGCCAAAGCTAGGGATCCCTGGCGGTGCAGCCGCTCCAGAATCTGGGCAATCTGCTCGGGAGTTTTGCCCGGCCCCCACACGGCTTCGGGAAAGCCGGTGCGCAGAAGGCGATGGTGATCCACCCGGGCGAAGTCTCCTACCGCCTCAAAAGGCAGGAAGCGACAGGCTTGCAGGGCCTGCTCGGGAGAGAGCTTCCCCTGAGCCACCGCCTGGAACAGTTCCTTCAAGGTTTGGTCAAGCGGCATAGAAGGGGGGTTGGGCAGCTCTACTACGCCAAGGAACCGCGCGGGAAAAACAACACCGGATGCCAACTTTGCCGTAGAATCTCGCCGGTGAGGCTACGGATTGACCACTCCCAAAAGGTCCCCACCCGTGGGGAGGCGGTGGCAATGGCGGTCATGTCCTCCTCAGCAGCGGTGGCTAGGATTTCCTGAAGCGGGGATCCCACCCGCACCAAAGCCCGCAACTGCACCGGTTTTACCTGCTCGACCAGCGGTTCGACTAGCCGGGCCAAGTCGGCCTCGGCCCTGCGCTTGAGCTCTTCTGCCGGCGATCCCTGGTTGCGGCGGGCGCTGGGATCCACCACATAGAGCAGCGTAATGGCCTGACACTGGGAAGTTCCTGGCAGCAGTTGGCCAAGACGGCTGAGGAGCTGCCGGCGGGGCTCCTCAAAGTCAAAAGGCACTAGGAGGGAGCGAAATAGGTGGCGGCTGCGCAGGCGCAATTCTTCCAGAGTAAAGGCGGCGATGAGTTGCGGACGCATCACCATTACCGGGATGGTCAGCTTCGGCAGCAGCTCCAAGGTGGTGCTTCCAAACAGTTTTTCGGTGAGCAGATTGTGGATCCCCATGCCTGTGATTAGCAAGTCGGAGCTGCAGGTTTGGATCCCTCTTAAAATCAGATCCACCGCCTTGCCCGCCTGCACCAAGACTTTGACTTCCAGCCCTGCAGGAACGGCGCTCAACACCTCTTGTAAGCGAGCCTGTTGCGCCTGCACTTTGGGGGTGAGGTCTTCGGGAAGGCCAATGTCGTCGTCCTGCCGAGCGACGCTATGCACAAAGGCAACGCGCTCAATCCCATTCAGGTAAAGCTCTTCTAGGCATTTGCCAAAACGCTGCAGTCCATCGCGGCAATCGGTGGCGATCAACAGGCTTTTGAACATATGGCTTTAGGCAGAGGGAGGTAGCCAGCAACAGCGACCTGCCCTAGGGGGGCAATCTCAGGCTAACACCTCGCACCCCGGACCTGTCCTTGAAAGGAGTCCCGATCTACTTCTGCTGCGGCTTTCGCTCACCGATAGGGATCCGCCAAGTTGCGAAACTGGGTGTACTGGCTTTCAAACAAAAGGCGCACCGTGCCCGTGGGGCCGTTGCGGTGTTTGGCAACAATTACCTCCGCAATTCCGCGATCGCTGGTGTTGGGATCGTAGTACTCGGGCCGGTAGATCATCATCACCACGTCGGCATCCTGCTCGATGCTGTTGTGCACCAGCAGGCCGTTGGCCACAAAGTTGTGGTGGCGGGGCATCTCGATGTCGTAAACCGGTTGCGGCTCCCCCGGCTCGCTAATGAAGACGACGGGATCCCAGATCAACCCCTCCTGCACCACCACCGCCACCTCCTCCTCCAGTTGCAGCTCGTCGAGGGTTTTCCAGCCGTCCCGAGTTAGGAAGGGGTGGTTGCCAGTGGCACGAATGGAAAAGTTGAGGCGGGTTTTTAGAAGACATGTGGGCTGCCGCCCACTGCAAAATACCCTCACTGGCTGTTGGGGCACCAGCCGCCCGCGCCCATTGAGGCTAAGCAGGCGCGGCAGTTCTGCTGAAGGCGGCAGGGCTGCCAGTTGCTCCAGCCGCCAGATCTTGCCGCGATCCACGTCCCTCACGCGGGTATCGCCGGCTAGACAACCCGACTCCCGCAAATCTGCCAGTTTCGGACGCTTGTCTGAGCGGGACTCCACTGCCCGGCTGAGCTGAGATAGCACCAGCACCGGCACCATCAGCTCTTTGGCTAGCGCCTTGAGGCCGCGGGTAATGCGCGACAATTCCTGCACCCGGTTGTCGGACTCAGATCCCTGGATGAGCTGCAAGTAGTCGATCAACACCAACCCCAACGTCCCTCCTTGCTCCACCTGCAGACGCCGCGCCTTGGAGCGGATTTCTGTAACTGTGCAGTTGGGCGTGTCGTCGATAAACAAAGGCAGTTGCGACAAAAAGCCAATCGCCTGCCCCAGGCGTTGCCACTCATTCTCGCTGATGCGCCCGGATCGCAGACGGCTACTATCAATGCGCGCCTCGCTGGCCAAGAGCCGCTGCACCAGTTGCTCCCGCGACATCTCCAGGCTGAAGATGGCCACCGGTTGCTTGACGTAGGCAGCCACATTTTGGGCAATGTTAAGAGCCAGGCTGGTCTTTCCCATCGAAGGACGGCCGGCTAGGATGACCAAATCCGACCGCTGCAAGCCCTGGGTCAGGTTGTCGAGGTCAATGAATTTGGTCGGGATCCCAGGGATCTGAGCCCCGCTCTGGAACCTCTCCTCCAACTCTGAGAAGATGTTTACCAAAACTTCCGAGGCTGGAACAAGGCTGCGCTGCACCCGTTCCTGGGTGAGGCTGAACACCTCTTGCTCGGCTCGATCCAGGAGCTGAGGGAGAGGCTGGCTAGTGTCGTAGGCCAGACGCGCCAAGGTGTTGCTGACTTGAATCAGCCGGCGGCGCATGTATTTGTCCACCACCAGACGGGCATACTGGTCAATGTTGACACTGCTAACCGTCTGCTCCACTAGGCGGCGAATTGCCGCCGTTCCTCCCACTCGCTCCAAGAGCTGGTGATCTGCCAACCAGGCAGAAACAGTGGTCAGGTCAGTGGGCTGGCCCTGGCTGTACAACTGCAGAGCAGCCCGGTAGATCTCCTGGTGGGCGGAGAGGTAGAACATCTCAGGCCGCAAGAGCTCCGCCACCCGCGCCATCGCCTCAGGGTCAAGGAGGATGCCGCCCAAGATCTCCTCCTCCGCTTCTATGTTCTGAGGCGGAAGCCGA
Organism: Synechococcus sp. W70.1; assembly: GCF_047461515.1. NCBI lineage: Bacteria > Bacillati > Cyanobacteriota > Cyanophyceae > Synechococcales > Synechococcaceae > Synechococcus > Synechococcus sp. W70.1. The sequence goes on from NZ_JANSHH010000022.1 coordinate 11,224, forward strand.
TCCCCACCGGTCAGGTCGTAATCGCTAATCACCACCAGCCAGGGTAGAAGAACCAAGCTCTCCCCCGCTCTCCGACTGCTAGGCTGCACACCCTAGCGCAGCGGGCCAAGTGGGCATAGCCGTCTGAACCAGAACCTCTTTTCTACTCAGGCGTGACCTGAATGCGCAGCGTAGCGGTAACCTCGGGGTGTAACTTCACCTGCACCAGGTAAACCCCAGTTTTCCTAATCTCCTCATTGAGCAAGACGTTACGGCGGTCAATATCGAGGCCACTGGTAGCCAGCACCACCTCGGCAATATCGCTGGCAGTTACCTGTCCAAAGAGCAGGTCTTTTTCGCCCACCTTCTTGCGGATGACAAAACGGCCAATCGTCTCCAAAGCCTTTTTGTAGTTTTCCGCCTGTTGCTTCTCAGCCAGCTTGCGGGCTGCTTCCTGCTCCCGCCGCATCTGCTGCTCCTTGAGAAGTCCAGGCGTAAGCCGCACCGCCATCTGCCGCGGGAAAAGGTAGTTGCGGGCATAGCCCGGCCTGACACTCACCACCTCTCCCGGCTTGCCGAGCCCAGGAACCGCCTGGCGCAGCATCACCTGCACATCTTTTGCCATAGGAGGAAGGCACCCACTCTCTTGACAGCCTTCTATTCTAGGCATTCCACCGACCAATGTCAGCCCAGCCCCAGCCTCCCCCTGGGGTCTCTACCCTGATTAAGCCCGACAGTCGCGACCTCGGCTGCTGGGCCTAGAAATAACCTGAGTTTAACCTCTTGTTAACCAAAAAAGGGTTGACCTTACGTTACATTTAACGACTGAGTTGCAGGGGCTGGGGTCTCAACGAGATCCTGTGCTTTCTTCGGCCCAGTGGACTGAACTCTTGGAGTTAGGTTTCGCAGTTGCAGCTTTTGGACCTGGGCTAGGACACGCTCTTCAGTGGAGAGATCTCTGTATGTTGATGTCGCATTCCTTGGGTCGTCGTTCTTTCCTCAAGTCCTTGTCGGCAGTTGCTGCTGGTTTTGCGGCAAGTCAGGCCGGCTGGCAGCGAGTGTTTGCCCAGCAGAAGACGATAACCATCAACGGCGCTGGAGCTACCTTCCCGGCCCCTCTCTACCAAACGTGGGCCCAAGAATTTGGCAAGAAAAACCCCAACATCCAAGTCAACTACCAATCGGTGGGGAGCGGCGCTGGCCGTCAGCAATTTGTGGCCCGCACTGTCGACTTCGGCGCCACCGATAGCGTGCCGCGTCCTGAGGAGATTAGCAAGATTGAGGGTGAAGCCAACCCTCCCAAGGGCATGGTGGCCGTGCCTATGGTGGGCGGGGCAGTGGTGGCAGCCTATAACGTCCCCGGCGTAGGTCCTGAAATTCGCCTCTCTCGCCTGGCGCTGGTCAATATCTTCCTGGGCAAGATCAAGAAATGGAACGATCCGCTGCTGGCTGGCCTTAACCCAGGCGTGACTTTCCCAGATCTGCCGATTACTGTTGTGCACCGCTCTGATGGCAGTGGCACCACCGACATCTTTACCACCCACCTCAACGCCATTAGCCCCGAATGGCGGCAAAAAGTGGGCCGTGGCTCTTCCGTGAACTGGCCAACTGGCGTGGGAGCTCGCGGTAACGAAGGCGTTTCTGAACAAATCAAGCAGATTCCTGGCTCAATCGGCTATGTGGAGTACGGCTTTGCTAAGCTCAACAACCTAAATATCGCTCGCCTGGAAAACCGGGCAGGCAAGTTCGTCACCCCCAAAGTTGAGACGGAGCAGGCAGCGCTGGCGAGAATCAAGCTCGACGAGCGGCTGCTGGGGGTTGACCCAGATCCCGCAGGGGAAGACTCCTACCCCATTGTGGGCTACACGTGGATCTTGGCTTACAAAGCCTACCCCAAAGCTGAAACCTCCAAGGCTGTCAAAGAGTTTCTTCGCTACGGCCTCACCGAAGGGCAATCCTTTGCGGAGCCGTTGGGCTATGTGCCCTTGCCAGAGGAAACGCGGAAGAAAGCTCTGGCTGCCCTGGAAAGCATCACTCCGTAGAAGTTTGTACCCCCTACCCAGCAGATGACCACTACCTTTTCCGCAGAGAGCAGTTCTCTATTTCGGCCCCGGCCCGTCTTCCAGCGCTGGCGCGACTGGCTATTTATTTGGGCAACGCGGATCGCCGTCTTTTTCTCGGCTTTCCTACTGTTGTGGATTGCTCTGGAGATTGGGATTCAGGCGCTACCTGCCATTCGGGAGTTCGGGCTGGGCTTTTTCTGGGGCACCACCTGGGATCCTGTTGTGAACAACTACGGTGCTTGGCCCCAGATCTACGGCACCCTGGTGACTTCTCTGATTGCTCTGATCGTGGGCGTTCCCTTAAGCTTTGGCATCTCCATCTTTTTGAGCGAGGACTTTTTGCCCAAGCCTTTGCGCACAGCCTTGATCATCGTGGTGGAGCTGCTGGCAGCCATTCCCAGTGTGGTCTACGGCATTTGGGGGTTGTTTATCTTCATCCCCTTCTTCCGCCCTGTACAGATGTTTTTGTTCCAGCACTTCAACTGGCTGCCCATTTTCAGCACACCACCAGTAGGGCCTGGGATGCTGACAGCGGGGGTTGTCTTGGGGATCATGATCATCCCCATCATTACTGCCATCGCCAGGGAAGTGCTGGTGTCCGTTCCGCCAGAGTTGCGGGCGGCTGCCTATGCGATGGGAGCCACTCGCTGGGAAGCCATCTTTGGTGTCGTGCTGCCGGCAGCAATTGGCGGCCTCCTGGGAGCGGTGGTTTTGGGTTTGGGACGCGCCCTAGGGGAGACGATGGCAGTAGCGATGCTGATTGGGAATGCCCGCGGCATTAGCATCTCGCTTCTGGCTCCTGCCAGCAACATCCCAGCCCTATTGGCCAACGAGTTTGCGGAAGCGGGCCCCGAGCAGGTTGCAGCACTCATGTATGTGGCCTTGATTCTGTTAGCCATCACTCTGGTGGTTAACATTGCGGCGGAGCTGATGATACGCCGTGTCAAGTTTGCGCTAACAGCTTCGTGGGAGTAGGGGAACATGACGGCGCAAGTGCAGGCGGTAGAGCAAGGCAATTTGTTTAAGCGCAGAGCGAAGCCCTGGCAGCGCATCTTCTTGGATGTAGGAATGACAGCGCTGACAGCTACCTCCAGCATCTTCGCCATTTTTGTGCTGGCTCTCATCCTCTACTACGTTTTCACCAGGGGCATCGAGCGCCTAAGCTGGCAGACGCTGACCCAGCTTCCCCCTCCTCCGGGCGATCAGGTGGGCGGATTTGGCAATGCGGTGCTGGGGACGATTATTGTGGTGTCGATTGCTATCTCCATCACATTCCCCATTGGTCTATTCGCAGCCATCTATCTCTCGGAGTTTGGCAAAAACAGCCCCGCGGCCTCCTTTCTGCGCTTCATTATCAAGGTGTTGACGGGGGTTCCCTCCATCATTGCCGGGGTGTTTGCCTATGGGGTGCTGGTGCTTTCCACCAAAACCTTCTCGGCCCTTGCCGGCGGGATGGCTCTATCGGTGCTGACCCTGCCTATCATCATTTTGTCCTGTGAAGAGGCGCTGCGCCTGGTGCCGGCCGATACGCGGGCTGCTGCCTATGCGTTGGGGGCTTCGCGAGTGCAGACGGTGTTTCGCGTGGTGTTGCCAGCGGCTCTGCCGGTGATCCTGACGGGGGTGACGTTGGCCATTGCCCGCGCTGCAGGTGAGACGGCGCCCCTGATCTTCACGGCTTTGTTTAGCTTTCTCTGGCCCAGCGGTTTGTTGAAGCCAGTGGCCTCGCTGGCTGTGTTGATCTACAACTTTGCCCTTGTCCCCTTTGAAAACCAGCAGAAGCTTGCCTGGGGAGGGGCTTTGGCTCTGGTGATTTTGGCCCTGATTACCACCGTCAGTTTCCGGCTCCTTGTGAGTCGTCGCCAAGAAGCCATCACTATCTAAGCCTTGCAGCGACGTTATCTTTTTCAACACTCCTATGCGCTCTCCACTCTCTGACCAGTCGGGCTCTCCTAAGCAATCCACCCGGTTGGAGGTTGAACTAGAGACGCGGGATCTGAGCGTCTACTACGGCTCCCACCTGGCGGTTAAGCAGGTTTCCCTGAAGATCCCGAAAAATCACATCACAGCCTTCATTGGCCCCTCAGGTTGCGGCAAGAGCACTATTTTGCGCTGCTTCAACCGCATGAATGACTTAATCCCAGGGGCAAGGGTAGAAGGCTCCGTTATCTTCCACGGGAAAAACATCTACGACCCGGATGTGGATCCCTCTGAGGTGCGGCGGCGGGTTGGCCTAGTGTTTCAGAAGCCCAACCCCTTCCCCAAATCCATCTACGACAACATTGCCTTTGGGCCCCGGATTAATGGCTACCAGGGGGATCTGGACGAGCTCGTGGAGCGGGCACTGCGCCAGGCCGTTCTCTGGGATGAGGTGAAAGATAAGTTGAGGATGAGCGCCCTTTCCCTCTCCGGTGGACAACAGCAGCGCCTCTGCATTGCCCGCACCCTGGCCATTCAGCCGGAGGTAATTCTAATGGACGAGCCTTGCTCCTCGCTGGATCCTATTTCTACGCTGCGCATTGAGGAGCTGCTTAAGGAATTGGGCCGTCGCTACACGATCATCATCGTCACCCACAACATGCAGCAGGCAGCTCGCGTGTCCGACTTCACTGCCTTCTTCAACACTGAACTTGACGAGAGAGGGATCCGCTACGGACGAATGGTAGAGTTTGACCGCACCGAGAAGATCTTCAACTCTCCCGCCAACCGCGAGACGGAAGAGTATGTGAGCGGGCGCTTTGGCTAAGTCGCGGCTGACAGAAGGGATCCCGGTCGTCTATCTTGATGGAGTGGAAGGCCAGTGGCTAGGGCATGGCCGAGCGAGTCCGCCTGGATACCTGGCTGGTGGAGCGAGGGTATTTTTCTTCGCGCCAGCAGGCGCAGCGGGCTATCTTGGCGGGAGAAGTCTTCCTCAACGGAGCACGGGCGGAAAAAGCCGGGACGTGGGTAAGCGGAGATCCTGTAGTCCACATCCAGGCCAAGTCTGCTTTTGTCTCGCGAGGAGGAGAAAAGCTTCAGGGGGCACTGCAAGCTTTTCCCATTCAAGTCCAGGGTCGCATCTGTTTGGATGCTGGCATCTCCACTGGGGGCTTCACCGATTGCCTCCTGCAACGAGGGGCGCAGCGGGTCTATGGGGTGGATGTGGGCTATGGCCAATTGGCCTGGTCTTTGCGAACTGACCCGCGGGTAATCCTTAAGGAACGAACCAACTTGCGCTATCTTCAGCCAGCCGATCTCTACGGAACCGAGGTGCCCACTCCCAACTGGCCGGATCTGGCAGTGGTGGATCTCTCCTTTATTTCCCTGACTAAGGTGTTGGATCCTCTGTGGAGGCTGTTGCGCTCGCCGCGGGAAGCCTTGCTGCTAGTCAAGCCGCAGTTTGAGGCGGGCCGAGGCCAGGTGGGCAAAAGGGGGGTAGTGCGGGATCCAGCTATCCACGCTCGCGTGCTCCAGACGGTGATGCAGGCGGCAGTGAGTCGCGGTTGGCGGGTGCAGGGCTATACGTGGTCGCCTATCACTGGCCCTGCCGGCAACATCGAGTACTGGCTATGGCTTGCTGAAGGGGAAGGGATCCCTCTCCCCGACCTCGGTGCACTTCAGCAGATGAGCGAGCGGGCAAGAGCAGCTCTGTGCCCGTAGCTCCGCGCTGAGCTAAAACCCGGGGTAGACTTGACCTTGGCGGCGCTGGAACTGAAAAAAAACAGGGGCACGCTGGTAGCAGATTGCTGGTGTCAAATCCAACTTGACGGAGGGAGGGAATCGCCGCCTCAATGGGTTGCAGGATTCACCACGGGTCATTTGAAGAAGCCTAAGCGGGCTCGAGCCAATTTTGCAACAAGAGTTTACGAAAATCCAGAGCTTTTTGCCTTAGTCTGTAACTCTTAACGCTCTTCTCATAGAGGCAGTGCTAGACTTCTCTTACCCAGTTAAAGGTATTGCCTAGCTAACCTACCCTCGAGCGCTCGGTTACTGAACCTCGAGAAGGGGTTGAGTTTGTTGCCTCTAGTTTTTGCCTAGCTTTGCCACTGCTTGCAGCAAGGTTAAGTCCTGTTCTTAAGTCTTTTTGAGGAGGAGTTGGAGGGACGCTGGGATGAACTATCAGACGGTCTGGATCAAGGAGGAGACCCGCAACCATCAAGGTCATTTTATCCCGCAATCGGAGTACATCCTAGTCGATGCTAACTGCAACGGCTGGGCGCTCATTTGTGCGGACAATGCCCGCTGCTACTACGTAGATCCTGAAGCCCTTCAGTTTGAGTCAGGCTGAGGCTTGCTGCTAGGCAACGGCAGGCCCTCTTTGCAGCCGTTCTTAGAGCTGGGCAAAGCGATCGGTGGCCGCCAGGAGGGCGGTGCGGATCCCGGGCTCAGTAATGGAGTGGCCAGCATCGGGGATCAGGTGAAACTCTGCCTCTGGCCAGGCCTGATGTAGCTCCCAGGCGGAAAGGGGAGGGCAGACGACGTCGTAGCGCCCCTGGACGATGACGGCTGGCAGGTGGCGCAGGCGCTCTACCCCCTTGAGGAGTTGATCCTCTGTCTCCAAAAAACCGCGGTGGATGAAGTAATGGCACTCGAGGCGGGCGAGGGCCTCAGCAAAGCTCTCCTGGCCAAAGCGCTCGATGAGTTCAGGGCTGGGGATAAGCTTGCTGGTGCTGGCCTCCCAGATGGCCCAGGCACGGGCTGCCTTCAGGCGCACCTGCGGATTGGGGTCGTTAAGGCGGCGGTAGTAGGCTGCCAGCAGGTCACCCCGTTCCTCGGGGGGAATGGGCTCGAGGTAGTGTTGCCAGGCATCGGGGAAAAGGTAGCTGGCCCCCTCCTGGTAAAACCAGCGGATCTCGAAGGAGCGCAGCAGGAAAATACCGCGCAGGATAAAGCCCAGGCAGGAGTTGGGGTGGGTCTGGCCATAGGCCAAGGCGAGGGCGCTGCCCCAGCTCCCTCCGAAGACAAACCAGCGCTCAATGCCCAAGTGCTGGCGCAGCTTCTCAATATCGGCTACCAAATCCCAGGTGGTGTTCTCCCGCAGCTCGGCGTAGGGGCGGCTCCGGCCGCAGCCGCGTTGATCAAACAGCACCACCCGCCAGCGGCGGGGATCAAAGTACTGCCGGTAGAGGGGCTCGATCCCACCCCCTGGCCCCCCGTGTAAAAACACCACTGGCTTGCCCTCTGGGTTGCCGCACTGCTCGTAGTAGAGGGTGTGCAGGGAAGAGACGGGCAGAAAGCCCTGGTCGTAGGGCTCGATGGGAGGGTAAAGCTCGCGCTGCATAGGCGGGATACTTCTTGCTAGGGTCTGCGCAGGGCAATGGTGGCCTTGGGCGGGATCCCTTCCAGAAAGGTCTCGCCGTCAGCAGCCACAATGGCAAACTGCAGCTCCTGCCCTGGCTGGGCGCCCAAATTGCTCCAGGGAATGGCCACCTCCAGGGAGGTATCTACCACGGCCTTGACCTGATGGCTGAGGGAGTGCCAGGTGTGGTACTCCCCTGCTTGGAGAAGTTGAGCCTCTACCTCCGCCGGGCGTTGACTGGGGGGCGGCAGCGACAGCCTCAACAAGTGGCGGTAGAGGTAGTTGAGAGGGGCTTCGGCGGGCAGTCCCTGCAGGGGGATGGGGCTGTTAAGGGTAATGCAGTTGGGATAAAACCAGAGCACCAGCAATTGCTTGGGCCGCTGCACCACCGAGTTAAAATCCAGCCGCAGATAGAGGTGGAAGTGGTCGAAGCCATACCAGAGGCGGCGGACGGCGCTGTTGCGGTGCATGGTACCCCTGGCGGCGCTAATCTCCACCCGCCCGGCCTGGCTCCACTCCCGTTCGCTGGGACGACCGTTGATGGCGGGATGGATAAACCCCTGCGGCAGCCGATCCCCTAGGCCGTCGTGATCCTCGAGGGGAAACTGCAGCACCGCCGGCACCGCCTCCCCCAGGGCGACGTAGATTGCCTGCAGGTGTTCCCGAAACAGCTGGTCGAAAACGGCGTCGTGGGCGGAAGAATGCCCTGCCCCAAACCACCAGAACCAATCGGATCCCTCGGCGGCCCACAGAGCTTCCCAGGCTTGGGGGTTGGCGCGGGGGTGATCTTGAATCACCTGACGGGCCTGGGCTAAGAGCTCCCAGGCGCGGTTTTTGACGGGATCCCCAATCCAGGTGGTAAAGTCGGCCTCAATCCAGGAGCCGCTGTGCAGTTGTTCTGCCGGCAGAAACTCGGTGGGGGGAAACTGCTCCAAAAACTCCGAGACTGTCACTAGGCGCAGCGCGGGGTGCTGGCTGAGGCGGGCGTAGAGGTTTTCCAAGAAGGGCCGGCCATCTTGGGGGTAGTACTCCCAGCAATTTTCCCCATCCAGAGCAATGGTGACCAGCCAAGGCTGTTCGGGAGGCAGGCGGTTGCGGATGTTCTCCAAGTGTCCAATAAGATCCTTGGCGGCAGCGTCGGCAGGCATGGCGCTGTAGCTAAAGCCAATGAGATCGGAAAGGCGGTGATCCCGAAAGACAATGGCCAGATCCCCTGCCTCGCTCTCCAGACGGTAGGGGCGGTAGAGCTTTTCCGGCTCGAGGACATGGCCCTGCCCGTCGCGGTGAAAGGGCTGGCCCAGGCTCCAGCCCAGCACTCCCTCGTCAGAGATGATCCACTCAAAGCCCTGCTTGCGCACGATAGGCACGATAGCGGGGCTGACCGCCTGTTCGGAAGGCCACAACCCCCGCGGCTCGCGGCCAAAGCGCTCCCGGTAGATCTGCTTGGCCCGCTCCAGCTGGCTGTGGACATCCTGCTCCCAGTGGAAGGGGTAGCGGGGCAGGGGCAGGCCAGGCCGAGCCACCCGCGCCGAGCGCTCGCTCACCAGTAGAGGCAAGATGGGGTGGGTGTAGGGGCTGGTGGTCAGCTCCAGTTGGCCGCTACTTTGCAACTTGGCGTGCTGGGGCAGGATGGCGGCTAGGATCTGCTGCTGCTTGGCGTAGATCCGCTGCCGATCCGAAAGGGTAAAGCCAGATCCCATCTTGATCCAGCCCTCGATCTCGGGATCTTCGTGGAAGAGGGGATCAAACCAGGACAGATTGTGCCAGGCCAGGAGGTCGCTGAAGTCTTGCGGTGTCCAGTACTGTAGGCACCAGTTGATCCCTTGGGATTCCCGCTGTTCGTAGAGTTGGCGATAGCGGGGGTAGGGCTCAATCATGGTGGGGTAGTGGCTGTCGAAGAAGCGCTCGACAATAAAGCGCCGCTGCTCCAGGGTAAGCTTTTCAACGGGGGAGAGGGTCAGTTCCAAGTAGGGATCGAAGGCCGAGCCGGCCACGTAGTCTTCAATTTGCACAATCAGAGAAGGCACCAGGTTAACCGTTTGGTGCAGGCGGGGATAGCGCTCCAGCAGCAAAACCAAGTCCAAGTAGTCTTTGATCCCGTGCAGGCGCACCCAGGGCAAGCGATATTTGCCTGCCAGCGGACTTTTGTAGAGGGGCTGGTGTTGGTGCCAAACCAGGGCAACATACAGCGGGTGGGTCATGGGAGGCACGGGCTCCAACCATCACCCGGATAGTAGCCCATCTGTCCAGGTCTCTAGAGAACCAACTTGCCATTGGCCCAATTTCCCAAGACAATGGCGGCAGATGGAAAAGCCAGGCTATGACTGCTGCCACCAACGTTCTAGAACAGTCGATTGTCGTCTTCTCCCAAAACTATTTGCCCATCAGCCGGGTCAATATTAAGCGAGCGATTGTACTGCTGCTAACAGGCAAAGCAGAGCCGCTGAGGATGATGGATGTGCGGGTGTGGCAGGTGCGCTCCCCCAGCCGGGTCATCGAGGTGCCTGAGCACATTCGCCTCACCATCAAGGGCAAAGAGCGGCCCTGGCGGGTGCCTCCTGTTACTCGGCGCGAGGTTCTGCGGCGGGATCACTACACCTGCCAGTACTGCGGCAGCACCCATAACCTGACCCTAGACCACGTTATCCCTCTTTCCCGCGGTGGTTCCCACACCTGGGACAATGTGGTGACTGCCTGCGAGCGCTGCAACCAGCGCAAGGGCGACCGCACCCCTGAAGAGGCAGGGATGATCCTGCGCAGTAAGCCGCGAGCTCCCCTCCATCCGACCGTGGCCTTTGCAGAGCAGTTCTGGCGGCAACAGCAAACTCGGCAAGAGCAAATCTCTGGCTACAGCCCAAGCTAGAATCGGCAAATCCCGGTTGCTATCGATGAGGATCCGCGTCGGCCATGATGACCGTAATGGAGTTTTTTGCCCTCAGCGCTGGCGAGTGGATGTGTCAGCGCACCAGCCATCACCTGGCCTTTCGCCGCTCTGAAGGGGGAAGGTCGCAGCTGCAAATTGTTACCCTGGCAGCAACCGATCCAGAAGTCATTCGGGTTTGCGAGCTGTTCAAGGTAGATCCACGGCGAGCCGTGGGGGCGGCGCGAGTCCAGTGGAATGGGGAGCAGGACTGGGACAACGAAGAGTACAAAGGCGAGGTGGTGCTGGTTCCAATTCCTGATCCTGACAACCCCATGCGCGGGCAACTGTTGCGGGATCAAGGCTATGCCGAGAAAGTGCCGGTGGCCGGTACCTACGTGATGGGAGCCGATGGCGCCCTCACCCTCTACACCGAGTACGAGATGACTGAGTCGGAGGAGCGCATTTGGTTTGCCAGCCCCAACCTGCGCCTGCGGACTAGCCTTGTCAAGCGCTTCGGCGGCTTTAGCATGGCTTCCTTCTGCTCTGAGGTGCGCAAACTCCCGCCCAGCCCCTCTCCCAGCCCAGCGGCGGCTTAGGCGCCAGCTTCCCCCTCTTGGGAGTTGGCTGGAAAGCTGGGGAGGAGTCCATTGGCAGGTCAACTGGTGGGGAAAGCCTGGCTATGGTGGATCTCAGCAACTTTATCCAGGGCATAGAGCAGTTGATCGAGCTGGCCCAAAAGCTGGAGGAGAAAAAACAAAGTGGAGAACTGCGAACCGAGATCCGCATCCAGACCCGGCCTCTATCGACCTCCATCCCTCGCTCTGGTTCTATCCCCCGCCACTTCCAGACAGGGGATCCCGGCTGGAGCAGCAAGCTCCAGGGGATGGCTGCAACCTGCTTCCAGGAAGCCCCCGAGGCTAGTGGGCCAATCTCCGCTGAGCGCCCAGAGTCGAGGTCGGGGCTGCGCCTCAAGGACGTGGGAGGACTCAAGGAGCAACTCCAAGCCTTGCGGGAGCTGGTGGAGATCCCCCTCAAGCGGCCCGAGCTACTGGCCAAGTTGGGGCTAGAGCCGCCCCGGGGGGTGTTGTTGGTTGGCCCCCCTGGCACTGGCAAGACCCTGACGGCCCGCGCCCTGGCCGAGAGTCTGGGGGTGAACTACATTGCCGTGGTTGGCCCGGAGCTAATGGGCAAGTACTACGGCGAGGCGGAGGCACGCCTGCGGCAGCTGTTTGAGAGAGCGGCTAAGTCTGCCCCTTGCCTGGTGTTTATCGACGAAATTGACGCCCTTGTGCCCAACCGCAGCACCGTCGAGGGGGAGGTGGAGAAACGCCTGGTGGCCCAGCTGCTGGGGCTGATGGACGGGTTTGTGGCCCAAAAAGGCATTGTTGTGCTAGCGGCTACCAACCGGCCCGAAGCCCTGGATCCGGCCCTGCGGCGACCGGGGCGCTTTGACCGCGAGATTGTCTTCAAGGTGCCGGATCGGGAGGGGCGGCGGGAAATTCTCGCCATTCACACTCGCAACATGCCCCTAGCAGAGGATGTGGATTTAGATAGCCTGGCAGAGCAAACGCTGGGCTTTGTGGGGGCAGATCTGCGCGGCCTGTGCCAGGCGGCGGCCTATGCGGCCTTACGGCGCCAGGTGCCGGATCTGGAATCCCCTATCCCAGAATCCCTGAAAGTAACGGCAGCGGACTTTCAGGAAGCTCTGCAACAGGTGAAGCCGGCGGTGTTGCGCTCAGTGGAAGTCGAGTCGCCCCAGGTGAGCTGGGATCAAATTGGCGGCCTGGAGCAGGCCAAGCAGGTGCTGCAGGAGGCCATTGAGGGATCCCTGCTGCACCCAGAGCTCTACGAGCAGGCCCAGGCCCATGCGCCCAAAGGGATCCTCCTCAGCGGGCCGCCCGGCACGGGTAAAACCCTCTTGGCCAAGGCCATCGCCTCCCAGGCCAAGGCCAACTTCATTGCTGTCTCCGGCCCAGAGCTCTTGAGCAAGTGGGTGGGATCCTCCGAGCAGGCGGTGCGGGAACTCTTTGCCCGTGCCCGCCAGTGCGCTCCTTGCGTGATTTTCATCGACGAGATCGACACCCTGGCGCCAGCGCGGGGCAGTTACTCCGGAGATAGCGGCGTCAGCGACCGCGTCCTGGGGCAACTGCTGGCCGAACTGGATGGGATCCGCCCCAGCCAGGGAGTCTTGGTGGTGGCTGCTACCAACCGCAAAGCCAGTTTGGATCCCGCCCTCACCCGCGCTGGCCGGCTGGAGCTGCACCTAAGCGTGGAACTGCCGGACCGCGCCGCACGGCGGGAAATCCTGGCCGTGCACAACCGCAGGCGGCCCCTAGGGCCAGATGTGGATCTGGAGGTGTGGGCCGAGCGCACGGAAGGCTGGAGTGGGGCCGATCTGGCCCTGCTAAGTAACCGTGCTGCCATTGCTGCCATTCGCCGCCACCGCGCCACTGCCGCGGCAGTGGATCCCAAGGCTCTGGCCATCCGCCAGGAAGACTTTGCCCAGGCCTTTGCTGAGCTACAGCAGCAGCGACAGGTTAGCTAGAAAACGGGGATCCCTTGCCATTCCGGTTGCCGGTGGGCGTGGGCTGCCTCGCCGCAGGTGCGGGGAGTGGGAAAGATCTTGTCAGGGTTAGCGAGGCGCTGCGGGTCGAACACCTGCCGCACCCACTGCATGCTCTCCAAGTCCGTGGGCGTAAACATCTCCGACATGTAGCAGCGCTTGTCGGCACCGATGCCGTGCTCGCCAGAAATGCTGCCCCCCAGACGCACGCAGAGCTTGAGGATCTCGCCCCCCAATTTTTCCACCTGCTCTAGGGATCCCGGCACGGACTCGTCGTAGAGGATTAAGGGGTGCAGATTGCCGTCGCCGGCATGAAACACGTTGGCCACCGGGTAGCCGTACTCGCGGCTGAGGCGCTCGATTTCCTTCAGGACATAGGCGAGCTGGCTGCGGGGGATCACCCCATCTTGGACGTAGTAGTTGGGGCTGAGCTTGCCCATGGCGGCAAAGGCTGCCTTGCGCCCCTTCCACAGACGCGCCCGCTCTTCTGGGCTGGAGGCAACTTGCACCTGGCGCGCCCCGTTTTTTAGGCACAGGGCCTTTACCTGCTGGCTGGCTTCCTCCACCTCCAGCTCCAGGCCGTCCACCTCCACCAGCAAGATGGCCGCCGCATCCCGTGGGTAGCAGCCCGACTGCACCACATCCTCAACGGCGTTGATGCTGAAGTTGTCCATGATCTCCAGGCCGGCAGGGATGATCCCGGCGGCGATGATGTCGGAAACGGCAGCTCCTGCTGCCTCGACACTGTTAAAATCCGCCAGCAAAACCTGCACCTGGGCTGGCGCCTTGAGCAAGCGCAGGGTAATCTCGGTAGCAATCCCCAGGGTGCCCTCGGAGCCGACAAACAGGCCCACCCAGTCGTAGCCGGGCATCTCCGGGATCTTGCCCCCCCAGCGCACCACCTCCCCATCCGGCAGCACCACCGTCAGGCCGAGAATGTGATTGGCTGTTACACCGTATTTGAGGCAGTGGACGCCGCCGGAGTTTTCCGCCACATTGCCGCCGATGGAGCAAACTGACTGGCTAGAGGGATCCGGGGCATAGAAATAGCCTTGGGTAGCCACTGCCTGGGTAATCCAGGCGTTAATCACCCCCGGCTGCACCACCATGCAGCGGTTCTCCAAGTCGATTTCCAGGATTTGCTTCATCAGGGTGGTAGCGATGACGACGCTGTTTTCCACAGGCAGCGCTCCCCCCGATAGCCCAGTGCCGGATCCCCGCGCCACAAAGGGCACCCCGTAGCGGCTGCACAGCTTTACCACCTGGGCCACCTCTTCTGTTGTGCGCGGCAATACCACCAGAGCCGGCCTTTGCCGGTAGCTGGTCAGCCCGTCGCATTCGTAGACCAGCAGCTCCTCCGGCTTGCTAATCACCCGCTTGGGATCCAAAACCTTTTTCAGCTCAGCCGTCAGCTTGATCCAATCGAAAGTCAGGCCGGTTTGCAAAAGGTGAGAGGAGCGGACAACCATTTAAACTGCAGGGGGATATCGTCTCTGGAGTCTTGAGGTCCAGCTTAACCCGACAGCGCCTATGCAGCCCTCCTCCCGCAGTGCAGAAGAGATCCTCCAGCAAGTGCGGCAGCTCTACGAGCTCTACCCTTTCCCACCGCAGCCCATCGGCACTGTTCCCCCGCCGGGGTGGAACTGGCGCTGGAGTTGGCCCCAGGCCTATGCCTTTTGCACGGGATCCCATCCGGGCCGGCGCAAGGTGCGCATCTTGGATGCCGGCTGCGGCTCCGGAGTAGGGACGGAGTATATCGCCCACCAGAACCCCAACGCCGAAATCTGGGCTTTTGACCTAAGTAGCCGCGCCCTTGAAATTGCCGAGGCTCGCTGTCGGGCTTCCCAGGCGCCGCCAGTGCAGTTTTGCCAGCTCAACGTTTACGACATCGACCGGCTGCCAGGGCAGTTCGACTTCATCAACTGCGTGGGCATGCTCCACCACTTGCCGGACCCGGTGGCGGGGCTGCAGGCTTTGGCGAGCAAACTAGCTCCTGGCGGGATCCTGCATTTGTTTGTCTACGGCGAGCTGGGCCGCCATGAGATTCGCCTGATGCAGAAGGCCATTCGCCTCTTGGTCACCGGCTCCGAACACCAACCTCTCGCCTCCCCCGAGCAATTGCAAAAGGGCCTCCAGGTAGGTCGCCGCCTTTTCGAGATCCTGCCAGCAAGCAACCGCATCCAGCAGCAGGAACAGGCCCGCTGGGCCCTCGAGAACGTGGACGACGAGTGCTTTGCTGACATGTACCTGCACCCGCAGGAGGTGGACTACAACATTGAGACCCTGTTTGAGCTCATTCGGGCTTCAGGGCTGCAGTTTCTGCGCTTTTCCAACCCCGAGTTCTGGCGGCTGGAACGGGTGTTGGGCCAGGACGAGGCCCTACTGGCCCAGGCGGCTCAACTGCCGGAGCTGGAGCGCTACCGCTTGATTGAGCTGCTGGACCCGGTGGTGGCCCACTACGAGCTGTTTCTTGGCAGGCCCCCCCTCCCCCGCTGGGAATGGACCAGTCCAGAAGCTGTGGCCTCAGCTGTGGCCCACCTCAGCCCCTGCCTGGGCCTGTGGCCGGGGCGGAGCATTTTCAACTACGCCTACGAGGCCATTTCCCTAAGCGAGGAGGCCTTTGCCTTCCTGCAGCAGGTAGACGGGATCCGCACCGTCCAAGCCATTCAAGAGAGCCTAGCCTCTCCCCTAAGCTGGTCGCAGCTACAGCAGTTGCTGCGCTGGCAAGTGCTGCTGTTGGAGCCGCAAGAGAACGGTTTTTGAGCGCCCTCGCCACTTAGCCGCGGAGAAAACTTGCTCCCCCAGGCCTTTCTACCCTATGCTGGAAGGCTGTGACTTTGCTCCAGCTCACTCCCATGCCCAAAATCAAAACTCGCAAGGCTGCCGCAAAACGCTTTCGCCTCACCGGCAACGGCAAGTTTATGCGCCGCCGGGCGGGGCACAACCACTTGCTCGAGCACAAAACCAGCAACCGCAAACGCAAGTTGGCTGGCGTGGCCCTGGTGAGCAAACAGGATCTGGCCAACGTGCGCCTGATGCTGCCCAACGCCCACTAGGTCCTCACCGGTTGCGGCCCAGCCAAAAGTCTTTGGGCTTGTCAATTGCAAGGTGTACTTGCCGGTATTGGGTTACTGCTATGAGAGTTAAACGCGGCAACGTTGCTCGCAAGCGTCGCAAGAAGATCCTCAAGCTGGCCAAAGGCTTCCGCGGAGCTGGCTCCAAGCTGTTCCGCACGGCTAACCAGCAGGTGATGAAAGCCCTGCGCAGCGCCTACCGGGATCGCCGGCGCAAGAAGCGGGATTTTCGCCGCCTGTGGATTGCCCGCATCAACGCGGCCACCCGCGCCCAGGGCCTGCGCTACAGCGAGTTCATCGACGGCCTCAAAAAAGGCAATATCCAACTGAACCGCAAAATGCTGGCCCGCTTGGCCTTCCTGGATCCAGAAGCCTTTACCCAAGTGGTGGAAGCAGCTCGCCAGGCCCGCGCCTCCTAAAGAGATGGGGTCTCGGTCTCCGTTGGCCGCAGCAATCCAGAGGTCTTGCATGGCAGCCGGCCTGGCCTTGGCTTGCTTGGGGAGGGGGATCCCTGCGGCTGCCCGCCCCTGGCCAGAGATTGTGCGTTCGGGTCAGGTGCGAATTGCGGTCAAAGACAACCTGAGGCCGTTGGGCTTTCGCGATCCCATGGGCAAGCTGCAGGGGTTTGAGATCGAGCTGGCCTGCGAGCTGGGATCCCGGCTCCTGGGGTCAAGAGAGGCGGTGGAGCTGGTGCCGGTGGCCAACGTGGAGCGGCTGCAGGCAGTGGCCGCGGGGGAGGTGGACCTGGCCATTGCCCAGATTGGCATCACGCCGGATCGGGCCCGCCAGGTGGAGTTTACCTCTGCCTACTATCAGGATGGCCCCAGCTTGGTGGTGGCCCGCTCCCAGAACTGGACAAGCTGGTCGGAGCTACGCGGCGCTCGCGTTGCCGTCCTGCGCGGATCTGCCGCTATTCCTCACCTCAATCGCTACCTTCCAGGGGTCGAGTTGGTGCTGGTGGATTCCTATCAGGAAGGGGCGGAGTTGCTCTTGAAAGGATCGGTGCAGGCCTGGGCAGCAGACCGATCGGTGCTGGCCGGGTGGCTAGCGGAGCACCCCCAGTTTCAGTTTTTGGGATCCCCCTTGGGGGCGGTGGGGCTGGGCATTGCCATGCCCAAGGGGCTGGAGCATGCTGAGTTGCGGCTGCGGGTGCGCCGCGAGCTAGAAAACCTGCGTGCCGAGGGCTGGCTGGCAGAGCGGGCCAGAGCCTGGGGTCTGCCCTGAGCTCTTGACCTCAGTGCCAAAAGTGACGGATGCCGGTGCAGACCATGGCGATACCCGCAGCATTGGCGGCGGCAATGGAGTCGGCATCGCGGATGCTGCCTCCCGGTTGAATGATGGCGCGGATCCCGGCACGGGCTGCCGCCTCGACGCTGTCGGCAAAGGGGAAAAAGCCGTCGCTGGCCAAAACCGCTCCCGCGGCCCGTGGACCGGCCTGGCGAAGGGCAAGCTCGACGGCCCCCACCCGGTTCATCTGCCCTGCCCCGATGCCAAGGGTTTGCCCCTGGCGAGCAACGACGATGGCGTTGGATTTCACGTGTTTGCAGACTATCCAGGCAAACTCTAGATCCGCCCACTCCTCGGGGGTAGGCTGGCGCTCGGTCACCACCTGCCAGGAGGGTTGGCGAACGGATCCCTGCAGTCGGTCGGCCTCTTGCACCAGAAAGCCGCCGGCCAAGGTGCGAATGGTTTGGGCTGGCCCCACCTCAAAGTCCGGCAGAACCAAAAGCCGCAAGTTCTTTTTGGCCGCCAGTTGCTCTGCCGCTTCAGGCGTGCAGCCCGGGACGACCACGCACTCCAAAAAAGGCTCCGCCAGCCGCCGGGCGGTCTCCGCATCCAAGGTTTGGTTGAGGGCAACGATGCCCCCGAAGGCGGAAACGGGATCGGCAGCCAAAGCAGCCTCCAGGGCGGCAGCTAGGGTTGGGCGAACGGCTACCCCACAGGGGTTGTTGTGCTTGACAACCACCGCTACCGCTGGCTTAGAGCCGTTGGCAAGTCCTATGCTCAGTTCTGCCGCCAGGGCGCGGGCCGCTTCCAGATCCAGCAGGTTGTTGTAGCTCAGCTCTTTCCCCTGTAGCTGCTTGGCTCGATGCCAGCCAGGGGCAGCCGCATCCACCACATACCAGGTGGCAGCCTGGTGGGGGTTTTCCCCGTAGCGCAGGCGTTGCCACGGGATCCCTTGCAGGTGAAAAACCTGTTCAGCAGCGCCTGCAGAAGCTGGAGGTTGAGAGGGTTGGGACAGCTCTGAGCGGGCCAGATAGTTGACGATGGCGCGGTCGTAAGCTAAGACCCGCTCAAAGGCGCGGCGGGCACACTGGAAGCGAAAGGCCAGCCGTTCCGCCTCGCTGGAGGAGCTAGAGAGCAGTTGCAAATACTGAGGGTACTGGCTGGGATCCGTGAGCACCGTAACATAGGGATAATTTTTGGCCGCTGCCCGCACTAACGTCGGCCCGCCGATGTCAATCTGCTCCAAAGCCTCCTCCAGAGTCACTCCGGGTTGGGCCACCGTCGGCTCGAAGGGGTAGAAGTTGACCACCACCAGTTGGATGGGCGGGATCCCCAGCGCCTCCAAGTCTGCCCGGTCTTCGCGGCGCTCCAGGCGAGCCAAGATGCCGCCGTAGATGCGGGGGTGCAGCGTTTTCACCCGTCCCCCCAGAATCTCCGGCGCACCGGTGTGGGCCGAGATGGGGGTAACCGGGATCCCAGCTTCAGAGAGCACCTTGGCCGTACCGCCGCTGCTGACCAGTTGAAAGCCGTGCTCCTGGACCAGTGCCTTAGCCAGGGGGACAAGGCCAGTTTTATCAGAGACACTGAGGAGGGCCAAAGGGGGGAAGGGCTGAGTAGGCATAGGTTGTCAGTGAATACGCCGGCAGCCTCTGGATTCCACGCCTTAGGATAGCGCCCTTGCTGGAAAATCAGCAGCTTGCCCTGGGAAAGAAAGCAACCCCAAGTGAGCAAAAGGGGATCCCAGCTCTAGCGGGAAAGTGCTATGACAGGATGAGCGTGAGGTGCCGCTGGGAGGGGGTCATCCGGATCCTATGGCTAGAGTCCTGCAGCTTCTGATCCAGGGTTGGTACTACTCCATCCCCCTGTTGACCTTCTCGGTTCTCTCGGTGGCTTGTTGCCTCGAGCGGGCCTTGTTCTGGTGGAAGGTTACCCATCGGCAGGAGGAGGTGGTGCGGCAAGCCCTCAGCCAGTACCGCCGCAACCCCAGGGCTGCCCAGTACCTGCTGGAGCAAAATGCCGACCTGCCCATTGCGCGCATCTTTTTGGCTGCCCTGGAGCTCAACGAAGCCAGCCCTGAGGATTTTAAACTGGCCCTTGAGACAGCCCTGGCAGCCGAAGTGCCGCTATTAAAGCGCTTCAACACTCTCTTTGACACGGTGATTACCGTTGCTCCCTTCCTGGGCCTCTTGGGCACGGTTACCGGCATCATCCAAATCCTCAGCTCCATCCAACTGGGGGATATTGGCGGCACCAATACGCAGGGGGTGGGACAAGGCATCGCCGAAGCCCTCTACTCGACGGCTTTCGGGTTGATTGTGGCTATTCCCACCTTGCTGATCTCCAATGTCTTTCGCTCTCTGTACCTGCGGCAACTCTCCAAGATCCAGGAGTACGGCGGCGAGCTGGAGTTGCTGCATCGGCAGCGGCTAGAGATGCCAGCCCAGCAGCTTCCCCAGTATTCCTACGCCAAGCCCGGCCCCAGCTCCACTCTTCCTCCCTACTCCCCGCTTGAGCCCTCCTAGCCTATGCGCATTCCAGCTTGAGCCCTCCTAGCCTATGCGCATTCCAGAAGAGAACTTCAGACCCGCCGAGATCAACATCGTGCCCTTAATCGATGTCATCTTCTCGATCTTGGTGTTTTTCGTCATCGCCAGCCTGGTGCTTACCCGCTCAGAGGCGCTCGATGTCAATTTGCCAGAGGCCTCCACAGCCCAAGCCCGCCGTCAGCCAGACGTTACCGTGAGCATCACGGCCGAAGGCCAAATTGCTGTCAACCGGCAGAAAATTGCCAATCTTGGTGCCCTGATCCCCACGGTGGAACGCATTCTGGCCGAGAAGCCGGCTGAAGGGCGGCGCTTAGTGGTCATCAACGCTGACTTGGCCCTCTCCCACGGCAAGGTGGTGGAGGTCATGGATGCTCTGCAGCGGCTGCCCAACGTCAGCCTGGCGATCGCTGCCCGCCGCCCCAACAACCGCTGACCCTCTCTTCGAGCCGGGGGTGAGGATCCTCACCCTGCTCCCAGCAGTTGGATTAGCAGCGCCTTTTGCACGTGAAGGCGATTTTCCGCCTGATCCCAAACGCGGGACTGGGATCCCTCCAAAACCTCGGCAGTAATCTCCTCCTCCCGGTGGGCGGGCAGGCAGTGGAGCACAATCGCCTCCGGATCTGCGTGTTTCATGAGCTCGGCATTGACCTGGTAGGGCAGGAAGTGGGCTTTGCGGGCTGCCGCTTGATCCTCTTGGCCCATGCTGGCCCAGACGTCGGTATAGACCACCTGGGCTCCCGCAACGGCTTCGTAGGGATCCCGCAAAACCAGCACCTGCGATCCCTGGGCCAAGGCCTGCGCTTCTGCCACCACTGCCGCATCCGGCTCGTAGCCAGGGGGTGTGGCAACGCGGATGTGGATCCCGCTTAGAGCACAGCCCAGCAGGAGGGAATGGGCAACATTGTTGCCGTCGCCACAATAGGCCAAGGTCAGGCCTGCCAGTTGCCCGAAGTTCTCTTGAATGGTGAGCAGATCGGCCAAAACTTGGCAGGGGTGAAACTGATCCGTGAGGGCGTTGATCACGGGGATCTCGGCATACTCGGCAAAGAGCTCCAGCTCCCGCTGGTCGTAGGTGCGGATGGCAATGGCGTCCAAGTAGCGGGAGAGGACGCGGGCTGTATCCGACAGGGGCTCGCCGCGGCTTATTTGCATTGCCGCTGGCACCAAGTCCAGGGTGCTGCCCCCGCACTGGGCCATGGCAACGGTAAAGCTAACCCGGGTACGGGTGGAAGCCTTCTGAAATAGCAGTCCCAGCACTCGACCCCGCAGGTCTGCCCGGTAGGGATCCCGCTTCAGCTCCGCCGCTTGGGCCAGCAAGGCCGCCAGCTCCGCCGGGCTCAAGTCGCTGAGTTTGAGCAGATCCCGTCCGGCCAAGTTCAAATTCATGGATCCTGCCATCCTCGCCTACCCTGCCTGCCGACGATAAAGCCTTTTCCACCTAGGGTTAGCACCGCCTACCGAGAAGAGGAACGAACGACGCTGGAAGCCTGTTGCCGGCGGGCCGCAATTTGGGCCTGGAGGGCGCGAATGGCAGCCGCATACTGCGGATCAGCGGCAGTGGCTACCAGTTCGCGGTTCTTGCTGAGGCGCTTCAGATCTGCCTCCGACAGCTCCACCACAATGTCGGGGGTGATACCCTTGTGGTCAATCTCGGTGCCCTTGGGAGTGCGGTAGCGGGCAATGGTGACTGCCAACCCCGACCCGTCGGAGAGGGGATGCACCGACTGCACCAGGCCCTTGCCAAAGGTTTGCGTGCCAACGATCACAGCGCGCCGGTTATCTTGCAAGGCGCCGGAGAGGATCTCGCTGGCGCTGGCAGAACCCCCATCCACCAAGACCGCCAAAGGCTTATCGGTGAGGGCGCTGTTGTTGGCCACAAGGCGATCCTGCTCCCCTTGCCGATTCACCGTCGAGACAATGCTCCCTCGATTGATCCACATGCGCGCAATTTCGGCACTGGCGTGGAGCAGCCCCCCAGGATTGGCCCGTAGATCCAGCACGTAGGCAGCCACCCCTTGTTTTTCCAGGTCGCGAATGGCCTGGCGCACCCTTTCGGCGGCGTTGCCGGAAAACTGGGTGATGCGGATATAGCCGATGAGCAGGCCGTTTTCTTTGCGAGCCTCGTGGCGTACTGTAGCTAGCTCAATTCTCTCCCGCACCAAGTCAAACACCTTCAGCCCTTCTCCCTCGCGGCGAATGGTTAGCCGTACCCGGGTGCCTGGCTCACCGCGAATGAGGCTGACGGCAGTATTGGTGTCCATGCCCTCGGTGGATCTGTCGTCAATACGCACGATAACGTCCTTGGACTTGATCCCAGCGCGATCGGCAGGGGATCCCTCAATTGGCGAGATCACAACCAGCTCATTGGTCTCCTGATCCACACCCAGCGTGATCCCCACGCCGGTCAGCTCCCCCGAGGTCTCGATCTGCATGCTGGCAAACTGCTCCGGATCCAAGAAGCGGGTGTAGGGATCGTTGAGCTTCTTGAGGGCCTCGCGAATGGCCTTGTAGGCCTCCTCGCGGGTGGCATATTCTCTACTGAGCAGCTCGCGGCGCACCGCTTCCCAGTCGACGGAGTTAAAGGAAGGATCGACGTACTCCCGATTGACAATCTGCCAAACTTCGTCCACCACTTCTTTGGGATCCCGGCGAAACCCCGCCCAACCTGGCATGGATAGCTGCACGCCAACCAACGACACGGCTGTAACCACGGCAGCCGTTGCACTCACCACAAACCCACGTTTTCTCATCGGCTCTCCTGGAAAACACGGTACTGGTTGAAGATGGGCTGGGTTTTGCCAGACTAGGCTCCTCTAGGGGCAGCTAGCAGCGTCCAAATTCTGATAGGCTGCTGAGAGGACTGCCCAGTTTTGCCCAAGCTAGCATAGGGATTCTGGCAAGGCTGCTCCCAGGATCCCATCAGATTGGAACTTTTTGTAGCCTTTTGGGTTGGGTTTTGTTGCCTCTCTGCCCATGTCTCCTGGAGCTCCTGCAAGAACTGCCAACTCCTCCCTGCTAGTTCAGGTGCAGACGGCTCGAGCTGCCGCCCAGCGCACAGCCACCTTGCCCACTGAGATTCGGGATGCGGCTCTCGAGGCCATGGCCACAGCTTTACTGGAACAGCAAGAGGCCATCCTAGCGGCCAATCGGGAAGATCTGGAGCGGGCAGCGGAGCAGGTTAAAAGGGGGGAGTTGTCGGCTGCAGCCTATGCCCGCCTAAAGTTGGATGCCCACAAGTTGGCCGAGATGGTAGCTGGAGTCCAGCAGGTGAGGCGGCTGCCCGACCCGGTAGGGCGATCCCTCCTCATCCGCGAGCTGGACGAGGGGCTGGTGCTGGAGCGGCGCACCTATCCCCTGGGAGTGCTAGGCGTCATCTTTGAGTCGCGGCCCGACGCCCTGGTGCAAATTGCCGCCCTAGCGGTAAAGACGGGCAACAGCGTCCTGCTTAAAGGCGGATCGGAGGCGCTCTGCTCCTGCCAAGCGTTGATGGCCGCGCTGCAGGCGGGGCTGCGGCAAGTTCCCGACTTTCCTAGGGAATCTTTGCAGTTGCTCACCCGTCGCGAGGAGATTAAAGAGCTGCTGCAACTGGAAGGTCTGGTGGACCTAATCATTCCCCGCGGCTCCAGCAGCTTTGTCCGCTACATTATGGAGAATACCCGCATCCCGGTTCTGGGCCATGCGGATGGGCTGTGCCACCTGTACGTGGATCGGGCTGCTGATGTGGACATGGCGGTGAGGCTAACCCTAGATAGCAAAACCCAGTACCCTGCCGCCTGCAACGCTATCGAGACCCTGCTAGTCCATGCAGAGATTGCTCCCCGGTTCTTGCCTCTGGCCGTGCAAGCGCTGCGCGAGAAAGGGGTAGAGTTGCGCGGGGATCCCCGCTGCCGCGAGCTGGTGCCCGATCTGATCCCGGCCACTGAAGCTGACTGGAGCACTGAGTACGCCGACCTGATTCTAGCCATCAAGATGGTGGATTCCCTCGACGAGGCCATTGCCCACATCCAACAGTACGGATCCCGGCACACCGAGGCCATCGTGACCGAAGATGCCGTCGCTGCCCAGCGCTTTCTCGACGAAGTGGACGCAGCAGGGGTCTTTCACAACGCCTCCACCCGCTTTGCCGATGGCTTTCGCTACGGCTTTGGGGCAGAAGTGGGCATTAGCACCCAAAAGCTGCCACCCCGGGGCCCGGTAGGCTTGGAAGGCCTAGTAACCTACCGCTACCAACTGCGGGGGCGAGGCCATCTTGTAGCTGACTATACCGGCCCTCAGGCCCGTCCCTTCCTGCATCGGGATTGCTTAAACGTTACCGGCTTAGCCTAGAAGGGATCCCCTTGACCAGCTGGGTTGTCTTAACTTTTTTGGCTAAAAGTTGAGGTAAATTTTTAAAAGGTGGCCTTATGCGGTGCTTCTGGATTGGCCCTGTGCAGGCTGGACTTCTGTCCTCTCGCTAAGGAGCTTCACGGTTTTATGCCCGTTCGTCTGTACGTTGGAAATCTGCCGGCAGAGGTAGATCGCGAGGCCCTGGAGAAGCTCTTCAGATCTGCAGGTGAGGTCATTTCCACCAAGGTCATTCGGGATCGGAAGACCGGCAAGTGCCGCGGCTTTGGTTTTGTTACGGTAAGCACTGAGGAACAGGCGCAGCAGTATATCGAGAAATTCAACGGCCACAGCTTTGGCGACGTCAACTTGCGCATTGAACTTGCCCAGCCGCGCGAGAAACGGGAAGGTGCCGAAGCCAAAGCAGCAGTCTCCCCTTCCCCCGCCAAGGACTCCGCCCGGGAACCGGCCAAAGGTTCCAAAACGGCAGGGGAGAAGTTGACTTCAGGCAAGAAGCAGCGCCAGCGTGTCAAGGCGGACGCTGAGGCAAAAGAGGCTGTTGAGCCGGATCCCCGCTGGGCCAGCCAGTTGCAGCGGATCAAGGAGCAGCTTTTGCAAGCCACCCACTCCTGACCCCCCAAAGGGGTGGTAGACAGGGCTGCTGCCTGGGCTTAGCCTAATAAAAGCTTGTACTTGAGGGGGAGTTGGGATGGGAAGTCTGGCGAGGGCTTTTGGCAGGTGGGGACAAGGGCTGGCCAAGCTCGGCCTGCTCGGCATGCTCCTAGTTTGGCTGGGAATGAGCGGCACGGCACCTGTTGTCTTTGCAGCTCCGGCAGAGCTAGAAAAGCAGGTGCTGGAGATCATCCGCAAGAATCCGCAGGTGATCCTGGAGGCCGTGCAGGAGTACCAGCAGCGGCAGTATGAAGAGCAGCAGCGGCAACAGCAGAAGCTAGCAGAAGAGTTTGGCCAGCAGTTGCGGCAGAACCCCCGCGCTGTCATTGGCGATTCCCCCAGAACCGGCTCCGAGTCCTTGCGGCTAGTTTTGGTGGAGTTTTCCGACTTTCAGTGTCCCTTCTGTGCCCGTGCCCATCAGACTCTGAAGGAGTTCATGGCTAGACATGGGGACGAGGTAACCTTGGTGTACAAGCACCTGCCCTTGACCAGCATTCACCCTGAGGCGATGGCGGCAGCGCGCGCCGCTTGGGCTGCTCACCGCCAGGGCAAGTTTTGGGAGTTCCACGACGAGCTGTTTGCCAATCAGTCCCAGCTAGGGGAGGAGTTTTACGTAGCTACAGCCCAAAAGCTGGGCTTGAACGTGGAGAAGTTCAATCGGGATCGGCGCAGCCGGGCGGCAGAGCGGGCTGTGCAGCGAGACATGGATCTGGCCTCTCAACTGGGCCTCAGCGGTACTCCCCATTTCATCTTGAACGGCATTGCCTTCTCGGGGGCTCAGCCTTTGGAAGTGTTTGAGAAAACGCTGCAACAGGCCAAGCAGGCTCGCTAGGACTCCACCCCTGTCTCCCTCTCACGGCACGGCAGGCCTGAGGGGGGAGCATTTACTTCACCGGCAAAATGCGGGCATCAAACCCCGCCTCGGCCAGGCTGCGCCGCGCCCGTTCGGCATTGGCCCGCTGCCGGTAGGTGCCCACCTGAATCACTGAGCCGCGCACAAAGGCATCGGGCGCAAACTGCCGCACCTTGGGCAGCGCCTCTTCGCCAGCCTGAACCACCACCCAAAACCCGGCCGAGCTAGCCGCAGGCAGGGATGGAGGAGAATCCCGAACCAGGATAGGTTGGGAGCGGCGCAGGTCAGCGGGAAAGATCCCTGCCTCGTAGCCGTGGCTAGCTAGGTAACGCACTTGCTCGCTGGCCGTTGCCAGATCGGCAAAGCCGCCGGTGCGCACAACCCGCCGGCTGTCGTAGATTAGGGGCAGGGATCCCGGCAGCAGGTGCTCCAAAGCAGCCAATTTCTCGCCGCTGGGATCGGCCACCAACACCCAATAGCGTTCCCCTTGGGCAGGCTCCTCAGGTGGTGAAGCGGCATTCTCTTCTGCCAGCGACACGACCACTGCCGGCAAGCCCTGAGCAGTCAGCCAACGGGCCTGTTCCTGCGCCAGTGATAGGCGAGAGAAAGTCCCCGTCTGTAGGGCAGGCTGGCCGCGGTAGCGCACCTCTATAGCCTGGGGAAAGAAGCGGCGTACCCGCTCCTCCAGCCGTGGATCTCTGCTGGGGTTGGGCACTTGGGTGGCAAAAGGCCGCTGCGGGTCGAAAGGGGGAGCCGTTGGCGGGGCAAGAAAGGCCGGCGGCAGGGGTGGATCCCTGTCTTGGCGGCTCACCACCCGCACGGGCAGCCCTAGCTGTTCCAACTCGGCCTGGCGGCGTTGGGCGTGGCTGCGGTTGACAAACGTTCCCGCCAGAATGAAGACCTGGCCATCCCCCTGCACAAAATAGGCATCCGGCACCTGCCTGCGCACCTGAGCTAAGGCTTCTGGTCGCTCAGCCAGGACATGGACTTGGTAACGGATTAGGGCAAAGGCAGGCGGCAGGGCAAGGAGACTAGCCACCAGGGAGCTGCCCCACCAAGCCGCCATTGTCAGCCTTGGCCAAGCCCTGCTAGGCAAGAGACTAGTCTCTCCCCGCCACCTAGCCCACTGTCGGTCTCTCCTTTGGCGGCAGTGGCGCAGCCCAGCGTTCACAGGAGAAGCGCAATGAGGTCTACCTCCAGTATAGTGAGGAGGATTTGGCAACGCTTGCTGCCTGCACTCCCTAGAAGCGACGGCGACGGTAGCTGTAGCGACGCGGGACAGCAGGGGCAGGGGATCCTCCCAGGGAAAAGCGAATGATCTCAGTCTTGTAGGGTTGGGAGCCTTCCGTGTAGCGGGCAAGCTGAATGGCGGATCCCTGGCTAGAAGGAAGAGCTGGCAGAGAGGGATCTGGCCAAGCAGCTTCGAGGGCGATGAAAAACTGCGAGCGCAGCAGCACCTCCCAGGGGGAAAGGGGCTGGGTTTGCTCGGGCACCAGGCGGCCTAGCGCAATCTGAAGACGCGGCCCCCCTTGCCGGGATCTCCAGAGCTGACGCGCCAAATTCCCCAGGGACGCCTGCTCAGAGGATCGAACCAGCAGCTTCAGTCCCCTCAGGGGGTTAAGGCTGTAGGTAAGTAGGAGAGAGTACATCGGCAGCCAGCCAGCGGAGTAGCGTTTTGGAGTAAGCTCAAAAAGGATCTCTAGGCTCACTGTAGCACTGCCATTTGGCTATCTAACTCCGGCGATGGCGGCAATCCTCGAGCAGCGCTGGCTATTCCAGCCTGAGGACCAGCCAAGGGCGCGCCAGTTGGCGGAGGCGGTGGGGATTTCGCCTCTGCTGGCTCAGATCCTGCTCAACCGCGGCCTCCGCAGCCCTGCCGAGGTTCGCCACTACCTGCAGCCGGATCCCTCCTGCCTGCCGCCGCCCAGCCGGGACTTCGCCGACCTGCCCCTGGCGGTGGAGCTGTTGGAGAAAGCCCTGCGCCGGCAGGAGCCCATCGCCATCTGCGGCGACTACGATGCCGACGGCATGACCAGCACAGCCCTGCTGCTGCGGGCGCTGCGGGGCACGCCGGTGGTTTACCGCATTCCCAGCCGCCTTACGGAGGGCTATGGTCTCAACAGCCGCATAGTCCAGGAGCTGCACCGCGAAGGGGTGCGCCTTATCCTCACCGTAGACAACGGCATTGCTGCCCACGAGCCCATTCGTCTAGCCAAAGAGCTGGGGCTGGCGGTGATCGTGACAGATCACCACGATCTGCCCTCCCAATTGCCCCCTGCCGACGCCATCCTCAACCCCAAGCAGCTCCCAGAGTCGTCTCCCTACCGGGGAATGGCCGGGGTGGGGGTGGCCTACCTACTGGCCCAGGCCTTGGCGGAGCGCCGCGGCGATGAACGGCTCGGGCGAGTGGCGCTGGAGCTGTGTACAGTGGGCACCATTGCCGATTTGGCCCCTCTGACAGGGGTAAACCGCCTCTGGGTGCAGCAGGGGCTAGCCCTTTTGCCCACTTCCCAAGTGGCCGGGATCCGCGCCCTCTTAGCGGTGATGGGAAGGACGGGATCCACAGAGGAGCTGCGGCCAGAGTGGGTAGGGTTTGGCTTGGGGCCGCGCATCAACGCCATTGGGCGAATTGGCCGACCGGCAATGGGGATTCAACTGCTGACCACCGACGATCCCCAGCAGGCGGAGAAACTTGCCCGCCGCTGTGAACGCCTCAACCAGGTGCGGCAGGAGATGTGCAGCCGCATCGAGGCCGAGGCTTTGGAGCAGATTGCCCAACGAGACTGGGATCCGCCGCAGGAGCGGGTGTTAATCCTTTTGGGAACCCCCCAGCAGCGCTGGCACAAAGGGGTCATTGGCCTGGTGGCCGCGCGGCTGGCGGAGCGCTTTGGCTGTCCAGTATTTATCGGCAGCCAGTCGCGCCAGGGGGAAATTACTGGCTCGGCGCGGCAGGGGATCCCGGAGTTTGACGTGTTCCAGGCCCTGGAGTTCTGCAAAGATCTGTTTACCAAGCATGGCGGCCACCCAGCCGCCGGCGGCTTTAGCCTAAAAGCAGAGAACTGGCCCCTTTTGGAAAAGCGGCTGCGACAATTAGCCCAACAGCGCCTGCAGCCAGAACAAATCCGGCCCCTGGTGCAGGTTGACCTGGAGGTGGCGCTAGCTGACCTCACCCTTGATCTCCATCGAGAGCTGCAGCGCCTCCAGCCCTGCGGTATCGGCAACCCGGAGCCGGTCTTCTGTAGCCGCAACCTGCAGGTGTTGCAACAGCAGCGATTTGGCCCCCGACCTGGGGCTGTGGGCGGTGTTTCCTCAGCCGAGAATGCCCCCAGCCACTTGAAGCTGCTGCTGCAGGATCCCCCTGAGTCCTGCCGCTCTCCCCTGGGAGCCAGGGCCCGCCGCCGTCCCCTCTGGGCCACTGTCTGGCGAGGGGCCGCAGCCTATCCCCTGCCCGAGCGGATTGATGTTGCCTACACCCTCAAAGCCAAGCGGTGGGAAGACGAGACCCAACTAGAGCTGGAAATTCTCGGGATCCGGCCTGCCCAAGCGGCTAGTCCCGGAAAATCCTCCCCCTCCCAACAGAGAAGGGATCTCTCCCCCCTTCTTCTCTACCGCCCTGCTCCGCCTCTCATCCGACCGCTGCGGTGGCAGGTTGTGGATCGCTTTTCTGACCTCCTGCCCCAGGCGCAGGGAACCATCCTCTTCTACGGCTTTCGCCGTCCCACCTTGGTTCTGGCACCTGAGCGGCGCTCTCCGCTGACTCTTGACTACGACCGCCCCCAGGCGGGCCGCCGCTACGACCAATTGTGGCTGTGGAGCTGGCCCCCCTCTTTGGAGCACCTCAAGTGGCTGCTCCACTGCCTTTCTGGCGAAGCGCCGCTCATTGCCGTGCATCAGCAGACCGTGCCCCTACCCTCCGCGGCCACCCTACAACGGCAACTGCGCCACTACCTGCAAACCTATCCGCAGGTGGATCTGTTGCGCCTAGGCCAGCAGTGGTGGCTGTCGCCAGCGCTCCTGGTGGCGGGCCTGCGTTCGTTGGGGCATGCTTGCCCTGAGTTTGGTCCAACGGGATCCCTGGAAGAAGAGCTGGAGGCCCAACGGGCCTGGTACCGCAGCTCCTGGGATCAGGTGGCTGCTCTGCTTCAGGGATCCCCAACGCCGCTGCTGCGCTATGGGGCTTAAACTGCTGCTTGGCTCTGACTACCACGGCAACGACCGGCTGATCCGGCAGGCCCTGGCCTATCTGCCGCAGGTGGATGGCTACATCAACTGCGGCGACTTCTGCTCCAAGGCCGGCAAGCCCTCCCGCAACGCCACCCAAGGCTTTCACCCGGCAGCCCCAGCCGAGGTAGCCCAGCTGCAGTCTTTCCTGGCGGCAGTGGACGGGCTAGGCAAGCCCTGGCTCTTTTTGCCTGGCAACCATGACCCAGCCGCCGCGGTGTTGGATGCCTTTGCCGGCAATTGGGGACGGGCCATTACCCAGTCCTGTTGCTTTGAGTGGCTAGGGCTGCAGGTGCTGGCAGTGCCCTGGACGCCTCCCTGCGGCTGGAGCTGGACGCTTACCCGCAGTCACCTGCAAGAGCTACTTGCCCTTTACAGCCAACTGCCGCATCGCATTGACCTGCTGCTTAGCCACGCGCCGCCGCGGGGCTTGTTGGACGAAGGGGGCAAGTGGTACCACCGCCGCATGCCTACTCTGCGTCCCCTTTTGGATCTGCTCCAGCCGCGCTACTACATCTGCGGCCACATGCACTGGGATGGGGGAAAGGTAGAACGGTGGGGATCTACCCTCGTCATCAACACAGCCTTGCACAACATGCTTTTGGAGATCCACTGAGAAGCAGAGAGCGCGGGCTTAACGGCCAGAGAGGGTAGCCCTGCAGATTGCAGCCAAGCGCTCGGCTAAGATAGCGGAGCCAGATGAGTTTCACTCCCCATGCCCCGTTCCCTAGTTCTGGCCAGCAGCAACCCCGGTAAATGGCGGGAGTTCCACGCCTTTTTCCAGGCCCATGCTCCCCGGTGGGAGTTGCGTCCCCTGCCGGCAGCGATAGAAGTGGAGGAAAGCGGCAGCACGTTTGTCGAAAATGCCCTTCTCAAAGCCAAGGCCGTAGCAACGGCTCTGGGGGAGTGGGCCATTGCCGATGACTCTGGCCTGGCGGTGGCAGCCCTGGGGGGTGCCCCTGGGGTTCATTCGGCCCGCTATGCCCCTGACGATGCCGCCCGCATTCAGCGACTGCTGCGGGAGATGGAAGGGATCTCCAACCGCCAAGCTACCTTCCACTGCGCCATCGCTGTAGTGGATCCCCAGGGCCAGGTGCAGGCATTGGTAGAGGGTCTCTGCCACGGGGAAATCTTGACCCAGCCCCGGGGAGAGGGGGGGTTTGGCTACGACCCGCTCTTCTGGGTGCCAGAGGTGGGGCTGACTTTTGCTGAGATGAGCCCAACGCAAAAAGAAGCCGTCAGCCACCGCGGCCAGGCCTTGAGGGCTCTCAAGGAGCAGTTGCTTATCCTGGAGCGCCGTCTAGGCTAGCTTGGAGAAAGGGCTGCAAGTCCAACTCGGTCTAGGAAGATGGGAGTGCCAGTCTTGCGTTGGGAGGCTGAAAAATGACCTTCTCTGAGGAGCGCGATCCAAACCGTTTTCCAGACGCAACGGCTGCTAGCGGCCAAGGGAATGCCTCTGCTCCCAGCAGCTCGGAGTCCCAAGGCCGGCGTTCCCCACCTCCCCTGCCGGAGGAAGGTCCTGGCCCCTCTGAGGAAAGTGCGGAAGACTGGCTGGAGGATGAAGAGGCCCAGAACGACGGGAAGGCGTCCGCCGCTCCTCTTGCCGGGCGCGCGCTGCCAGCGGAGGAGGCTAAAGAGAGGGCCACCCCAGGCCGAGAAGCTGCTGCTGGATCTTCGCGGGCTGCTGATCGCATTAGGGGGACGGCGTCCTCTCGGCCCAGCTCTGCTGGACAAGCCTTGGTTCCCCGGCGCCTTGTCTCTAGCAACCGGGGCTTTGAGGGATCCGCCCGCTCTTCCGCCTATGCCAGCTCCTACGGGGGTGACTATGGCTCCACCTCCAGCTATGGGGGAAGAGGAGGATATGGAGGGGGAGGCCGCAGCGGCAGATCTTCAGGGGGGATCTCCTCCTCGGATCTGACGGCTTTGCTGGTGGTGGCCCTGCTGGCTTTTTTCGGAGGGTTTGCCATCCGCAACATCTTTGCCGAGTCGGGCGGCTTTGACGATGAGCGCCCCATTCGCGCTGCCAATGTGCCGGAGGCTTTTCGGGATTTTTGCTTTGCCTACAACGGCACCGCCTCCTTTACCGTGGTCCAACTCACCAGTGTCTCTGCCCTCACCGTGGCCTCGGTGCCCATCTACAAAGTGGATACCTGCACCATTCCTGTCAGCCAAACGGCCAATGCCCTGCAGGCTTTGGGCATCCGCGGACGGGCCAACACCCTAGGCCCCCAACTGGGGGGATCCAACCTCACCCTCATCCAGCTTCCCTTGGCCAGCAGCTTGGCCCGCGCCCTCTACAGCCAGCTTCCCGGCTTGGCTGCCCAAGGCGACGAGGCGCAGGTTTTGTCCCAATTGGAAACCACTATCAACAACGCCCTGCGTTCCAACCTCGAAGGGCTGGCCCTGCAAAACCTGCAGCCCACCAACATCCCCGATGTGTACGTGATGGTGCCAGGCCACTCCTTTGACTTGCAGCCACAGCTTGAGCTGCGCTAGTCCTTCGGCCAGGGATGGGGAAGTGTTCATCACTCTAGAAGGTGGGGAGGGGGTAGGTAAAACTACCCAGCAGGCCCTGCTTGCGCTGCAGCTTCGCCAGGCGGGCTATCCCTGTCTGTGTACCCGCGAGCCGGGAGGGACGGCGCTGGGCCGGGCGCTGCGGGAGATCTTGTTGCATGGGGATCCCCTGACGCCGCTGGCTGAGTTGTTTCTGTACGCGGCAGACCGGGCTGAGCATGTGCAAAAGTGTATTCTTCCCGCTTTGGCAGCCGGCCAGGTGGTGGTTTGCGACCGCTTCACCGATTCCACCCTGGCCTACCAGGGCTACGGACGGGGGCTGGATTTGCAGCAGGTTCGCCAGCTTAACCACTTGGCCACTGGCGGTCTGCAGCCGCATCTTACCCTATGGCTGGATCTCCCGCCAGAGGTGGGGCTAGCGAGAAAGGCCTCCGGCCCGCTGACGCGAACCGGGCTTGCCGACAGGCTCGAACAGGAGCGCCTGGAGTTTCACCGCCGCGTCCACCAGGGCTTCCAGACGCTGGCTGCCGCCGAGCCGCAGCGGATTGTCCGCATTGACGCCGAGGGATCCCCCTTGGAGGTGGCTGCCCGCATCTGGTCGGTGGTCCAGCCTCGCCTGCTGACAGCAGTCCCAAGGCCCTAGACGCTGTCCCAGGGATAAAGGTTAAGATTTGGTTAAAAAGGGGGGAGTAGGGGGCGGCTCAAGCTAGCCTGGGTAGGCTAGGGCAGGGGGGCTTGCCGCTCTTTGGAGTTGTTGTCGTGGGTAGGGGAGACTTGCGGTGGACATCATTGCTGCTGAATCGAAAACTGAGAGCCTCGGCAAGACGGAGTCCTCGGAGTCACTCTTGCTCTCGTCTTCAAGCTTGCCCCCGCTAGCTGCTTTGGCCCACCAACTGCTGAGCCAGCAATGGCAGCGGCTGCAGAAGCATGTGGGGAGAGTGCTCAAGCACCACCCGGAGGCGGCAGAATCCCTTCATCAGATCCGGGTGAGCTTGCGCCGCATCGGCACCTGGGCGGAAGTGTTTCAGGGATCCCTGCGCCTGCCCAAGCCGCTCAGGCCCAAACGTTTGCGAAAGTTGATCAAGACGCTGGGCCAGCAGCGGGATCTGGACGTGTTGCTAGAAATCCTCCACGAACCCTGTTGGCAAGGGATCCCGGCAGACCAGCAGGCGGAGCTAGAGGAGCTGAAGGAAAAGCTGCAGCGGCGCCAAGCTCAAGCCGAGAAACACTCCCGCCGCATTCTGGCAGAGGAGGACTTCCTGAAGTTCCAGGCTGCTTGCGAAGAGTGGCTGGTTTCTCCTCGCTACCAGCCTGCGGCCCAGCTTCCTGTGCAGGAGAGCTTGCCCCATCTTTTGGCGCCGCTAGTGGCGGCGTGGTTCCTGCAGCCGGGTTGGCGGATCCCGGCCTTCCCCGAAACCGAAGCTCAGGCTGAACAACTGCATGACCTGCGCAAAGCCACCAAACGCCTGCGCTACCAGCTAGAGTTTTTTGCCCCCTTCTACGGAGAGACCCTCCAAAGCTGGGTGAAGGCCCTCAAGCGTCTGCAGGAACAGTTGGGCCGCTTTAACGACTTGCAAGTTCTCCAGGCCCAGCTACCTGCCGACTCAAGCTTGCAGAACTGGCTGCAGGAACAACAGAAGCTGGCTCTCCAAGATTGGCCCGCGCAGCAACAGCGTTACTGCAACCCTGCCGAGCAGCAGCGGCTATATCAGTTGCTCTTCTTGGTTGGGGAGAACAGCAACGGGGAAGTCCAGGTGGTAGGCTAGAGCAGGGGTTTGAACCGCGATTGGCTGGACAGGATCGCTCCAGATCCATGGCTAGGTGTAAGGGCGACGTCCAGCTCCACTAGGTTTGAAAATGCCCATGAAAAAGAGAATTGCCACGGCCGTTGCTTTGCTCTGCTGTCTACTGGCCCTACTTTTCTTTTGGCGCTTAGGAACTGCTGCCCGAAAACCAACCCTCCAACTCTACATCTGGTCGGAATACATTGACCCAGCCATTCTCACGGCCTTTGAGAAAGCCACTAACAGCCGCGTAGTGGTGAGTGTGTACGAGTCCAACGAGGACATGATTGCCAAGCTGCGGGGGGGCGGCGTCAGCCAGTATGACATTGTCGTGCCCACCGACTACGTTGTGCCCAACATGGTGGAGCTGGGCCTGCTGCAGCCTCTCAACAAAAACCTCGTTCCCAATCTCCGCAACCTGGACGAGAAGTTTGTCGGCTTGCCCTTTGACCCAGAAAACACCTACACCGTTCCCTACCAGTGGGGCACCACCGGCATTGGCTACCGCAAAGACCGCCTGCCGGAAAACTTTGAGCGTTCCTGGGGGCTGATCTTTGATCCTAAGCAGCAGTACGGCCCCTTTGTGATGATCGACGAGATGCGCTCTATGCTTGCGGCTGCCGCCTTCTACCTGGGCTTTGACCCCAGTACTACCGTTCCCGCAGAGCTGCAGCAGATTCAGGAGCTGTTGATTCAAGCCAAACGCCGCAGCGCCGGTCTCATTGGCGGGGTGGGCGGCAAAAATCAACTGGTCTCCGGGACAGCCAATGTGGCGGTTGTCTACAGCGGTGATGTCCTGCAAGCTGCCGAAGAAAATCCCAACATTGGCTACTTTGTCCCCCGCGAGGGCGCCCACATTTGGCTTGACGTGATGGCTATCCCTGCCAAAGCTCCTAACCCGGAGCTGGCCAACCGCTTCATCAACTTCATTCTGGAGCCGGAAATTGGCGCCCAACTGAGCAACTACAACCGCTTTGCCACCCCCAACGCTGCTGCCCTACCCAGGATCAACCCCCGGGATCGCCAAAACCCAGCCATATACCCCGATGAGGCGACCTTTGCCAGGCTAAAGTACCTCAAAGTGCTGCCGCAGGAGCAGCTACGTCTGGTTGACGCTGTCTGGACTGCTGTTAAAAGCAGCTAGGGATCCGCTGCCTGCGGCTTGTTAGCTCTCGACACAAAACTTGACACTTTTTAATATCTGAGCCACATTGGGAATATCACCTACTGATGGAGTTGCAGCCATGGAAAACCAAGAAGCTAAGTTTGGCTTTACGCCCTTTGCCGAAAAATGGAATGGCCGGCTGGCGATGCTGGGCTTTGTAATTGGCGTTTTGACCGAGCTGCTCACGGGCCAAGGGATCCTCTCTCAAATCGGCCTGATGTAATCCCAAGCCCTGGCACAGACCCTTTCTGCTCGGCTGGCAGCCGAGCTTTTGCTTTGCTAAGGCTCTACCCCCTACAAATTCTGCAAGTACTGGCAAATGTCGGCTAGGATGCGCTCCAGCTCCTCTAGGCCCTGGGAAGCCCTGGCCCATTCTGGTGCAGCACTGTCCAGGGATCCCTGCTGGGCCAGTTGCACCCCCAGGTGCTCGAGCTCGCGGGCTGCTTGAGAAAAGGCATGGGCCCCCACGTTAGCGCTGGCTCCCTTGAGGCGGTGGGCAATTTTCCTCAAGTCTTCAGCATTACCCGCTGCAACGGCTTGGCGCAGCCGCGGCAACAGGTTCTGGCAATCCTGGACGAACACCTGCAGCAGCTCCCGCTGAAACTGGCTGTCGCCGCCCGTAGCCCGCTCCAAGTAAGCCGAGTCGATGGGATAGGGCAGCGTGGGATCAGAGTTGCCGCTGGCATCCTTAGGAGAAGGCGGAGCGGGCGAAGCCACCTCGGAGGTAGGCCCATTGGCTGCTCCTAGTGCGGAGGAGGCGATCTTGCGGCTCCAGTAGTTGATCACTCTCTCCAAATCCTCCTTTAGCACCGGCTTACTGAGATAGTCGTCCATCCCTGCTTGCAGGCAGCGCTCCCGATCCTCGTGCATAGCGTTGGCCGTTAGGGCAATCACCACGGTGTGGTGGCCAGATCCCCGCTCCCGCTGGCGCAGACGGCGCGTGGCCTCGTAGCCATCCATTACTGGCATTTGGCAATCCATGAAAACGAGGTCGTACTTGACTTGCTCCAGCAGATCCAACACTTCTTGGCCGTTGGCCACCACATCCGCCAAGTAGCCCAAACTCTCGAGCTGGCGCAAAGCCACCTTTTGGTTGACGGGGTTATCCTCTGCCAGCAAAATGCGCAGCGATTGACGGGGACGATCCTCCCTGGGGGTCGTCTGAGGGAGGACGGGACTCATTCCCAAGAGCGAAGTGGATAAACCAGAAGATTTCCCCAGCGCCATGACCAGCGCTTCCTGCAGGCGGCTTTGCTTCACCGGCTTAACCAAGTAGGCGGCAAAGCCCATCTCGGCGGCGCGGCGGGAGTGCTCCCCCAGTCCCACGGAGGTCATCATCACCAGTTGCGTCTGGGACAGTTCCGGATCGGCTTTGATCCAGCGGCCCAGGGTCTCCCCATCCACCTCCGGCATCTGCATGTCCAAGACGGCTAGGGGGAAGGGTCTGCCTTCCCGAACGGCTTGGCGCAGCTTGTCCATAGCCCGATAGGCGTTCTCCGCTTCTTCCACCCTCATCCCCCAAGCCGTAGCTTGGGACCGCAGGATCTTGCGATTGGTGGCGTTGTCGTCCACCACCAACAGCCGCTTGCCCCGCAAATCCACCGGGATGCGAACAGCAGGCTGGGAAAGCTGATGCACATAAGGCTGTCGCTCCAGAGTCAGCTCGAGGCTGAAGGTGCTGCCGCGGCCCTCCTCGCTCTCTAGGAAGATCTTGCCCCCCATCAGCTCTGTCAGTTGCTTGCAAATGGCCAGGCCAAGTCCTGTGCCCCCGTACTTGCGGGTGGTGGAGGCATCCACTTGGGTAAAGGGCTGAAACAGCTTGGCTTGGGCCTCCTTGGGGATCCCGATCCCTGTATCCCTTACCGAAAGCCGGAGCTGAACGTGGGTGGTTGTTTCCTGCATCAGCTCGGCCTGGATGACCACCTCCCCTTGATGGGTAAACTTAATGGCATTGCTTACCAAATTGTTGAGGATTTGCCGCAGGCGCGACGCATCCCCCCGCAGATAGCGCGGCACTTCCGGCGGCATGAGCACTGCCAGCTCCAGGCCCTTGGCGTGGGCAGTGGCAGCAAACAGATCCGCCACCTCTTCTAGACACGAGCGGAGATCAAAATCCAGGATCTCCAGCTCCATTTCCCCGGCCTCCAATTTGGAGAAGTCCAGGATGTCGTTGATGAGAGTCAGCAGCGCGTCGCCACTGACGCGGATAGTCTCCACAAAATCCCGCTGCTCTGGGGTAAGGGGCGTCTCCAGCAACAGCCCCGTCATCCCCAACACCGCGTTCATGGGAGTGCGGATCTCGTGGCTCATGGTGGCCAAGAAGCTGCTCTTGGCCTGGGCAGCTTGCTCTGCCGCTTTGCGGGCTTGTTCTAGCTCGAGGCTGCGCTTTCTCTCCCGCTCCAAAAGGGCTGCTTGGGTGAGGGCAATGCCGATTTGGTTGGCCAGTTGCGATAGCAGCTCAATCTCAAACGGCTGCCACTGGCGGGGTGCCGAGCACTGGTGAGCCAGCAACAGCCCCCACAGCCGCTGCTCCATCAATAGGGGCACCATCAGCTTGGCCTTGACCTGCATTTTTCGCAGCAGCTCCAGGTAACAGGGCTCCAGCCCTTCGGTCTCCACGTTGCTGACGGCGCAAACCCGGCCCTGGCTGCAGAGCTCGACGTATTTCTCCTGAAAACACCGATCCTCGATCACCTCTCCCATCAAGGAGGGGATCCCCGGCTGAGTTTTCTCGTTGGAGATGATCCCAGAACCATCCGGCTGGAAGCGGTAGACCAAGACTCGGTCGGCTTTGAGCAGGGCTTGGATTTCTGTTACCGCCGTTT
Source organism: Synechococcus sp. W70.1 (assembly GCF_047461515.1). Classification (NCBI taxonomy): domain Bacteria; kingdom Bacillati; phylum Cyanobacteriota; class Cyanophyceae; order Synechococcales; family Synechococcaceae; genus Synechococcus; species Synechococcus sp. W70.1. Next base: position 49,171 of record NZ_JANSHH010000022.1, read on the forward strand.
CCAGGATCTCGGCAATATCCAAAGATTGGCGGATCTTTAAGCTAAGATCGGCCAGGAGTTGAGCCCGCCGGCTCTGGCGCTCCAGCTCTTCGGCAGCTTTTTTGCGCTCGGTGATGTTGCGGAAGATGCCCCGCGTAGCCACCACCACTCCATCTTCAAAGCGGCAGTTGACATTGCCCTCCACCCAGACCGTTTCCCCGTTAGCAGTTACAAAGGCCGCCTCGACGTTTTCCAATAGCTCTCCTGCCATGAGCCTTTGAAGAAGCATCTGGCAGTGTTGCCGATAGTCGGGGTGGATGATGTCGAAAACCCTCATTTGCTGGATTTGAGTTTCGTCGTAGCCCAGGGTTTCTTTCCAGGCGCGGTTGACATACAAAAAGCGCCCTTCGCGGTCGACGGACTGGATTAGATCGCTAGCATTTTCAAAGAGATCCCGGTAACGCTCTTCGCTTTCTTTGAGGGCCAGCTCTGCCAGCTTGCGGTCGGTGATGTCGATGCCAGTGCTCATGAGAAACTCTGCCTCACCGTTGGCACCGATTAAGGCGGTATTGGTCCAGTCAATCAGCCGCAGTGCCCCTTGCTTGGTGCGCCAGAAGTTTTCATGGCGGTTCAAAAAGAGGGAATGATTGCCCTTGAGCTGTTCAAAAGCCTGCTTTACACCAGGCACATCCTCCGCTGGGATCAAACCCACCTCCCACAGTAGCCGGCCCCTGACTTCCGCCAGCGAGTAGCCAGAGAGTTGCTCGGCGGCCCGGTTAAAGCGCAGGATGCGCCCTTCCGGATCCAGGACCACTACCAACGCCCCTGCTGTATCGATAACTGCGTTGGTAAAGTCCCGCTCTTGCCTAAGGGATCGCTCTGCCTTTTCCCGCTTAGCACTTTCTCGGCGAATGAGGGAGTAAACAGCAGCCAAGATGCAGTAGATAAACGTTAGACCCGCTAGCAGGATGGCATTGGTGCGGCTCCAGGCTAGTTGAAACTGATCGCTACTCTGCTGCAGCCGGCGGTGATCTTCCTCTCCTAGCGACGCTACCACGTCGACAATCCGCTGCCTCAATTTTTCCTCTTCCTGACTTTGCAGCGCTTCTTGAACCGCAGATAGCTCCCCTTGCTTCCTCAGCTCAATCAAATCATGGTTGAGTTTCAGCCACGGCGCCAGCAGCAGCTCTAGCCGGCTCAGGTGCTCTTGATGCACGGGATCCAAGGCCGCAAATTCCTGTAGCTGATCCAGAAGAGCAAACAGCGAATCGGTGCTTGTCTGATAGCTCCGTAAGAAGCTCGCATTGCCTGTAAGGAGATAGCTGCGCTTGTGGACTTCTGCGGCCTGCACTTCTCCTAGCAGCTTCTCTAGAACCTCGTGCTCTTCTAGAAGCTGGGTTACCTCCCTGTTGATCTGGGGCAGACGGGAAGCAGCGCGGTGGGCGGAGTAGGCGATCCCTGCCAAGATCAGGGCAGCCAGGCCAAAACCAGCGCCAACCCTGAAAAGAAATCTGCTCTTACGGGCAGACTTGTCCTCCTTTGACCTTTGGGCCGGCAGCAGGGGGGTCTTGGCCAGCTCCCTCAAGGTGCGACGCAGCTCCAATTGGGCCACCACCTGATGGGCCAGGGCCTTAAGCTGCTCCAATTGCTCCGGGCTGAGCTGCCGAGGCTGATAATCGATAACGCAAAGCGTGCCTAAGGCTTGCCCTTCTGGAGTTACCAGAGGGATGCCAGCATAGAAGCGGATGTGGGGCTCTTGCGTAACAAGCGGGTTGTCGGCAAAGCGCGGATCCTGAGTGGCATCGGGCACCACCAGCGGCTCTTGGGGAGACAAGATGGCGTGGGCACAGAAGGCCACATCCCGGGGAGTCTCCTGCACATCGACGCCGAATTTGGCTTTAAACCACTGGCGATGCTCGTCTATGAGAGTCACCAGAGAGATAGGTGTGCCGCAGATGTGGGCGGCAAGGCGGACGATCTCGTCAAAGGCAGTTTCAGGTGCCGTATCGAGAATCTGGTACTGCCGCAGGGCAGCCAGCCGCTCTTTTTCGTTGGGAGGAAGGGGAGCTTTCGGCATAGGCCAGGAAGGGATCCCAACCACCGGGCTTGGAGGTCAATAGAGTAACCCCAGCATAACCTCCAAGCCTCTCTACCGGAAGCTACAGGGATCCGCTCTCCAAGCCCGCTTCCTGCTGGATGAGCTGTCTGCATTCTCGCCCTGCTCAGCAGCTCCGTCAGACGAGGCAAAATTACAGGCCCAGGCCTGACCTATCCAGATCCGCTGTAGGCAGAAGAGAAAAAAGCTGGTCGGATCTCAGTCTCGACATTCGTACTGGTGTCAAAGCCAGGGAAGATTGATAGAATAAACTCCAATCTATAGTGTTAGTTAAGATGACTAGGCTATTTCCTATCGTTTGACCAGGCTATTTCCTATCGTTCGTATGGGAACTTCAGGTTGAAACTTTTTAACAAAGGGCCTAGCATGATACCACAAGCTCGGCAAAAGGAGAATAGCTTTAGCTATGCAAAAGCTCCAAGATAGCCTGGTAAAGGCCTTGAGCATTGATGGTGCCTTGGGGGTAGCACTGGGGGGATTGGAAAACCGGGATGTGCCTGGGATACAAGGGTACCAACAGCCCTGCCTTTCCCGAAGCTAATATAGAGCTGGCTGTTGCCGGAAACACAGAGGTGATCCGCGCTAAGAGGAAGTAGAGGTGAAGCCAGAGATCTTAGCTGTACTTAGATGCGGAACCGGGGACTTGAACCCCGATGGCATTGCTGCCACTAGAACCTGAATCTAGCGCGTCTACCATTCCGCCAGTTCCGCAGCGATCTATAAGTCTGCCCAAGAAAAGGGATCCCTGTCAAGGGAAGAGGCAGGTTCTGCAAAGGGATCCTACTCTTATGCTAAGCTCGGCTGCGCACGCAATGGATCCAGAGCGCTAACTTTGGCGGCTTTTACGTTTGTTTGCGAGGGCACCTGCCCCAACACGCAGGCGCGGGCGGGATATTTCATCACCCCCCACGGCGAAATTCCCACCCCTTGCTTCATGCCGGTGGGAACTCTGGCCAACGTGAAGACCCTCACCCCTGCCCAGCTTAAGGAAACCGGTGCCCCCATCCTTCTCTGCAACACCTACCACCTCCACCTGCAGCCTGGCGAGAGCATCATCCAAGAAGCAGGGGGGCTACACCACTTTATGGGCTGGCCGGGCCCCATCCTCACCGACTCGGGGGGTTTCCAGGTCTTCAGCCTCAGCGCCATTCGCAAAATTGACGAGGAAGGGGTGACCTTCCGCTCCCCCTACGACGGGCGTCTGGTTCGCTTTACCCCTGAGCTTGCCATTCAAATCCAAAATGCCTTGGGCGCGGACATCATCATGGCTTTTGATGAGTGTCCCCCCTACGCTGCTAGTCCAGAAGCGGTAGCTGCAGCGGTGCGGCGAACCAATCAGTGGCTGAAGCGCTGTGTAGAAGCCCATCGCCGTTCAGATCAAGCCTTGTTTGGCATTGTCCAGGGAGGGGTTTACCCAGAGCTGCGCCACCAGGCGGTGGAAGAGGTCTGTCGGTTGGATCTGCCGGGGTATGCCATTGGCGGGGTGAGTGTAGGAGAGCCAGTGGAGCTGATGCACGCCGTGGTGCGGCAGGTAGCTCCTCTACTGCCGGCAGATCGCCCTCGCTACCTTATGGGGGTGGGCACCTATGCTGAGATACGGGCCGCAGTGGCTGCTGGAGTGGATTTGTTTGACTGCGTGATCCCCACCCGTTATGCTCGCCATGGTACGGTAATCAGCCGGGGCAAACGCTGGAACATCAAGAATGCCGAACACCGCCGCAGCCTAGATCCCATTGATCCCGACTGTCCCTGCTACACCTGCCGCCACTTTAGCCGCGCCTACCTGTGTCACCTCATCCGCGCAGGGGAGCTTCTGGGCTACACTCTGCTTTCTATCCACAACATCACTGAGCTAGTGCGCTACATGCAGAAAATGCGCCAGGCCATCCTGGAAGGTAAGTTTCACGAAAATTGGGATCCCTGGAGCTAAGCCGGCCAGAAGTCTCTACCTTGTTTTCAAAGCCCACCGCGGACCTAATCGCCGGCACACCCTGTGCAGGACAGCGTTGTGTCTGCGGCTCAGGCTTTAATGGACTACGCCGAGCGCTACGCTCTGGTCCTAATCTCAACTTTGTAGCTCCGCGCCTATCTTCCGCAGCTGCCTGCCTGCTACTTTGCTCACGGCTCTACGACGCCGCTGCCGAGGCTGAGCTTCTGGAGCAGTTGCAGCAAGTGGTTGAGTCGAGGATTTAGACAGCAGCCTCCTAGATTGGTACGGGCGTTAAAGCTGGCAGGTACGGCGGCTGCGCTCTAGCTCCGGCTCGATCCAGGAGAGGGAGAAGTGACTCACACAGGACAACTGCGGGAAGCGGCGGGCCAGGGCTGCCATCTGAGTTTCTAGACTGGGGCGGTTTCGCTGCGCTTGTCCCCACAGCCCAGCAATAGCAGGACAAACAAAGGTTTGGGGAGAAGCTACAGCCAAAACTCGCTCCACTTGCTTGACCACACAAGAGCTGTCCTCGCACTTGGCATAGGCCATGGGGTGCCATTCCATGTTTGGATCAAAGCGATCCCAAGGCTGGAGGCGAGCATCAAACCCCTCCCCTACCTTCAGGTTGCCATCGGGGAAAAAGACAGCCCCGCTTGGAATTCCCCTTTTCCAGACGAGCTGGGCAGCTTGTCGAAGGTAATCGAGCACCCCCTGGCGAGCGAACTCAACGCTGAGCTCCCAGAGCTGCTGCTGCCAGCGTGCTTGGCGAACGGCGGCAGGAGGGGTGGGCGTGGGAGAAGGAGTGGGAGCCAAGTTGCTCTTCCCTGAATGGGCAGGGGTGGAATGCTGCTCTCCCTGCCAATTCTTGCTTGCTGTGCTCCGGGTAACCCAGGTCGATAGCTCTGGAGAAAATACCCATTCCTCAGTCGCGCTGGGCCTGGGATCCCCTGGCCGACGCCACTTCGGCTCTTCAGAATAGGTGGCATCCAGGTGGAGAACATCCGCTACGGTAATGTAGCCCTGACTTAGGTAACGCTCCAGCAAGGCTCGCCCCGCCGGGTTTTCTGCCAAGTCCAGGTAGGCCTGTCGGGCCCCCTCCCCGTGGATCCACAGATCCCGGACGTTAGTGGCTATGCTCGAGGCCTCAGAGCCGCGGGGATAGCGAATGTAGTCGAAGAGGATTCCGTCCGGCTGCCGCTGCAAGATCCGGCGGATGAGCTCGGCAAAATCCCGTCGCGCTATGGGATGAAAGGGATCCACAAACACTTCATCGGGGCTACCCAAATCTTCGGGGAGGGCTGCTGCCGGATCCAAGAGGGTAGAAAGGCCACGACCGTTGCGGGCCAAGACGGACTGGCGATCCGGGCGCTGACCGTAGCTGTAGCCGAAATTGAGGGAAGACACCCACGCATAAGCCGAAAGCCCCCGCCGTCGCGCCGCCTTGAGAGCCAAGTCCAGCAAATCGGCATTGGGCTGCAGGCTGGGCCAGATCCCTCCTGCCCCATCCGGCAAGATGGAGCGGCCGTCGTGCAGGGTCTCGATAAAGACGCGGTTGTAGCCTAGGTTCACCACTTGGTCGAACACCTGATCCAGCACGCCCGGATTGGCATCACAAGGATGCAGGCGCACCCAAATGGCCTGGACTTGCGGCCAACGGCGGCTGCGGCAGGCGAGCAAGGCAGCGCGATGTTCGGCTAAAACTTGGGTGTATTCGGCCCAAGCCGCATCCGACTGGGCAGCCCGCTGGCGCAGTTGAGCCTTGCGCGCCACTTCCTCCGGTGGCTGGCGGCAGTAGGCGTCAAGCCGAAAAGCCAGGGGAGATCCCCCTGGGAAAGAGAAATGGCCTGGCCACTGGAATTCGGCTTGGGCAGCACTCCTGGGCCCCAGCAGTATCAGGGCGCCAAGCACACCTGCCAGCCAGGGGATTCCGGGTTTTTTCCACTGCTGCCTTGGCAACCCCAACACCCTTAACTCATACAGAAGCCTTAGCCCCGTCTCTCCCTAGAGATCGGCAAACCAAAGGCAATTGTTCCCGCCTAGCCAAGCCAAAGGACAACACCGCCAGAACTCGATATCCCCCGACTTCCGCATCTTCTGGGGTCAAGACTCAATTCGGTACTTGGCCAACTGCTGTCGAGCTGCCTGCCGCATTACCTCCACCGGCACAGGCTTGCCCCCCAGCCAGAGGGAGAGAGCTTTGGCCCCCTGGTGAACCAGCATCTCCAGACCACTGATGGGGGTGTGGCCCAGCTCAGCTGCCATGCGCAGCAGCGGCGTGGGATCCGGTACATAGATGAGGTCATAAACAACGGCGCCGGCAGGCAATAGGGCCAGTTGTTCCGAGCTAAGAGGGGAAAGTTCAGTAGCAGAGCCCGGCTTCTGCATGCCCACGGGGGTAGTGTTGACTACAAGGCGAGTTTCGGGCAAGCGGCGATCCAGCTCGGCCCAGCTTAGCGTCTCCAGGTGCGGCCAGGTTTGCTGCAGGGCCTGTAACTTCTCAGGGGATCGCCCAGCCACCCGCACTGGCCCCAGCCCCAACTCCAAACAGCCCTGGATGGCCGCCCGCGCCGCCCCGCCAGATCCCAGGATTAGGACAGGGATCCCTTTCTCTAAACCCAGCAAAGGTTGAACAAAGCCGTCGATGTCGGTGTTGGTGCCACCCCAGCCTCCCTCGGGCAAGGCGTAGACGGTGTTCACCGCTCCCACCGCTGCCGCCCGCGTTTCCACCTGGCTAAGCAAAGGCAGAATGGCCTGCTTGTGAGGAATCGTTACGTTAAACCCTCGCACCCCGATGGCTGCAAGCCCTGCCACCGCCACCGCCAAGCGCTCTGCCTTCACGGGAAAGGGCACATAGCAGTAGTCTTCTCCCATGGCCGCCAAAGCGGCGTTGTGCATCGCTGGGGAGAGGCTGTGGGCTACCGGATCCCCAACTAGGCCCAGCAGCTGCGTGCTTCCCGAAATGCGTCTTTCCACTCCTATCCCTCTCGACTTCAACGTCTTGACAAGCGCGGGAGAGCAGCTAGTAGCGGATCTCAAGAGTCACTTGGGCGCGCACTGTCTGTTGTCCCCCTTCTACTGGCGTGGTGGCTGCCTGGAGGCGGGCATACTCCGCTCCACCCATGCCTGCCAGAGGAACCGGGGGTTGGACATAGCTGTCGCTGTGAATCTGGATGCTTTCTACGGAACGGATGCTCAGGTTCAAGGCCCCCAGCACGTCGCTGGCTTGGCGTCGAGCATCTTCCACAGCTTGGGTTAGGGCGCGGCTGCGTGCTTGCAACAGGGCGGCCTCATTGGCTTGGAAGCTGACCGACTCCACCTGGGTGGCTCCAGCAGCCACGGCTTCATCCAGCACTTGTCCTGCTCGGGCTATGGGCACCTCAAATTGGAAGCGGTTTTGCCCCTGGATCCCTGTCAGGCGAGGCGGGCTCTTTTGGTAGTCGTATTGGGGATAGAGGGAAATGCCGGTGGTTTGCAGGGCGCTTACCTGCAGCTCTTTGAGGCGGTTGACCAGCCGCTCCGAACGCTCAGCCAGCTGCTGCTGGACAGATTGGGCCGTATCCCCTTGGATCACTACCCCTAGCCGGATCACCGCAATTGAGGTTTCCACGGCAACCGATCCCTGACCGGTTACAGTCAACGTTCGGGATCCTTTGTCGGGACTGGCCATCGCTCCTCCATTGCTGCCGACCACACCCCACGCTAACACGGCTAGCGCTAGCCCAAGAGCTAGCCAAGGCGCCCACTTCCTTTTCCAGCTGTTGCCCCCCTTCATTTCTTTCACCCCCCAGGAGTTCACCCCCAGCTTACTCCCACCGCTCCTCTAGCCGGTCGGACAAAAGCCCCAACCATCGGTTCCCTCACCTCACCCAGACGGTGCGTTCTTGCCCCATCCCCTATCGGCCCAGAGCAGCAGAAGCCAGGTTGCTGCCTATCTTAGCTAAGGGCGCTTCCACCTCTGAGATTCTCGGGCAAGCCGTATGATTTGATTAGGGCAAGGTGGTGGGACTTGAGAATGGCCGAATCAAGACTGCGCAAGCTGCTGCATGATCTTGATGTTGAGCTGCAAAAGGCCTCTGGCTTGGAGGAAAAGCAACGGCAGCAAATTGCCGCCATCTGTCGGGAAGTGGAAGCGCTGCTGGCCGAGATGGGAAGCCAACAAGACCGGGGGCTAAAGGATCGCCTGGAAGAAGCACTGGCCTTGTTTGAAACCTCTCACCCCAACCTCACCCTGATCCTGGAGCAGCTGATCGACACGCTGGCAGGGATGGGCTTGTAGCTCCGAAAGGCAGTGAACAACCGGAGCCAAGGCTGCTTGGATTCGGGTAGAAAAACTGCTGGCCTGGACGCCCGAGCAGAGTGCCGCCAATAGCCGCAAGATCCAAGACCTTCGAGAAAGCCATTCCAAGCTGGCCAAATTGGACCCGCCCCGACTAGGCCCACCTGGTCAAGCAGGCTGAAGGAGAAACTCAGAGGCAGCTCTAATCTTCATCCATTTCTCCCCACTCCAACAAGTGGGCATAGGGAGCCACCAGCTTGGGAGAGTAAAAAGCAACGGCCTGCAGTAGGCGCCAGTCTTCCAGGCAGTCGAAGAGGTTAGGGTACTCGTTGCGCTCCAGTCGCTCTGCAATAGCTGCCACATCAGCTGCAGTGAATTGGCGGGGATCCACACCCTTAGAAGGGGCTTTCACCTTGGGTTGGGCAGGCATAGGCAGCCTGAAACGCTACAAGCCGATCTTAGCTTCTCTGGATTTTCCACTCTCGGCTTGCCTAGCGGAGGATCTCAGCGTCCAAAACAGGCTCTGTCTGGGTGACGCGGTAATAGCCGGCCTGAGTACGAACTGAGGCTTGATAGGGGCTAGGCAAATCCAAAGAGCGCAAGGGCGGGATGTTGGTGCGCTGGTTTAGCAAAGCGGTGAAGAAGGCAGTGACTCGCTTGGCCTGGGAGCGCACCACCTCTTCAGGGAAAGCCACTGGATCCACCTCCCTGCCCTTATCCAACAGAATCTCATCCAAGGTATTCCCCACCGGGTAAGAAGGATAGGCAATTTGGCCAAAGACACCCCTTGCCGGGATCCCGGCGGCTAAACACCCTAGAACCATCGCCAAGGCTAGACGCATGTTCCGTAATTCCCTTTACGCTACAGCTTGTTCCTCAACACGGGAAAATCTGGGCGCTGCCCATCAACCTTTACCCCCGGGGAGCTTACCGCTTGACTGGCAGCTAAGGCGGATTCTACCCAAACTGCTTCAATTGGCAACCGCCTGTGGATTCCAACATGACAAGGGATCCCAATGCTGACTAGGATCGGGATGCCCTCTTTAGGAAGCGTTGCCTGTGAGTGTTCGCGTTCGCCTTGCCCCCAGCCCAACTGGCAACTTGCACATTGGCACAGCCCGGACAGCAGTGTTCAACTGGCTCTATGCCCGCCGCCATGGTGGCCAGTTCATCCTGCGCATCGAAGACACTGACCGCGAGCGCTCTTCCCCCCGCTACACCCGTAATATCCTCGCGGGGCTGGCCTGGCTGGGGCTGGACTGGGACGAAGGGCCCATTTACCAGTCCAACCGCATGGCGCGCTACCGGGAAGTGGTGCAGCAGCTTCTGGATCGGGGGCTGGCCTACCGCTGCTATGTCACTGAGGAGGAGCTGGAAGCCATGCGGGCTGCCCAAAAGGCCGCTGGCAAAGCCCCCCGCTACGACAACCGCCACCGTTTTCTCACCGAGGAGCAGCGACGGGCCTATGAAGCTGAGGGGCGGCAGCCGGTGATCCGGTTTAAGATTGAGGAGCCGATGGAGGTCTCGTGGGTGGATCTCATCCGCGGCCCCATTACCTGGAACACCCAGGACTTAGGTGGGGACATGGTCATCGCGCGGGCGGATGGCTACCCTCTCTACAACTTGGCAGTGGTGGTAGACGATATTGACATGGGCATCACCCACGTCATCCGTGGCGAAGACCACATTGGCAACACGCCCAAGCAGATCTTGCTCTACCGAGCGCTGGGGCATGAACCGCCGCAATTTGCCCATTCCCCCCTGATCCTAAACCAAGAAGGGAAGAAGCTCTCCAAGCGGGATGGAGCCACTTCGGTAACCGAGTTTCAGCAAATGGGCTTTCTGCCCGAGGCCCTCAAAAATTACTTGGCTTTGCTGAGTTGGTCTCCCCCAGATGGGGAAGAAATTTTCTCGTTGGAAAAAGCAGCTACCCTGTTTGACTTTGACCGAGTCAACCGGGCTGCTGCCCGTTTTGACTGGGACAAGCTGAACTGGATCAATAGCCAGTACATCAAGCGGCTTTCGCCAGCGGAGTTGGTGGAGCGACTGACTCCCTTTTGGCAGGCGGCGGGGTTTGACCTGGGATCGGTGCCCGATTCCAGTTGGCTAGAGGATGTGGCTCGCCTAGTGGCTGACGGCATCGACCGCCTGGCGGAGGCCCCTCCCCTAAGTCGCTTTTTATTCGTAGAGCCCCTTAGCTACAGCTTGCCTGCGCTGGAACAGTTGCGCTTGCCGGGAGTGGCAGAGGCAATGGCAGCCATGGCATCTGCGTTGGCTGCTGCCGAGCTGCCTCAGCCAGTTACTGCTGAGAGCCTGCAGCCACTGGTGAACCAGGTGGCCCAAAGCCAGGGGATGAAAAAGGGCTTGCTCATGAAAAGTTTGCGGGCGGCCTTGACCGGCGAGCTGCAGGGGCCAGATTTACTGACCTCTTTTGCCCTGTTGCACCGGCGAGGCTGGGCCTTGGGGCGGCTGCAGGCAGTGCAGAAGGTAGTGGGCTGACTAGGACGCTGACTGCTCTGCCTTTGCAGGCTTTTGTCAGGGTGGCAATTGTTGCTCTTCTTTGCCACCGGCCAAGCTGTGGATCTGGGCCTGGTACTCAGCTTCCGTCAGCAGTTGCTGCGGCTGCCGATCCAGGAACAACCGGCCCAAGAGGTGATCGTACTCGTGCTGGAAAATTCGTGCTGGGAAGTCCTGCCAAGTCACTCTCTGCCGGACACCTTCTGGGGTGTAGTACTCCACCTCCACCTCGCGGGCACGGGCCACTAAGCCACGGCAGTTGGGCACGCTCAAGCAGCCCTCCCACCCTAGCACCTGCTCGTCGCTCAAGGCCAAGGGGCGGGGGTTGAGCATCACCAGCGGCTCCATTTGGGGAGCGTCGGGATAGCGAGGGTTGGGACGGGAGGCCACAATGATGACCTGGAGGGGGGATCCCACCTGCGGAGCCGCCAAGCCCACCCCCTGGGCTTCTTTCAAAGTGGCAAGCATTTCTTCAATGAGGTTTTGCAAAGCCGGCCTCCCAAACTCAGTGACCGGCTCAGCTACTTGAGTCAGGATGGGATCCCCCAGTTGGCGCAGGCGCAAGGTCATGTTCCCTCCGCAGGCTCTCCAGCATTGGCTAGCGATCTTTGCGGCTGGCTGCTGTCTCCAGAGCGAGCTTGGAGCGCTTTAGCCCCTCTGGGACAGGAATGGGGTAGTGGCCGGTAAAGCAGGCAGAGCAAAAAGAATTGGGGTCCTGGCCTGTAGCCGCCAGCATACCCTCCCAGCTCAAGTAGGCCAAAGAGTCCACCCCGATTTTCTCAGCAATTTCTGCCACCGAATACTTGGCGGCAATCAACTGGTCTTGGCTGTCCGTGTCGATGCCGTAGAAGCAGGGATGGGTAACCGGCGGACTGGAGATGCGCATGTGAACTTCGGTGGCCCCCGCCTGGCGCAGGGCCTTGACGATTTTCTGGCTGGTGGTGCCGCGCACAATCGAGTCGTCCACAATAACAATTCGCTTCCCCCGCAGCACATCTTCCAGGGGGTTGAGCTTCATGCGAATGCCCCGCTCCCGCATCGACTGGGTGGGCTGAATGAAGGTGCGGCCCACATAGCGGTTTTTAATCAGCCCCTCGGTGTAGGGGATCCCTGTCTGGCGGGCATAGCCAATGGCTGCCGGGGTGCCGGAATCGGGCACCGCGATTACCCAGTCGGCCTCTGCTGGAGCTTCCCTGGCCAGTTGTTCTCCCAGCCGCACCCGGTAGGAGTAGAGGCTTTCCCCATGCATGCAACTATCGGGGCGGGCAAAGTAGATCATCTCGAAGATGCACAGTTTAGGGTTGGCCTCCGCCCAGCGCACCGATTGCAGCCCCTGCCGGTCAATCCACACCAGCTCCCCCGGCTCCACCTGGCGCAGGTAATCGGCTCCGATGATATCCAAAGCACAGGTCTCGGAGGCCAAGACATAGTGCAGCCGTGGGGCTTCGGGGCAATTGGGGCTACCCAGCATCTGCGGCTGCAGCAGCTCCTGCCTGGTGGGGTTGCTGCTCAAAAGTCCTAACACCAGCGGGCGCACGCCGTAGGGATCCCGCGCTCCAATCAGCCCTTCGGGGGTGCCGATGACCAGGCTAAAAGCCCCACGGCAGCGGCGCAGAGCCTGACAGGTGGCTTCTACCCACCCTTGGCCCTGATTGACTGCCTGGGCAATGGCGTGGGCAATGCACTCCGAGTCGGTGCTGCCGGTGAGGTGGCGGTCGGCAGCTTCCAGTTCTCTGCGCAGCTCTTCGGCATTGACCAAGTTGCCGTTGTGGGCCAAAGCCAGCGGCCCCAGGCGGCTTTCCACGATTACCGGCTGAGCGTTGGCCGCGCGGCTAGAGCCAGTGGTGGAGTAGCGGGTGTGGCCCACTGCCAAGTCGCCGCTGAGCTGGGCCAGGTTTACCTCGTCGAAAACTTGGGAAACTAGGCCCATCGCCTTGTGTACTCGGCAAAAAGCTCCTTCAAAAGTGGCGATCCCCGCCGATTCTTGGCCGCGGTGCTGCAGGGCAAACAGCCCAAAGTAGGCTAGTCTGGCCACCTCCTCCCCAGGGGCCAAAATGCCAAATACTCCACAGGCCTCCTTGGGCTCCTCCTGGCTGTTCCAAAAGCCGGCAGGCCACTCCTGCTCCTCTCCCCCCGCCGGAGATGGTCTTGCCCCCGCTTTTGCTGCCATGGATCCTCGTCTTGCCCGTTTGTACCTACCAGTCTAGCCTGAACCCAGCCCCTTCCCCCTCGACTACGCCGGGATGAGCAGGTCACTGCCAAGTTGCTATAGGTCTTTCAGGGCGGAAGAGGGGCTATCGACTTCAATGGGGCCTAGTCCTCTCTTTTGAGCCAGGGTTTGCAGCTCTTGAACCAACCGTTGATCCTGGGAGGCGGTTCGAGCTCCCGACTCAGCAGCCCATGCCTTCAAGTCTTGAATTTGGTCGCGGGCAATGGCGGCTAGAGGGACGGTTTGGCGAATGGCTTGAGGATATCCTCTTGGGTAAACTCGCGGGGTGGATCTTGGTTAAAGGCCACGTGCATGGCGTCATAGATAGCCTGTTCAATTTCTGCCCCGCTAAAGTCTTCCGTTGCAACGGCCAGCTCGGTGTAGGAGAAATCGCGCACGCGGTTGGACCGCAGTCGCTGGATGTGGACTTGAAAGATCTCCTCCCGCTCTCGTTGGTTTGGCAAATTGACAAAGAAAATCTCGTCAAACCGACCTTTGCGCAGCAACTCAGCCGGCAAGATGCGGACGTTGTTGGCAGTGGCCACAATGAAAACGGGTTTGGTCTTTTCCTGCATCCAGGTAATGAGGCTGCCAAAGACCCGTTTGCTGGTGCCTGAATCCCCGGAAAACTCACTGTTGATGCCGCCAAAGGCTTTATCCAATTCGTCAATCCACAAGACACAGGGGGCCATCGCCTCGGCAATTTGGATCATCTGCCGCACGCGGCTTTCGCTTTCGCCAACGATCCCACCGAACAGCCGCCCCACATCCAGCCTAAGCAGAGGCATGCGCCACTCGCGGGCTATGGTTTTGGCGCAGAGGGATTTGCCAGTGCCTTGGATCCCGGCCAGCAAAATCCCTTTGGGACTGGGCAAGCCATAGTCGCGGGCCTGAGCGCTAAAACTGTTGCGGCGTTCTCTAATCCAGGCCTTGAGGTTTTCCAGGCCGCCGACATTTTGCAAGGTTTCCGAAGGGCTGTAAAATTCCAGGATTTCCGTCTGGCGAATGTATTGCTTTTTTCCTCCAGAACCAGATCGACATCTCCCTCGTTGACCTTGCCCTTGGCGGCTAAGGCGCGGGCCAGGATGCGTTCAATGCGCTGCCGCGTCAGCCCTTGGCAGGCTCGGATCAGTTGCTCAAGAGCAAGACCGCTCACCTGCAGTAGATTAGGAGGGATAACGCTGGTGATAATTCGTTCAATTTCAGAAGTGCTGGGCAAGGGAAAGTCACAGACCACCATTTCTTCTCTCAAGTCTGAGGGTACAACTGCTTCTGGCTCCATGAGAATAATGGATTTGCGGCTGCTGCGGCTCTGCCCAGCTAAAGTTTTCAGGTAGCGAATGACGGGATAATTATCCGAGCGTTCTGGATTTCTCAGGGTAGGGTTAAAGTCTTTCAAGACACAAATCACTGCTTCATCTTCTCTGATGGTGCCGATGCGGTTCAAGGCAGGCATCAATTGCCCCTTGTTCTGACCGTTATCAGACCAGCCAGAGACAATATCCCAGATTAAGAGCTTGCGTTTGGGCTTCAGAGAGTCGGCTAGGATGGTAATACCTCCTATTTTTGTTAGACGTCAGTAAGTGTTGCCGCAAGGAGGGCATTGAAGACATCCTTGAGGCGGGTTGCTTCGGTCACTGCAGTGCTTGTTCCGTTTGGCATGGTTATACCTCCTTTTTTGTTTAACTTGTCTTTCCAACCTGCCGCTCCGCGACCGGCGGCAGTTCGTTATCAAACGACGCCCGGTTCCGAAGACGCCAGGAGGAGGGGCGGGCTGCCGCCCTCTGGAGTCCTTGACTCATCGGATCAGTAGCTGTTCCGCCACGCATGCAGAGATTCCTTCACCAACTTGAGTTTGCCTTACAAGCCCTCAATTTGCCATCCACTATTTGTCAGCATTTTGTGGGTGCTTTTGGAGAAGCACGGAATCTGAATTTGCAGGGCGTCGGCGACATCCGCAAAGTCCGAAGTTATGACACTTCTCTGCGATTGCCTGAGACATAAGGAAGGGGCACCGAGCGGTTGACTGATCACCCGATGCCCCCTTGAATGTCCTCATCCGCACGAGAGGTAAGACGCCGAGAAGGTTCCGTTGCCACTGACCTTGAAGAAAGTTCCGTCAGCGGAGAAAGCGATGGTGCCGTTCAAAAAAGCGGAAACCCCTCCTCACAAAGTATAATGACAATGGGACCAACGCGGACATCAATGCATATGTTACCCGTGCCTATGTCTAGTGTCAACCAGATTGGTTTTTGTGCTAGTCGCTCCCCACGGCCCACTGTCGCTGGCACCTCTTTCACCGTATTTCCCTTTGCATCTACAAAGCGTGCAAGCCACTCGCCCGTGGCAGATCGTGCGATGCGCACCGTGTAGAAGCCAGAAGGAATCCCAGAGGATTGCGGTATCCGGAAGTAGCCAAAGAACACATCCTGCCCCTTGGCCAACTCGTCCAGCGTCAGCTCTTCCACGCCCTGGAAGACCGTGTGGACTACCAAGTTGTCATTCCTTGAGCCAATGATGACCTGCCTGTACGAATTGTTCTTGATGGTGTTGATTATCATGCGGGCTGCCTCGTAAAAGTTCGCGGTTGCCTGCGCGATTACCTGACCCTCTGCCGGCAAGGGGGTTGGGTCAGGTCCACCTGTGCCCAGCCGCACTGATGCCTTAGCATTGCCCTTTTCCCAGTGGATATCAATCTCAATTCTACTGCCGGTTATTGGGTTTCTTGGGTCTATAAAAACGCCCCCTGTTAGCTTGGGTTTGGGTATCTCTATCTGTGCGGGGTCTCCCGGCCCTACTTGCGCATCGGTCTCAAGCGCGACCCGTCCATCCAGGTTCTTGAACTGCACCTTCCATTGCGTTGTCCCCGGCGTTTGGAAAAACCGCACAGTGTAGAAGCCCGAAGGCAGACCGGAGCCTTGCGGCAGCCGCAGGAAGACAAAGAGCACATCAGCACCCCGCGCCAATTGCTCCAGCGTCAGGTTCTCCACCCCGGCGATGCCCGCATTCACCACGACGGAGCTGCCATCATCAAGCGGAATGGCGACGAAGTTGTCTGTGTAGATCTTCACGCCCGCTTGACGCGCAGCCACTTGCATTTCAGAAGCAACTGCATCGCGGAAGGCCTTGTTGGCTTCTTGCAACTTGGCTTCTAACTGCCATGTCATGTCTGGCATCGGAGTCGGGGTGGGTGTTACAGTGAGTGTGGGAGTTGGCGTCGGGGTCGGAGTCGGGGTGGGTGTTACAGTAAGTGTGGGAGTTGGCGTCGGGGTCGGTGTTGCTGGAGTCTTGAAGAGGGTATCCAACTGAGTTTGAGTAACATTCACCTCGGGAAGCTTCAGGGTGCCGGACAAAAAGCCGTTAACCTTGGCCGCAGGCGCCTCCGTGCCCAACGTGGCTACGGCAAACAGCACCGCCGCATCTTTGCAGTCAACCGTGCCGTCGCCCGTGAAGTCAGAGATAGCGGGCTTCAGCGGGTCACCTAGCCCAGTGACATCAATCTCCTTAATCGGCCCTGCTTTAAGCGTGTTGTTGACAAAACCTACGATCTTGGTTGTGTCGCTAGTGTTGAGAGTGCAGGCGGCAAAAAGGATTGCTGCATCCTTGATGGTGACTGAGGTCTTTACCCCGTCGTAGTAGAAAGCAATGCTCTCAGAGCCCTGCACTGCTGCTTCTGGCGCCTGAGCTGAAATTGTCGGGGGAAGCTGAGTAACAGCCGGAGGATCCGAAGTAAGGGAACAAGCCGCCACTCCTCCTGCGAGGGAGGAAGCCAAAATCAAGGGAGCTATCGGGTGACGAAAGCGGGATTTTGAGTTGCGGGAAGCCATGGCAGATCTCCTTCAAAAACTTGCTAGGGTCAACGTCCTTAGCAAGAGCTGCCCAGCTCACCCCAGGGAAACTCAAAGGCAAACCTTGAGTCTAGTCTCAAGTATACCCAAAGGGCGCTCAAAAAAGCACAGCGACGGTGGTCATGGAGGACTTGGAGTGCACAGGCATTAACCTTCTGCTGCGGATCCCTATGCCCTGCCGCCAGAAGGGCGCATAGGTATGGGGTGTTACGGCGGCCAAACCACTCGTAGCGGTGATCCCGGATCTGTTCGTAGCCTCGATCCCCCAGAACCTTCAAGCCAGGAAAGTTGCGGTACAGAGCCAGCCACACCTCCCCGCTCGGCAAAAGGGCGGCAATTTGTTCAATGGCAGCGGATCCCTGCCAGCGGCGCTCTGGGTGCTCCAGATCGATGAGAATCATCCCCAGCTCCACCTGCTCCGGTGGGATCCCCCATTGAGCCAGGGTAGAGGTATCTTGCATGGGGGCATAGCAAAACTGCTGTCCGCGATCCAGTTGCTCCAAGAGCTGAACGCCGGTGGCACAGAGGTTGCAGAGGCCGTCGTAGATAACCATGTAGGGCATGGTGGGATCCCTTAGGCAGGCCGACCCAAAATTTGGGCTTGGTACTCTGCCTCTGTTTGCCGCGGCAGAAATAGCCGGCCCATGAGGCGATTGTATTCGTGCTGGAAATCGGCTAGGCTTGGGGGATGGACTATTTTCTCACCAGCCAACACAACAAAGCCAGCCGGCTAGCC
Organism: Synechococcus sp. W70.1; assembly: GCF_047461515.1. Lineage (NCBI taxonomy): Bacteria > Bacillati > Cyanobacteriota > Cyanophyceae > Synechococcales > Synechococcaceae > Synechococcus > Synechococcus sp. W70.1. Next base: position 66,782 of record NZ_JANSHH010000022.1, read on the forward strand.
CATAGGCTGGATCTAGCTGGCTCCCTCTTTTTTATCATCCGGCTTTAGCCAAGGGGTTGTAAGAAAATCCTGCAACCAGCTGTAACAGGGCTGGGCTGCCGGGGTCAGCACCTGGGAAGTGACTTTCAGCTCGGCGCAACCAACAATCCCAAACGGCTACCAATTTGGTTTGGAGGATAACGATGCGCATTGCCCAAATTGCCCCGTTGCACGAAAGTGTACCCCCCAAGCTCTACGGCGGCACCGAGCGGGTGGTCTCGTGGTTAACTGAAGAGCTAGTGCGGCGCGGGCACGAGGTGACTCTATTTGCTAGCGGCGACTCTCAGACCCAGGCTCGCTTGATCCCTTTCCGGGAGCGGGCTTTGCGCTTGGATCCCACGGCCATTGATACGGTGGCTCCCCACATCTTGATGGTGGAGAAGGCCTTTCAGATGGCCAACGAGTTTGACATTATCCATGGCCACATCGACTACTATCCCTACGCCCTGGCCCGCCGCCACCCTCAAGTTTCTTTTTTGGCCACTCTACACGGGCGACTGGACATTCCGGAGCTGCAGCCTCTCTACAGCGAGTTTCAGGACATTCCGGTGGTCTCCATCTCCAATGCCCAGCGGCGGCCGCTGCCCCAGGCGCGCTGGGTAGGGACGGTCTACCATGGCTTACCCCTGGATCTCCACCGTTTCTACCCAGAAAAGGGGGATTACCTGGCCTTTCTGGGCCGGGTCTCGCCGGAAAAAGGGTTGGACACGGCCATTGAAATTGCCGCGCGGGCAGGGATGCCGCTGAAGGCTGCTATCAAGATCGACGCGGTGGATCGCCAGTACTACGAGCTAGAAATTAAGCCTCTGGCTAGCCGCCATCCCAATGTGGAGATCATTGGGGAAATCACTGACCAAGAGAAAAACGAGTTCTTGGGCAAGGCCTACGCGGTGCTGTTTCCCATCCGCTGGCCGGAGCCCTTTGGGCTAGTGATGATTGAAGCCATGGCCTGTGGCACGCCGGTGATTGCTACTCGCTTTGGCTCGGTGCCCGAGGTGATGGCCGACAGCCGCTCCGGCTTTATTGTTGACTCCGTGGAAGAGGCAGTGGAGGCCTTGGAAAAGGTGGGATCCCTGGACCGAGCTGGGGTGCGGCAGGTGTTTGAGGAGCGGTTTAGCGTCGAGAGGATGGTGTCGGAATACGAGGCCCTCTACAACCAGTTGGTGAACGAGCGGCAGGAGCGCTCGAAGAAAGCCACCCCTGGCCTGTCAACTCTGCCCAGGTAAAGCTTGAGCTAGCTGCGAGGCTGCTGTTTTGCTGCTTTGGTTGGGTGCGAAGACCGAGATGGCCGAAGACATCATCCAGATTCAGGATCAGTACTACATCCGCGCCAGCGCTTCGCTGGTGGAGGCGCGTCCCCACGTCCTCAAGCAGGACAACTGCTTTGCTGTTTTTGACCGCCTGGGAAACATGCGCCCCCTCGGCATCCGGGATCACGGCCTGTTTCGCGATGACACCCGCTTTTTATCTCGGCTGGTCTTGGACTTGCAGGGGAAGCAGTTTCTGCTGCTCAGCTCAGAGGTGCGGGAAGACAAGGACATTCTGGCGGTGGATCTCACCAACCCCGAGTTCACCACCTCGGAGGGGCAGTTCATTGAACAAGAGACGCTACACGTCTTGCGCACCACTTTCTTGTGGAACAACGTGGCCTATGAGCGCATTCGCATTCACAACTACGGCTTGGAGACGCTCCGCGTGCCGCTTACCCTGCGCTTTGAGGCCGACTTTGCCGACATGTTTGAGATTCGCGGCATCCGGCGGGCGCAGCGGGGGCAACTGTTGCCGGCCCAGGTGACGCCGGAGGGGGTAACTTTGCGCTACCGCGGCCTAGACGGACTGGAGCGGCAGACGCGGCTCCTATTTTCCCCTCCTCCGGACGTGGTTTCGGAAAAGCTAGCGCAGTGGTGGGTGCCGCTGGCACCTCAGGAGGAGCGGGATCTAGAAGTAAGGGTAGTCTGCAGCTATGGCGGCGAGGAGATCCCGCCCCTGACCTACCAGGAGGCACTGCAGGCAGAACGGGAGCAGCGGGCGGCGCTAAGAGCTTTGGCCCACCGCATCGACACTGGCAACGCTCAGTTTAACGAGTGGCTCAACGCCTCGCGGGACGACCTGGTGATGATGCTGGCCCGCACTCCCTATGGGCTCTATCCCCACGCTGGCGTACCTTGGTTTGCCACAGTCTTTGGCCGCGACGCGCTGATCACTGCCCTAGCCACCCTTTGGTGGTTTCCCGATTTGGCGCGGGGAGTGCTGCTGTACCTGGCAGCCCACCAGGCCCAGGAGGTAGATCCCAGCCGCGACGCCGAGCCGGGCAAGATCTTGCACGAGCAGCGCTACAGCGAGATGGCCAAGACGCGCGAGATCCCCTTTGGCAATTATTTCGGCAGCATCGACTCAACACCGCTGTTTGTGGTGCTAGCAGGGCGCTATGTGCGCCGCAGCGGCGACCTCGAGCTGTTGCGGCAGTTGTGGCCCAACATCGAAGCAGCCCTAAGCTGGATGGACACCTACGGGGATCTGGATGGCGACGGCTTCTTGGAGTATGCCAGCAAGGCGCGACGGGGCTTGCGCAATCAGGGCTGGAAAGATTCGGAAGACGCCATCTTCTATGCCGACGGATCCCTAGCGGAGCCACCCATAGCCCTGTGCGAGGTGCAGGGCTACGCCTACGAGGCCAAGCTGTTGGCAGCGGAGATGGCAGAGCTATTGGGGCGGCAAGAGCAGGCGGCGCAACTGCGGCAGCAAGCAGAAAAGCTGCAGCAGCAGTTTTGGGAGCAGTTTTGGTGTGAAGAGCTGGGCGGCTACGTCCTGGCTTTGGACGGGCGCAAGCAACCCTGTCGCGTGCGCAGCTCCAACATGGGCCACTGCCTGTTTTCCGGGATCGCTCACCCGCAGCATGCCGAGCGCATTGCCCGGCAACTCTTGGAGCCGGCTTTTTTTAGCGGCTGGGGGATCCGCACCCTGGCGGAAGGGGAAGGGCGCTACAATCCCATGTCCTACCACAACGGCTCCATCTGGCCCCACGACAATGCCCTGATTGCGGCAGGGCTCTCCCGCTATGGCTATAAGGCGGAGGCGGCCCAGGTGTTGACAGCCTTGTTCGATGCCAGCCAGTTTCTGGAGCTGCGGCGGCTGCCAGAGCTGTTCTGTGGCTTTCGGCGTCGCCAGCGGGAAGGCCCCACCCTTTATCCGGTGGCCTGTCTGCCCCAGTCTTGGGCGGCGGCCAGCGTGTTCCTGCTGCTGCAGGCCTGCCTGGGCCTGGAGATCGACGGCTTGGCCCAGCGGGTGCACCTGACTCAGCCCACCCTGCCCCTGTGGCTGCCCCATGTTACCCTCGAAAACATTCAGGTGGGGCGCGGATCCCTGGACATTGGCCTGTATCTCCAGGCAGGAGGGGTGGGAATCAACGTCCTGAGAAGCACAGGGGATGTGGAGTTAACGGTGAGGTAGGAATGCCCTCAGCGTTCCACCAGCAAGGCTACAGCAAAGGCAGCCATAGCCTCCCCCTGACCTACAGGACCCAGTTTTTCGTTGGTGGTGGCCTTGATCCCTACCTGCTTGGGCGATATTTGCATAGCCTCGGCTAGACGAGCCTGCATGGCAGGGATGTGAGGCTGGAGCTTGGGCTGCTCCGCCACCACCACACTGTCTACATTGGCAACGCACCAGCCCTCTTGGCCCACCAGCTGCACCACTTGCTGTAGTAAAAGGATGCTATCTGCCCCTTTCCAACGCTCTTCTTCAGGGGGGAAGTAGTAGCCAATATCCCGCAGAGCGGCAGCCCCCAGGAGAGCATCCATGATGGCGTGGGTGAGGACATCGGCGTCGCTATGGCCCAATAGCCCCTTTTCGTAAGGGATCCGGATCCCGCCCAGGATCAGGGGGCGCCCCTCGACGAGGCGGTGGATGTCGTAGCCCTGGCCAATGCGCACTTTTCCGGCTCCCTTGGGAAAACCATCGAGACCCTTGTCGACCATCGCCCCCTCCGAGGAGCTAGGGGGATGGGAGTCGAGTAACCGACAAGCAGCTTTTGAGAGCGCCTCTTTCTATTCTGCCAGCTCCAGAGGGGAATAGCAGATGGGACAAGACGAACCACTGTAGCAGTCGAAGCAGATGAGGTGAGACTTCCCGTAGGGATTGGCGCAGCGCTTGGCCCACTGATAATCGCTGTAGCTAAGATCTTTTCCGCAAACGTCACATCTGGCCATCTCGCTTTCTTCTCCTCAAGCTTCTGAATTAAAACACCACACTAGAGAGATGATCCTAATCGATCCCTGAGCCCCAGCTTGAGAGAAACTATCCCCCAGCCCTGTCCAGAAGGGGATCCTGCCGCCCGCAGGAAAGCCCCCCTTCCAGCGGCGTCCAGCCCGGCTGCCAGAGATCCCGGTTCTTCAGGGTGGCCGCGTTGACCCAGAGGCGCACCTGGGGATCGCAGACGGCCTTGAGCTCGGCAAACACTACCCCCCCTTCCCCCTCTTGGCGAGCGGTAACCTGAAAATGTCGCCAGCCCAGCACAGGCTGAACCGAAGTCCACTTGGAGCCGAGGAGGTGGGGAAAGCGCTGCTTTCGGCGGGGTCTGCTACGGGCCATGGGTTAAGGACTGGCTGCTACCCTACCGCTGCCTGGGGGCGAGCGAGGAGCGGTAGGATGGCTAGAAGTGCTCTGGCATTCCAATTTACCCCCTAGCCTATCCAACGATGGTGCAACATGGGCAACCGCTGTGGCTCTTTTGGCAGCAGGTGCTTCTGAAAGCGAGACTTCTATTGCTCCTCCTGGCGTGTCTGGTTTTGGGCACGGGACTGCCCTGGGTCGCGTCCAGCGCTTGGGCAGCAACTGAGCCAGGACTATCTGGCAAACTAACGGGGCCGGAGTGGCGCCAGGCCGATCCCGAAGCCAAGCAGGCGTTTTGTCGCAAAGCCTTTCAGGCGTTCCGAACCTCTCCTGCCCAGAGCTACATCATCAGCTCCAACGTGCAGGCCTTAACCCCAGAGGGCCTGTGCCGGCGCATAGACCAGTTTTACCAGTACGCCATCCACGACGAGATCCCGCTCAACCAGGCGGCCAATATCGCTCCCCTGCTTTTTTCGGATCAGCCGCTGGAGTAGGGGCCGCCGCCTGAGGGAGGGCTTGTCTCCTGCTCCTGAGCGAGATCTTGGCCCTAGGTTGATAATAGAACTGTTCTCTTGCCGCTCTCAGCCATGCCCGGCTCTGTTATTTCCCCCGAAAACTTGCTAGATCTCTGCGAACAGGGTGTGCAAAAGGCCTTGGCTGCCGGCGCTGACCAAGCCGAGGTGTTTGCCAACTCAGGCCGCGAGACGGAAGTCACTTTTGAGAAAAATGACCTCAACCTGGTTCGCACTAGCTGTGAAACCCTGTTTGGCATTCGGGTTTTCTGTGGCGGCAGGCTGGGCTTTGCCACCTCCAACCGCCCAGAGGATCTGGCCGAAACAGCAGCTGAGGCGGTGGCCATGGCCAAGGCTTCGCCGGCGGATCCCCTCAACGGCCTGCCGGATCCCCAGCCTCTACCTCAGGTGCCCTTTGCCCTTGACCCAGGCCTGCTGGAGCTGGATGCTGCCGAGCTGACGCAACTGGGATCCCAACTGGTGGAGTGGGTGCGCTCCAAAGACCCGCGCATCACCATCGACAGCGGCTCCTTCAGTGTGGAAGAGGATACCGTGGCCATTGCTTCTTCCACCGGCATCCGCGCCAACTACCACAGCGTTGAGGCGGGCGGATCCCTATTTGGCATGGCCATCGATGGGGATGAGGTAGGCAGCTTTGCCTACGACGGCGACAGCGTCCAGAAGCGGGCGGATCTAGTGCCGGCCCTAGAGCGAGCTTTTGATCGCTTTGTGCAAAAGTGCGTGGGGGCCCTGGGGGCTAGCAAGGGAGAGAGTTTTCGTGGCCCCATCGTCCTGCCGCCGGATGTGGTGGAGGAGTTTCTGGGAGACCTCCTCTTTGTGCTGGGGGCGGATGCAGTGCGCAAAGGCAAAAGCCCCCTGGCGCAGAAGATGGGATCCCTTATCGCCAGCCCTCTGTTGACGCTGGTTTCGGAAGGCCTGGGCTTGCCCGGCTACCTCATCGAGCCCTTTGACCGCGAGGGGATCCCCCGCCAAGTTACCCCCCTAATCCACGAAGGGATCCTCTGCAACTTCATGTACAACAGCTACGAGGGCCGGGCTGCCGGCGTTCCCTCCAATGGCCATGCCACAGGCGGAGCGGGCAGCTTGCCAGGAGTGGGGCCAGCTTGTTTGAGAGTGGCGCCGGGGACAACCCCCCTGGCTGAGCTGTATGCCATGGAGCGGGGCATTATTGTCACCCGTCTTTCCGGCAGCAGCAACCCCATCACCGGCGACTTTTCCGGGGTGGTGAAAGGGGGCTTCTTGGTCAAAGGCGGCGAAAAACGCCCCATCCTGGAGACCACCATTGCCGGCAACCTCTACGACTGTTTGCGCAATATCTCTGCCATCTCCCGGGAAGTAACTGTCTTCAACGGCACGGCTGCCTTTCCTGCCCTGCGCATCGAAGATGTCTCGATAACGGCAGGCTAGCTGACCAAGTCAGTGCCCTGGGATATCCAGCCAGCAACCATAGGCTAGGGCTGGCCAGGAGGCAACAGCGGTAAACTGTCCTACCCCGGGATCCCTGGCAGCAGCGATACGGTGGTCTTATCAAAAGCCGCGGAGTTGACCCGATGGGCCAGTAGATCGCCTGCCTGAGTTTTAGCGACGAAGACTTTGTTCAAAGCTCGGCTGCAGCAAGAAACGGATTTGCTCGACCGCTGGCTCGCCGGTGTGCCGGGGCTGGATCCCATTTGCCGGCCTTCTGCCCAGGGATCCCTGGTGGGCGGGGCGGGTTTGAGCTGGAAGCCTGGCTGGTCACCCCCCGGGAGATCCAGCCCCGATTAACTCAGCCTACCTGGAGGCCGTGAACAATTCGCTGGTGGTGCCGGAACTGGCCCCAACAGCCGGCCACAGGTTTTGGTCGGCTCGGCTCTGCGGCAGTTGCAGCAAGAGCTGCAAAATGGGGCCACCTGGCAGCGGCGCTACGTCCCCAGCATGGTAAAGATATGCAACAATTGACCTGTGCCTACTGGGAACGGCAGCGGCAAGGTCAGCCGGTACACACTTGGGATCTCGACTAGGAAAGCGCCCTCCCCGTATGGCAGGGGATCCCCCTGGGCAAGATGGATCCCTTGCCCAGCTTGGAAGGGGGGAGATGCCTTCTCAGATCAAAGGGCAGGGCGACGACCCAAGCCACCAGCACGGTAGCCAGTTGTTCATTTCTGCTCCTGAGCAGCCAAGAGTTTGCGTTGAAGTGCTTGCCCAACCCTCATGCTCACCGTTCTCGACCACCTGCCGGATCAACTCCTGGAGCTAGAGGCCCATCAACTCTACGACCGCTTGGGCGGGCCAACCCTCATCCATCTGCGGGGAAGGCGGGATCCCCCCTTGTTTGTGTCTGTCCTGCTGCACGGCAACGAAACCACTGGTTGGCAGGCAGTGCGACAGCTTCTGCGCTGCTACCGCGAGCGAGAACTGCCCCGTTCTCTGTCCCTCTTCATCGGCAATGTACGGGCTGCTCGCTATGGGCAGCGGCGCCTGGACGGCCAGCCAGACTACAACCGCATTTGGGGCCCCGGCTCCACCCCCGAGCATGCCATGGCCGAGGCGGTTTTGCGGCAGATGCGGCAACGCGGCGTCTTTGCCAGCGTTGACATCCACAACAACACGGGCACCAACCCCCATTACGCCTGTGTCAATTACCTAGATCCTTCCACCTTGCACCTGGCCACCTTGTTTGGTCGCACTGTCCTCTACTTCAGGCGGCCAGAAGGCGTGCAGAGCATGGCCTTTGGGCGCTTCTGCCCGGCAGTGACCCTGGAGTGCGGCAAGCCGGATCAGCCCTACGGCACCCAGCATGCCTACGCATTTCTGCAAGCCTGTCTTCATCTTTCGGCCATCCCGCAGCGCCCCGTCCTTAGACAAGACATCGACCTCTTTCACAGCATCGCCATTGTCAGGATCCCGGAAGAGGTGAGCTTTAGCTTTGGGGAAGAAGAGAGCAAGCCGCAGGGATCCCAGCCACACCTGCGCTTCCCCCCCAACTTGGATCTGCTTAACTTTCGGGAGTTACCTCCCCACACCTGCATTGGATGGACCACCAACGGTTTCTACCTGGAGGTGCAAGATGAGCAAGGCCAAAATGTGGCGGAGCGCTTTTTCTATGCCCAGGATGGGGAAATTCGCACCCGTGTGCCTCTTGTGCCAGCCATGCTCACCCTCAATAGCCATATCATCCGCCAAGATTGCCTCTGCTACCTGATGGAGCGCTGCCGCACCGCTGTCGCGAACGAGGACTAGAGGGTTGAGGAGCTCCTCCAATTTCCAACGCTTGTGGACTGCCGCCCACCAGACTTGCTGCTCAACAAAGCGGACTTGATCACCGCTCTACACCCCTGATGCCCCTTGCCTGCTCGCTCCCCTGGCCTGCATTTTGAATGGGCACGCTTTTCGCTCAAAAGGAGCCGCGTCTTGAGTGGCAAGGGGTTAGACTGGGAAGCACTGGCCGTCGGCCTCAGGCGGGTGTGCCGGTCAACGCCGCCTGCCCATAAGAACTTTTGGGAGAGGGTGAATGGCGATGGCTCGCAGCAAACTGTCAAAGCAAGAACAACAGCAGATCGTCAATGCCTACCGCGACTCGGTAGCTACTGTTGCTGAACTGGCGGAGCAATTCCGCGTCAGCCTCGCCACCATCACCCGCGTTCTCAAGGAAAATATCCCTCCTGACGAGTACCAGCAGCTAATCCAGCTCAGACGCTTAGCAGCCCGCCGCAAAGACAGGGACAAGGAAGAGATACCCCAGCCACAACAGGTTTTGTCTCCAGAGGACGCCTCTAATCAAGCGGGCGAAGGAGCAGAACTGCCCCCTGAAGCGCTGCCAGTCCACCTGGTGGCTGAGCTGCAGGAAGATCTGGCTGCAGAAGCAGACGACGATGAAGCGGAAGAGGAGGAAGACACCAGTGACGATCTGCCGGAGGACGCCGAAGCAGAGCCAGATCCCCTCGCTGGGCCTGTCCATCAAATTCAGGTGCTTCCCCTGGAGGAGCTGGAGCTGCCCGAGACCTGCTACGTAGTGGTGGACCGCTACCAAGAATTGGCCACCCGCCCCCTCAAGGAATTTTTGGGGCCGGGATCCTTGGAAGGGATCGAGAATGCCAATACGCTGCCCGTTTTTGACAACCACAAGGTGGCCCGGCGCTTTTGCGAAATGAGCCGCCGAGGCAGCAACACCCACCCGCCCTACCGGGTCATCCACTTTCCCGGCTACATTCTGGGAATTGTGCGCTCGCAGTTGCAAAAGAAAGGCATCACTCATCTGCTGGTAGATGGACAAATCTACAGCTTGTAAAGGGTTAGGCCTATGTCTGAGTTTCAACTGGTTTCCCCCTACCAGCCCACCGGGGATCAGCCTCAGGCAATTGCTGGCTTGGTGCAGTCTATTTTGGAGGGCCATCGCTTTCAAACTCTGCTAGGGGCAACCGGAACTGGCAAAACCTTTACCATTGCCCATACTATCCAGCAGATTGGCAAGCCAACCCTGGTGATGGCCCCCAACAAAACCTTGGCCGCACAACTGTGCAACGAGCTGCGCGAGCTTTTTCCCTACAATGCTGTCGAGTATTTCATCAGCTACTACGACTACTACCAACCGGAAGCCTATTTGCCCAGCACCGACACCTACATCGCCAAGTCTTCTTCCATTAACGAAGAAATTGACATGCTGCGGCACTCGGCTACCCGCTCCCTCTTTGAACGGCGGGATGTCATTGTTGTGGCTTCCGTAAGCTGCCTCTACGGCTTGGGCATGCCGGAGGAATACCTAAAGGCTTCTATCCCCTTCAAAGTGGGCCAACGAATTGACCAACGGCAGGTCTTGCGGGATCTGGTCGGCATCCAGTACGAGCGCAATGATCTGGAACTGGCGCGGGGGCGGTTTCGCGTCAAAGGGGATGTGCTGGAAATTGTGCCTGCCTATGAGGATAGAGTAATTCGCATTGAGTTTTTTGGCGATGAGATCGAGGCCATTCGCCTCCTTGACCCGGTGACAGGCGCGATCCTCACCAGCGTCAGCGCCCTCAGGGTTTATCCAGCTCGCCACTTTGTAACACCCGAAGAGCGACTAGAACAGGCCATCCGCAGCATTGAGGAAGAGCTGGAAGAGCAGCTAGATCTCTTTCGCCGCCAGGGCAAGCTTTTAGAAGCTCAGCGGCTGGAGCAGCGCACCCGCTCCGATTTGGAAATGCTGAGGGAGGTGGGCTACTGCAACGGCATTGAAAACTACTCCCGGCATTTGACGGGGCGCAAGGAAGGGGAGCCGCCTGCTTGCTTGGTGGACTACTTCAAGGCCAACGATTGGCTCTTGGTGGTGGACGAATCCCACGTTACAGTGCCGCAAATCCGGGGCATGTACAATGGGGATCGCGCCCGCAAACAGGTGTTGGTGGATCACGGCTTTCGCCTGCCCAGCGCCCTTGACAATCGCCCCCTTAAAGCCGAGGAATTTTGGGCCAAAGTCCACCAATGCATCTTTGTTTCCGCCACGCCCGGCAACTGGGAATTAGAACAAAGCGAAGCTCAGTTTGAAACCGTGGTGGAAAATGGCAAACCCCTGAAGTTCTACATACCGGGCACAGGCCGGGTTGTAGAACAAGTTATTCGGCCCACTGGTGTGGTGGATCCAGAAGTGCATGTCCGCCCCACAGCCGGTCAAGTGGAGGATTTGCTCTCAGAAATCTACCTGCGCCTAGAGCGCTCGCAGCAGGGCTTCCCGGAACGGGTCATCGTAACCACCCTTACCAAACGCATGGCTGAAGATCTCACCGAGTACTTGCAGGAACGCGGGATCCGGGTTCGCTATTTGCACTCTGAGATTACCCCCATCGAGCGCATTGAGATCCTCCAAGATTTTCGGGAAGGAGCTTTTGATGTCCTGGTGGGGGTCAATTTGTTGCGGGAGGGGTTGGATCTGCCAGAAGTCTCCTTGGTAGCCATTTTGGATGCAGATAAAGAGGGATTTTTGCGGGCGGAGCGATCCCTAATCCAGATGATTGGGCGGGCAGCGCGCCATGTCCGCGGCATGGTGGTGATGTATGCTGACACGCTAACTAGCAGCATGGCAAGAGCGATTGCCGAAACCCAGCGCCGCCGCCAAATTCAGTTGGAATACAATCGCCAGCACAACATCACCCCTAAGCCCATCGTTAAGAAAAACAGCAACGCCATTTTGTCTTTTTTAGCCATCTCCCGCAAACTCAAGGGCAAGGATCTGGAAAAAGCCTTGCCAGCGCTGGATGAGATCCCTCTCTCCAAAATTCCAGAGCTCATTAGCGAGCTAGATGCAAAGATGAAAGCGGCAGCTAAAAACTTGGAATTTGAAGAGGCTGCCCGGCTGCGCGACCAAATTAAAAAGCTGCGCCAACGGCTTTTGGGCCACCCTCGGAGTGCCTAAACTCCCAGCCTGCCTCCCCAGCCGCAGGACCTGCTTGTGCCACCATGGGCATACCGCCAAGCCTCCTCGGGATTCCTGAAACCATGGATGTTCGCCTCCGCCGAGCCATTCGAGATTCCCTCTTGCTGAAGGGGGCTGTACTCGCGCTGGGGCTGACAGTGGGGATCGGTCTCTGGCTTTCCCCTGCCCTCTCTGCCCCCTTTGAGGGCCGCTTGGCGCAGGCTCTTGAGCTGCGGGATCCTGGAGTTGCCCCCGAGGGAGCTCCTTCCCCAACCCCGCTGGGGATCCCGTTGACTGGCCAAGAGGGCACAGCAGTGCTAGTGGGGGGAGTCCCGGTGTTTCGCCTGCAAACGGCAGAATACCCCAGCGACGTGCGGGCTGATAATGTGCGGGCAATCATCGAGCGCTTTTTGGAAGAGGGCCAGTTGCCGGAGCCAGAGGTGCGGGTGGCTCAGGATGCCAATGGGCAGTACGTTCTCCGGCTGGGAGAAAGAGGCCGCTTTGAGGCCACCCAACGGTACTTGTTTACCGTCACCTATGCCGATGCGGCTGCCGAGCGCAGGGTGCCGCTGGCTCAGGTAAGCCTCAACGATGTGCGTCTAGTGGCCAACAGTTGGGCACGGCGGCTGGAACAAGCCATCGCCGAGTACCGGCAGGATTGGCTGGATCTGCAGCGGACGCGGGATCCGCGCGTGCTAGTACTCACTACCTTGGCTGGGCTGGCCAGCGTGGCTGTGGGGTTCTTTCTCTGGCGGCTGTTCGACCGTAGCCTCGTCCGCCTGCAGAGGTGGCTAGAGCTCCGGGCTGACCCAGGTTGGGGAAGCTGGATCGACATGGGAGGATCCCTGCTGCGCAGCCTAGGAGCAATGCTTATTGCCGGCATCTCGCTGGACCGCGGCATTAGCTTCATACCCGCCCTGCGGCCCTTTCAGCGGGCTTTTTACGCGCGCTTGGGGCAGGTGGTGAACACAGCACTGGGCGTTCTCATCCAGCCGCTGCCCAATTCCAATGTTTCCATCGCTAGCCTATTGGTCTTCTTTGTCCTGGCCACTTTGGTCTTTACGGTTGCCCACTATATCAGCGTTGGCTTGAAGCAGCGGTTTTTGGGTCGCCTTGGGCTGGACTTGGGCACCCAGGAGTCGACGGCGGCCATCTTTAAATACGTCCTCACCCTATTTGGGATCCTGCTAGTGCTGCCCTTTAGCGGCCTCAACCTCAGCTCCTTGGCTGTGATTGCAGGGGCGGTGGGCTTAGGAATTGGCTTTGGCCTGCAAAACCTTTCCAACAACTACATTAGCTACCTCGCCATCCTCCTAGAGCGTCCCATCCAGATTGGGGATCTAGTCGAAGTGGACAACTTGCTTGGCACAGTAGAGCACATTGGCCCGCGGGCTACTGTCCTGCGCACCTTGGATCGCATCTTTGTCATTGTGCCCAACTCTCGCTTCACCGAGTCAAAGGTGGTGAACTGGAGCTACCGGGATCCCCGCTGCCGCATCCACATTCCCGTGGGCGTAGCCTACGGCTCCGACACAAAGGTGGTTACCGAAGCCCTACTTGCCGTTGCTAGGGGAAATCCGCGGGTTCTAACCAACCCGCCCCCGCAGGTGTGGCTTAGATCTTTTGGGCCTTCTTCCCTTAACTTTGAGCTGTTGGTGTGGATCAACCGTCCTCAGGACCAATTTGTCTTGATCAGCGAGCTCAACTTCGCCATCGAGGCCGAATTTCGGCGGCGCGGGATCCGCATCCCCTTCCCCCAGCAAGACATCCACATCCGCAGCTTGGAAGGACTGGTTTCCCTCAGCCCCAACGGCGGATCCCGTTCTCTGCCTGACGCTGCTTCTATCCAGTCGGCCCTCAGCGAAGCAGCCCAGTTCTCGGAAGACAAGGATTAGGGTTAGGGAGAGACACCATGCTGCAAAGCCTGGAGCGTGTGTTGGCCAGTTTCAGCGGCCACCCCCTTTGGGCCGAGCTCAACCAAATGCAGACCCTGCGGCAGATCTGGCCGGAAGTGGTGGGAGAAGCGGTAGCCGCGCAAACCTACCCGGTCAACCTGCGCCGCCAGGTGCTGCAGGTGGCCACTTCTACCCCTGCTTGGGCTCAGAACCTCACCTTCCAGCGCCAACGGATTCTCAAGAAACTCAACAGCCGCCTCCACCCTCCCCTCGTGGATATCCGCTTTAGCCCTGCCGCTTGGCATGCGGCATCCAGCTTAGCTAACTCTTTTGCCTCGGATGCGGAACTGGTGGACAGGTTCTACCCCCCTCCCCCTGTATCCTCAACTCCCAAGCGGCCTACCACCCCTCGCTGCTCCAGCTTATCTCCCTCTTCTGAAGAGGCCAAAGCTGCCTTTGAGCGCTGGGCTCGGCTAGTGAAACGGCAACAAACCCAGCAAAACCTGTTTCCCTGCCCTGCCTGCGGCTGCCCCACTCCTGCTGCCGAGCTGGAGCGTTGGTTGGTCTGTGGGTTTTGCCATCGCCAGTCCTTGCGTGGATCCAGCCGTCGCTACCCCAGAGAGTTGCCGCCTGCAGGAATAGCGTCTACTCCAGCAGGTTGACCCAGCGCAAGTAGGCTTCGACCAACGGGGATCCTGCCAAGGCAGCCACAGCCCCGCCTAGAGCCAGGTAGGGTCCAAAGGGAACAGGTTTGCCCAGGCGAGCTCGTCCTCTGGCCATGGCCAATAAGCTAACCAGCAAGCCCAACGCGGAACCCAAAAGGAGGGTCACGACCACCCCCTGCCAGCCCAGCCACATGCCAATGAGGGCCAGCAACTTGCCATCTCCTCCGCCCATGGCCTCCCGCCGCAAAACTTGGCGGCCCACCAAACCAATGCCTTCCACTAGCCAAATGCCCAGCACCGCGCCTGCAATCCCAGCCACCAAAGACGAGCCTGTAGCGGCCAGGGATCTGGATCCCTCTAGCCAAGGCAGCACCAAGCGGGCCAGCAGTCCTGCCAGCAAGCCAGAGCGGGTGAGCGCTTCTGGCAGCAAAAACGTATCCAGGTCAACCAAGGCCAGCGCCAGCAGCCAGCCCAACAACAAGCAGGTGAGGATCCCGCGGGGAGAAAATCCCAGAACCCCAACGCTGAGGCCAAACAGACCCATGGTCAAGGCCTCGACGGCAGGGTAGCGCCAGGCGATGGGATTCCCGCAGTGACGGCAGCGACCACGCAGCAAGAACCAGCCCAGGATGGGGAGGTTCTCCGTCGGCCCTAGGGGCGTCTTGCAGTGGGGACAGTGGGAGCCGGGATAGAGTAGAGAAAGACCTCGCGGTAGGCGGTAGACCACCACGTTGATAAAGCTGCCCACGCAGGCCCCTAGGATCAGCACCAGCACCCAGCCCAACAGGCGCAGTTCCCAGGCGCTGGCCAGGAAGTCTGCCCTCACCGCCGTTCCCAGGCAACAAAGACTAACTCTGCCATCGTATAGCGTAGACCCTCCAGATGGGCAGGGGAGCAGGGCTTCAGCGCAGCGGCTCCAACTGCTGCAAGGGAATAAAGGTCTCCTGAGGCAAGAGAATGGGAAACTCCGAGAAAATCAAGTCGCCCCGCAGGGTACGGCGATGGATGACCACGCCCCGCGGTGGCTGCTCCACCACCTCTGGGCGGTGCTGAAGATGAAGCTGGTAGATCTGGCGAGCTGCTTGTAGCAAAGTGCTGTCCATGAGCAGTCTCACCCCTTGCTGGTGGTTCGATCCTTAGGATATCGCGGCGCAGAGCCGGTGGGCCATCCATCTTTATTTCCCAATTCAGGAAGTTGACCGGCAAGGAACCGAGAGAGGTCGCCAAACGAGCTTGAGCTGGGGGGTAGCCAGCAGGGCAGGTTAAGACAGGGCTATGGATCCCGCTTGGGTAGGAGAGTACAGTGGGGGCAAGCGCGCTGAGAGCAGATGGAGAGAACCTACCTGCTGGGGCTGGGCTGGATCCTAGGCCTGTTGCTGCGGGCCTGGCCGGCAGTGAGCGGCTGGGGGTGGGGGATCCCTCTAGGGCTGGGGCTAGTGGGATCCCTGGTCTACCGGCAACGGCCGCGCCTGGGGCGCACCTGGTTGGCGGCGGGGTTGGTGGGCTGCCTGGCTTGGGCCTACCTGGGCTGGCGGCAGCCTCTCCCCGGCCCGACGGATATTAGCCTTCTAGCCCCGCAGGCGCAGGTGAGTCTGGTGGGCACTGTCCTTTCGGAGCCCCGTCCTACCCGCGGCGAGCGGCGGCAATTCTGGCTCGAGGCGGAGCAGGTGCTGGAGGCCGACTCCACCGCCCGCCAGGTGAGCGGCAAGCTCTACGTCACTGCTAGCCCGGCAGCCCTCCAGGGCAGGGATCTCCATCCCAACCAGCGGGTGCGCCTGGTGGGATCCCTCTACCTTCCCAGTCCGGCTTTGAACCCGGGCAGCTTTGACTTTCAAGCCTACCTGCAGCGCCAGGGAGCTTTTGCCGGTTTCAGCGCCCGCGAGGTGATCCCGCAGCCGGGAGGAAAAGTCTGGGGAGGTTGGGTGTTGCGGCGGCGGGTGCGGGAGGCGTTCATCGCCGGTCTGGGAGAGCGGCAGGGGAACCTCTTGGCCTCGCTGGTGCTGGGATCCCGGGCTGGCCAGTTGGACTTCGATTTGCAAGATGCCTTCCGAGAAATCGGCATGGCCCATGTTCTGGCCGCTTCTGGGTTTCACGTGTCGTTGCTGCTGGGGGTGGTGTTTGTCCTAACGCGGCGGCTGGCAGTGCGCCTGCAGCAGGGGATCCTCCTGGCGGTTTTGGGGGTTTACCTTACCTTGACAGGGTTTACCCCTTCGGTGCTGCGGGCGGCAGTGATGGGAGTGGCGGCCATGCTGGTACTGACGGAGCCGCGGCTGGAGGGGAAAGTTAGGCTCAACCCCCTGGGAACGCTGCTGGTGGCAGCGGTTTTGCTGTTGCTCTATCAGCCACAGTGGATTACAGACCTGGGGTTTCAGCTCAGCTTTGCCGCCACCTTGGGCCTGCTGGTGGGGACAGCTCCCATTGTTTCCCGTTTGGACTTCTTGCCCCCAGCAGTGGCTACCGCCTTGGCTGTTCCTCTGGCCGCCCAGATCTGGACCTTGCCGCTGCAAGTGGCCATCTTTGGCCGCATCCCCACCTATTCCCTGCTGGCCAACCCGCTGCTGCTGATCCTGCTGCTGCCCCTGCTGGTGGCCGGGTTTGGGGTGGCCTTTGTGGCTTTGCTCTGGCCGGGGCTGGGATCCCTGCTGGCCCAGCCCTTGACGTTTTTGATCACACCCTTGATCAACTGGGTGAGCTGGATGGCGAGCTGGCCCTTAAGTTCCTACTACACCGGCAGGGTCTCGCTGCTCCAGTGTCTGCTCCTCTACGGGGCGCTGGTGGCCCTCACCTTTTGGCCGCAGTGGCGACGGGCTTTCCGCTGGCAGGGCACTACCCTGATCATGGCCGCCATCCTGCTGGGGCCGAGGTTGTGGCCGGGGCCGCCAGTTCAGATCACCGCTTTGGCCAGTGGCTCCATCCCCATTCTGGTCATTCAGGCAGAAGGACGCCACCTCTTGCTCAACAGCGGCGATCCCCGCCTGGCCGAGCGCACGGTGCTGCCTTTTCTGCGGCAGCAGGGCCTGCGCCGTCTGGAGGGAGCGGTAGCCATGACCTCTAGGGGCTCTGCCAATGGCGCTTGGGAGATCCTGCTTTCGGCTTTCTCCATTGGGCACTTCTGGGACGGGGGCGGGATCAACGCCGCTTCCGAAAGCTACCTGCGCTCCCTCAGTGCCGTGCAAGCTGCCGGGATCCCCTATCAAGTCTTGCGGCCCGCCGACCGCATCCCTTTTTCCGAGCGGCTGAAGCTGCAGGCTGTCCATACCAACCCCCTGGTGTTGACCCTGGAGGCCGAAGGATCCCGCTGGCTGCTTTTGGGATCCGCCAGCACCCAGGTCCAGGCCGAGCTAACCGGATCTCCCCTGCTGCCGGCCCAAATTGACTGGCTGTGGTGGGATGGGGGATCCCTAATCCTGGACTTGCTGGAGCGCTTTCAGGTGCAGGCGGGCATCAGCTCTGGCTCCGCCGGCGAGGCAGTGGTTACTTGGTTTCGGCAGAGGCAGCGGCCTCTCTACTTAGCCGAGCGCGTTGGAGCAGTGACCTGGTCGCGGCAAGGCGTGCAAACCCTGAGAGCGCAAGAGCTCTAGCACCTCCTCCCCAATTGGGCTTGATTGTGGAGGCGGTGGGGATCCCATCCCCTAAAATGGGATCACCCCGATAAGCCCTCTTTGCTCGGCTAGACCTATGGACATCATCACCTTTGGCTGGGTTGCCGTTGCTGCTTTCTTTGCCTTTTCGATTGCCTTTGTGGTTTGGGGCCGCAACGGCATGTAGCCCTGAGCCTCCCCGCCGTCCTTCAGTGCCTCTAGCCCCATGGAAACCGCCTTGCCCTGGATCCTCCGCCTTGCCTATGGGGGCATCTTTTTGCTCCTAGCAGCCATAACTTTGGGCGTTGGTTACATCACCTTGATCGACTGGCGGGATCGGCGGCGGCGCAACGAGGCAGAACGTCAGGCTCGCCGCTCCAAACGCCGCTAGCGGTTTGCACACGCCTCGCGATTGGGCTGGTTGCCGGCGGCCCTCAGAGCAGGAGGATCTCCTCCGCCGTCGCCTTGCTGGGGAAGGCGGAAGAGGCGAGCAGCATTTTGGCTGGTTTGTTGGGCCAGATCCTCCAAGGGGATCTGCAACAACTCCGCCAAGGTTTGGGCCACCCGCTGCACGTGGGCCGGCTCGTTGCGTTTGCCGCGGAAGGGAGTAGGGGCTAGGAAAGGGCAGTCGGTTTCCACCAGAAGCTGGGACAGGGGCACCTCCAAGGCCGAGCGGCGCACCGTCTCCGCGTTCTTAAAGGTCACGATGCCGCTAAAGCTAATAAAGCAGCCCAGCTCCACAAAGAGCCGCGTCTCCTCCGGGGATCCGCTCCAGCAGTGCATCACCACCCGCAGCGATTCCCCTGTGGCCATGGCCTCTTGGAGAATCTCATAGGTGGCCGCTGCCGCCTCGCGGCAATGGACAATCAGGGCTAGATCCTGCTCCCGGGCAATGGCAATGTGGGCGCGGAAGGATTCTTTTTGCCGCTCGATATCTGACGGGTCGGACTTGTAAAAATCCAAGCCCGTCTCCCCGATAGCCACCACCCGCCTGTCGCCCGCGGCCAACTGGGCAATCTTTTCGGCCAGAGCCGGCTGCCACTGGCGCGCCTCAAGCGGATGCAGCCCCACCGACAAGAACACCTCGGGATACTGGTCGGCAATGGCCTGCAACTGGGGAAACTCCGCTGGCGTGACGCAGGAATGTACTAGTTGCCGGATCCCGGCCTGGCGCCAGCGCTCGGCCACCTGGGGCAGATCTTCTGCAAAGTCGGGATAGTTTAAGTGGACGTGGGTGTCCACCAGGGGGGCAGCGGGCAAGACGGCGGTGCTCAAAGCTCAGCTCCGGACAAAATGTTGCGAACTCTATCCAATTGTAAAGGCCGTTCCCTGCCTGTTTGGGATCTGTCGGCAGGATCCCGTGCTTACAGCTCCTGGGGAGCGGGATGAGCCATGATGATTAAGGAAACTTTACGCTGGAGGTTTGTTATGGCTCGTACCCCCTCAACGATGCTGCCTTTGGGCACCCCCGCCCCTGACTTCAGCCTGCCGGATGTGGTAACTGGACAAACCATTTCCCTTTCTACCTTTGCCGACAAGCCCGCTTTGCTGGTGATGTTTATCTGCCAGCACTGCCCCTACGTGAAGCACGTGCAAGAGGAGCTGGCTCGCATTGGCAGAGATTACAAGGACCGCGGCGTCGGCATTGTAGCCATCAGCGCCAACGACGTGGAGAAATACCCCGAGGACAGCCCGGAGAACTTGAAGAAGATGGCCGAGACCTTGGGCTTTACCTTCCCCTTCTGCTACGACGAAAGCCAAGAGGTGGCCAAAGCCTTTTCAGCCGCTTGCACTCCCGACTTTTTCCTGTTCGATGCCGATCGCAAGCTGGTGTACCGCGGCCAACTGGACGACAGCCGCCCCAGCCTGCCGGATGTGCCAGTGACTGGCAAAGACTTGCGGGCAGCGCTGGATAACCTGCTGGCGGGCAAGCCCATCGATCCCAACCAAAAGCCCAGCCTTGGCTGCAACATCAAGTGGAAGCCTGGCAACGAGCCCGACTACTTCAAGCAAGCCTCTTGAAAGTCCTGGGGCGGATCCCGAACTTCCCCTAGACCCCCATCTTCGCCCTAGAGCAGGCCAATAGGCCCTCAAGCAACCTCCCCTCCCGCAAGGGGGGTTGTTTTGATTTTCACTTTTTTTTACCTTTGTCTCCGCCAGATCGCGTACGAAAAACGTAGAAATTGCTTACGTGATATCCCGGAATAGGGGATAAGATAGGACCGCAGTCATTAGAGATACGTAGAAAGCAGCATGCAAGCTACTCTCGACTTAACCGTGGATTACCGGACTTACCGCTTGGCAAGGATCCTGAGCGAAAACCTTTCCCTGGGGGAACTGCGGGAGGTCTCTCCAAAATGGCAGGACACAGCCCCTGCTGCAGATAGGACTCAAGCCCCGCTGGAGCAGGTTGAGCAGCGCCACCTCGCTCCTCAAAGTAGGACTCAAGCGGAGGCAGCCGTGAATGCCCCTGCCGATCCGGCGTCCAGCATTCGAGAGGTGGTTGAACAAGTGTTTCAGAGTGGCTTCCTCAGCCGGGAACAGGAGAGCCTCATCAACAAACTACTTTTGCGGGGACGTTACACGGAGGGTGAGCTAGAGATTCTGGATCAGTTGATTGAAAAGTTGCTCAGCCACGAGGTCGAAGCAGAGCAGCTAACGCTTACCCGGTCGGCTTAGCCGCTCAAAATCCAGCCTTGGTAGCAGCTAGTACAGAAGTAAGCTACACCTGTGAAGTGCTATAGTTCTTCTGGCCTTTCTATAGAGTCCTGTTCTGTCGGGTGCTTACTAGCGCCGGAGGACTCGTTGGGGAGGTTCTCCCATCAGGTAGAGCACTGATGCAATCTTCTCCCTTGCCGCTCCGCTCCATCCCTTTGCGGGTAGCGCTGCTAGCACCCTTAGTGCTGGCAGTGGTAGGAGGGGCAGGCGGAGTATCCTACTTCTCCTGGCGGGCTGGGCAGCGGATGGCGCTGCAGTTGGCTAGGCACTTGAAGAGTGAGGTTAACGACCGAGCCGAGGATCACCTACACAGATATCTGCAGGCCCCCCTTCAGGTAAATGCCCTCAATAAGGAGGTGCTGCGCTGAGGACTTTTGCCCAATCTGGCCGCCCCGCGGCTAGAAGTGCTGGAAGCCTATTTTGCCCGCCAGTTGCAGCAGTTTCCCAAGCTGAGCGACATCGGCTTTGTCTCAGTTCATGGGGGGTTTGTAACCGCCCGCCGCCACGCCGATGGCTCCATCTGGACCTACCACACGCCGGGCCTGAAGCCGGGGTCCGTCCAAGGCCGCCAACGGGGTCCAGAAAGCGGGGATCCCACTGGCTTGACGCGGCAACTAAGCTCTTTAGATTTGCAGCAGTTGTCTTGGTTTCCCGAAATCCTGCAACAGGCAGAGGCCCGCCGTACCTGGCTGGTGAGCAACTTTTTTGTCGAGTCTTCCCACCAAAAACCGGAGCGGCTAATCCTGACGGCGCTGCCCTTGGCGAACGCGAAGGGCCAAGTTTGCGGCAGCCTGGTGGCTTCCCTCCCGGTTCATCACCTGCAGGCTTTTCTACGAGGATCTGCAGGCCGGCTTGGAGTATCCAGGGGCGATCTTGTTGCTGGATGGGGAGGGCCAGGTGGTGGCCAGCACGGAGAAGCTATCTCCTCAACCGCTGCTGCTGGCTGTGCAAGAGCAGGTGGGATCCTGGGAGATGGCGGCCTCACAAGGGCTGCTGCGTCTTGAGGTGGACGGGATCCCCCACTGGGTGCAGGTAAAGGCCATTCAGGAGGAAGGGGGGCTAAATTTCTATTTCCCTACACGGGATCCCGGAGAGCACCCTGTTGGCCCCCGTCTATAGCAGCACGCAGCAGGCGGCTCTGTGGGGAGGGGGGCTGCTACTGGGCTTTCTGGGAGTTGGGATCCTCCTGGACAAAGCCCTCTCTCGCCCGCTGCGCCGCCTTACCCAAATAGCCGAGCAATTTGTGCACAGTGGGATCCCAGCCTTGGCCTCTATGGATCCCGGCCCCATCCAAGAGGTGCAGACCCTGGCCAAAGCTTGGCAGCAGGCGGTCGCTAACCAACAGGCTTTGTTGGATCGCCTCTGGCAACAGCAGCAGCAGTACTGCGCTGTGGTGGAGCAGCAGACGGAGCTGATCTGCCGCTTTCGGCCCGATACTTCCATAACCTATGCCAACCCGGCCTACCTGCGCTTCTTTGGCCGCTCAGCAGAAGAAACGATAGGCAGGCGCTGGAGGGATTCTCTGCCGCCAGAAGAACGGGAGGCGGTACTGCAGGCGCTGGCCGTCCTCACGCCTGAGCACCCCTTCCACCGCAGCGAGCGGGAGTACCCCGGCGAAGACGGACAATCCCGCTGGGTAAGCTGGGTAGATCGGTGCATTTTCGACAGCCAAGGCCAACTGGTGGAGATCCTGTTGGTGAGGCGGGAGATCATCGAGCAAAAGCGGGCCCAACAGCAGCTAGAAGCCCTTAACCGCGAGCGAGAAGCCCAGGTGGCGCTGTGCACCGCCCAGTTGGAGCAGGCTTTGCGCTTTGAGGCAGTGCTGCGCTCCCTCAGCGGCCAGATGGTGGCCAGCCTCAAAGAGGGAGAGATCTTGGAAGAGGTGGTCAAGAGCCTAGCCGAGGCTCTCAACCTGACTGGCTGTCATATTTTCTTGACCAGCGCCGATGGATCCTCTTGTGGATCCGGGCTTGCTCTTTTCCAGAGAAGGCGGATCCCGCCTCCCTTAACGACCCTGAGCTTGGGCACCTGCTGCACTCCCACGCCTTGCCCTGGGAAGTTCACTGGTGTTGTCAAAGAGGCGGGCGCTGGGTACACCTCTTGGCTTGCTCCCTTCGAAACCACCAAGAGCGGCTGGGGCTCTTGCTGTTGGAGCGGCAGCAGGAGTTTTCCGAAGCCGAGAGACAACTGGCCTATCAGGTGGTCAACCTGTGCGCCCTGGCCCTGCGCCAGGCCCGTCTGTACGAGACGACCCAGGCCCAGGTGAAGGAATTGGAGCGGCTCAACCTGCTCAAGGATGATTTCTTGAGTACCGTCTCCCACGAGCTACGCACCCCCATGGCCAATGTGCCCATGGCCCTGCAAATGTTGCCAATAGCCCGCGATGACCCTAAGAAACAGCAGCACTATTTTGCCATCGCTCTCAAAGAATGCAACCGACAAATTGATCTCATAACGACCTGCTGGACATGCAGCGGCTCTCAGCCGAGAAGTATCTGCTCCAGCCGGAAGAGATCTTCCTGCCGCACTATTTGCGGGATCTGGTGGCGGCAGCCCAGCCTCTAGCCCAGGGCAAAAAGCAGAACTTGCAACTGCGCCTAGAAGAGGGGATCCCCCCCTTAAGGCAGATCCCAAGGCTCTGGGCTGCGTCTTGC
This sequence comes from Synechococcus sp. W70.1, assembly GCF_047461515.1. Taxonomy (NCBI): domain Bacteria; kingdom Bacillati; phylum Cyanobacteriota; class Cyanophyceae; order Synechococcales; family Synechococcaceae; genus Synechococcus; species Synechococcus sp. W70.1. Next base: position 89,845 of record NZ_JANSHH010000022.1, read on the forward strand.
GAAGCTGCTGCACAGCGCCGTCAAGTAACCGCCCCTGAGGGATCCATCCGCCTGCAGGTAACTCCAGAAGGAGAAGGGGTCCTCTTTGTCTGTAGCAACAGCAGCGAGATCCCAGAGGCGGAGCTGCCCCGCATCTTTGAAAAGTTCTATCGGATCCCGAAGGCGGATCGCTGGGAGCACGGCGGCACCGAGCTGGGGTTGGCTTTGGTCAAGCAACTGGTAGAGCACATGGGGGGGCAAATCTCCGTCAGCAGCGCAGAGGGATGGACCCATTTCCGCGTCTGGCTACCTTCTGCCCCGCCGGCAGCAACTGCAAAAAGCCTTGAACCTGCGGGCGCCGCCTAGGAACGGCCAAAGGCCGGCTCAGGGGCAGGCAAGCTGGAAGCGCGCAAGAAGGATCCCCGCAGCTGACCGCAAGCAGCGTTGCCATCTAGGCCACGGGTCTGGCGCACGCTGGCCTGGACGTGGTGTTCCTCCAGCAGGCGGACGAACTCCGCCACCCGCGCTGGGTGAGGGCGCTGATAGTTGGCCTCGGCGATGGGGTTGTACGGGATCAGGTTGACGTGTAGGCGTGCCCCCGACTGGCTGGCCTGGCGCAGCAGGTGGGCCAATTGACGGGCATGGATGGGCAGGTCGTTGACCCCGGCTATAAGCGTATACTCAAAGCTAACCCGCCGCCCCGTGCTCAGCATGTAGTCGCGGCAGTCCTGGATCAAAGCCTCCAGGGGATAGTGGGCTGCGGAAGGGATCAACTGCTGCCGCAGCTCCTGGTTGGGGGCATGCAGGCTGACGGCCAAGGTAATCTGCAGCTTTTGCTGGGCCAGCCAGGGGATCTGCCGAGGCACGCCCACCGTCGAGAGGGTGATGTGCCGCTGGCCAATGCCAATATCCTGATTGAGGCTGCGGATGGCCTGCACCACGGTGTCGCGGTTGAGCAGGGGCTCCCCCATGCCCATGAAAACCACGTGGCTGACGCGGCGGCCAAAGTCTTCCTGCACCGTTAACACCTGATCCAGGATTTCGTGCAGCTTGAGGTTGCGCCGGTAGCCCATCTTGCCGGTGGCGCAGAAGTCGCAGGCCATGGGGCAGCCCACCTGGGAGGAGACGCAGACGGTCAGCCGTTTGGCGGTCGGGATCCCCACCGTCTCGATCAACTCCCCATCCGCTAGCTGCAGCAGCAACTTAACTGTGCCGTCGCGGGTCTCCGTCCGCTGCACCACCTGGGAGCGCCCCACTGGGTAATCCCCCAGCGCCTCGCGCCAGGCCTTGGGGAAAACCGTCACCTCCTGTAGGGAGCGGATCCCTTTTTGGTAGAGCCAAGTGTGCAGCTGTTGCCCGCGGTAGGCCGGCTGCCCCTGGGCAACTGCCCAGTCTTTCAAGGCAGCTAGGGATTGCCCAAGCAAGGGAAGCGGTGGGGCGGACATAGGCCAGTGGGCAACAGATCCCAAAAGTTGGGTTCTTCCACTCTAGCTTGAAGCCCCAAAGGCTTGCTTTGGCAGCCAGGGCCAGGGTCTTGGATAATGAGTTTGCCCTTGCACGACTAGGACTTTGGCTTGCGCTATGTCGGTTTCGCCGCAACTGGCACAACTAGCTACGTGGATGGCCGGCCACTTCAACAATCAGCAGCAGGCCATGGCTGAGCCGGTCTGGTTTGCCAACATTCACGTCTACCAGTGCCCTCTGCCGTGGTCGGTGTTTCAGGGGATAGGGTTTTACGTGGAGCAACTGTATGACATCTACCCCGACCAGCCCTACCGCCAGCGGGTCATCCACCTTTTCGAGACGCCGGAGGGGATCCGCATCCAAAACTACGCCTTGGGATCCCCTGAGCTCTACAAATGTGCTGGCCGAGATCCGGGAAAACTGGCCAACCTGACGGCGGCAGAGCTGGAACTCTTGCCCGGCTGTGTGATTCAGGTGGAATGGACGGGATCCTGCTACCGGGGCCGCAGCGTGCCCGGCAAAGGCTGTATTGTCGAGCGCAAAGGCAGAACCACCTACCTGTACAGCGAGTTCGAGATTGGAGCCGACTACTTCCACAGCCTGGATCAGGGCCGTGACCCCGAAACGGATCAAGTGGTCTGGGGATCCCTTTCGGGCCCCTTTCGGTTTGTTAAAAAACAGGATTTTTCCTGCTACTTGCCCCGCTGGAGCTAGCTAGGTGCCGTCCAAATCCAGAAGGCGATGATCCCATCCCAAAGCAGTAGCAGCAGGGCAAAGCCGCCCAACAGGGCGTACATCCAAGGCTGGACATAGGGGCGCAGCCCGTCGATTTCCAGTCCCGTATGGCGCTGCACCAGCGCTACCAGTTCCCGGAAGCGGCTCACCCGCATGGGCAAAAGGACGCGATCCCCACTGCGGCTGACCAGGTAGTACACCAGACCTCCTTGGCTAGTGGAGCGGGGTTCAAGGTGCTCGACCTCTGCCCAGCGGATCTGCCACTCCTGCCGCACAAAGGGCGGCACCCAGGCGGGGTAGGTGGCCCGCATGCCCACCGCGTCCACCTGGATCTGTTGGCTCAGGGATCCCAGGAGTAGCCCCCAGCCCAGCAGCAGGGCTGCCAGCAGAGCTCCCTGCGCTAGAGGCGTGCCTTGGCGGGCCAGCAGAAGAGGTAGGGGCAAGACTAGTGCCCAGTACAGGGCTTGCACCGAGAAGCGGATCAAAGGCGAAATGGGGAAGGTCATAGACACTCCCAGCCTAGGGCGTGACGTCTCCCCTCTTATTGAGGGGCATTCCTCTTACAGAAAGGTGGATGGCACTGGCCAGTTAGAACAAGACCCGAGCCCAACTCGGCCCCGTTTTCCGGCACGCCCTAGAACTGGTCCTTCATGCCTCGCAGCCGAGCAAAAACCTGCACCGGATCCTGAACTCCGGTGGCCGCTTGCAAAGCCGGCTGATCCCAGCGCAGGAAGGGGTTGGTGCGGCGCTCTTCGCCGATGGTGCTGGGCACAGTTGGGGATCCCGCTTGGCGCAGGGCCGCCACCTGCTGATAGCGCGCCTGCAGGTCAGGGTTGTCCCCGTCCACCGTCAGGGCAAATCTGAGATTGTTCAAGGTGTATTCGTGGGCACACCACACCCGCGTGGCTTCCGGCAGCTGCCGCAGCTGATCCAGGGATCCCACCATCTGCTCTGGAGTGCCCTCAAAGAGTCGCCCGCATCCCCCCGCAAACAGGGTATCGCCACAGAAGAGATCCCCGCTCTCAGGGAAGTAGTAGGCGACATGTCCCCGGGTATGACCGGGCACAAACAGCACCGTCGCCTGCCGGCCCGCAAACTCCACTGTCTCTCCTGCCCTGAGCTCCACCGTCTGGCCAGGGATCCGTCCCCGATCCGCCTGGCTGCCGTAGACAGCCGCACGAGGATAGCGCTCCAAGAGCTGTCGGTTCCCCCCCACATGGTCGTGGTGATGGTGGGTGTTGAAGATAGCTACCAACTCCGCCCCCAGCTCAGCCAGTTTATCCAGCACCGGCTCGGCCACTGCCGGATCCACCACCGCCGCCGTTGCCGTTTCGGGATCGTAGAGGAGGTAGATGTAATTGTCGCGCAGGGCAGGCAGTTGCAGAATGCGCATGGCCACTTACTCCTCGAAAATGGCCCGTTCTACATCCTTGCGGCTGAGGGAGTAGGGGAAAGACAAAGTCTTGGTGTTGCCGTTGGGGTAGGTGTAGCGCACCCAAATGCTAGTTTCTTCCAAGCGCAGGCAAGCTTTCCAGCCAGGTCGTTCGCAAAACCACTGCTCCACATCCTCGGGATCGCGGGTACAACCCTGTTCCTCCAGCCACTGTTCGATCGAGGGGAGCGAGTGATTGTACAGAGGTGTGGTTTCAGGCGGCAAAGGCATGGCGAGATGGCAAAAGCTACCCCCGCTACTCTATTCAAGCACTTTAGATGCCCAGCATTCCCTGGCCTCCCGCGGCTGGGCAGCTCAGTTAGCCCACTCTCCCCTCCCGCAGCCAAGCCAAAACGCCTGCCAATACTAGGCAGAGCACAAAAGTAGCAGCCATCAGCAGCAGGGCACAGAGCTCACCAGCAGAAAGCGGTCGGGTTTCCATGGGCAGCTCAAGGGCCTCTGCCTCCCGCGAGCCTCTTTGCTCGAGCGATCCCGCCTTGGCCCTCATTGCCTGGAGGCTTGCGTCGTAGATAGCCCGCTTGGCAGGGTTGCTGAGAACAAGGTAGGCTTCCTGCAACTCTTGGAAGCAGCGAAGCGCCACCTCCGGCGCCAGAGGAGAGGTGTCAGGGTGGTAGCGCTTGCTCAACTGCCGGTAGGCCCGCCGAATTGCTTCAGGAGAGGCTCCTGGGGACAGGCCCAGCCGCTGGTAGTAGGTCAGAGAGCTCAACGAGCGCATGCAAGTTGCTGGGCAAGACTAGGGGCAACAGAATGGCTCCTAGGAGAGCTTGACCTTAATGTAAACCACTCTTTGAGCTATGGGGATCCCCCCTGCCAGCCTCTATTCTTCTCCCTCCTCCTCTTCAGACTTGGCTTTGGGGTAGTAGAAACTGGTGTTGCGACCGCTGAGAATGGCGCGCCCAATGGTCATCGCTCGCTGGGCGTGGATCTTGGCTTTGGCTAGCCAAACAGCATACCGCCTGCGACTGCGGGCCTTGGAGGTTTTCTTCTTAGGAACAGGCATAGCTTGTACAAAAACACAGCTTTACTAGGCTACCACTGGGTTTGCACCCTCGATCCCAATCTGAACCCGGCTCAATGAAGCGGGTCAAGCTTTTTCCGCCAACTCCCCAAGGGCGAGCACCTCCGCCCAATCTTAGCTGTTGAGATCTGTCAACTCTTCTACGCAAACCTTCTCAATCCCTTTTGCCAACAGCCTTGAATCGGTATTCTGAAAACAGGCGGCCAGGCGACGTCGGCCACTGCCCGGAGACGCCTTTGGGTGCAAGCTGAGAATCAACTGCGGCCACTCTCCTCTAGGAGATCGATCAACCATGCACAGCCTCTTTTCCATCTTGCTGTTTGGGATCCCTCTGGTCAGCTTAGGTTGGACAGGGATCCCAGCGGCCGCCCAATCTGCTAACCCCTCTCTCTGCCAGCAATTTCCTCAAGATATTCGCTGCAATTTCTCTGCTCCCAGCCAGGTTGGGCAAGCGTCGCAGCCCACCGCTCGCCCTCGCGTTGCGGTTTTGGATTTTGATTTCAGCAGCCTCAGCAATTCCTACAGCTCTCTCTATAGCCTGGGTGAGGCTGCCCGTGGGGTGAGCGATCTGCTGGTGGATCGGCTGGTGAGAGATGGCACTTTTTCCGTCATCGAGCGCTCGCGGCTAGATGCAGTCTTGGCCGAGCAGAACCTGGGTCGATCTGGGCTACTGGACGCCAACACTGCTGCTCAGGTGGGCCGCATCCTAGGAGTCGATGCCGTGATCCTCGGCAGTGTAACCCAGTTTGATGTAGCAGTGCGTCGTTCTGGAGGGGGGGCACCGGTTCTAACCCCTTTTGGCAACTTTCCGCTAGCAGTGGGGGTTGAGTCGGTGGACGTCGATGCCAACGTGCAGCTCAACGCCCGCCTGGTGAGCACCAGCACTGCCGAGATCTTAGCCGTGGTTGAGGGCAAAGGCAACGCTAGCCAGTCGGATAGCACGGTTGCAGTGGCCGGCTTTGGCGGCGGATCTGCTACCAGCAATGAAGAGAAGCTGCTGGTTTTAGCAAGCCAACAGGCGGTGGAGCAAATTGCCCAGCAGCTGGCCGGCTTTGCCGAACGCTTAGCGGCCCAGCCCCGCTCTTTGCCAACGGTTGATGCCCTAGTGGCCGATGTCTACGGCAACCAGGTGATTTTGAACAAGGGCAGCCGCGACGGCTACCGCGTGGGATTGATCCTTTCTGTGGAGCGGGTTGTCCGCGAGGTTAAGGATCCGGCCACAGGAGCAGTCTTGCGTAAATTGACCGAGCCAGCCGGGCAGATTCAACTGACAGAGGTGGACACAAGCTCCAGCGTTGGCCGCATCCTCAGCGGCTCGGGCTTTAGGGTTGGGGATGTAGCCAAGCCCCTGCGGTGAAACTGCAAAACAAGTTGCCTTCAAAGTTTTCAGCACTTTTTCATGCCAGGCCTGAGGCTTAACTGCTTCTGTCATCCCGGTCTAGGCAAATTTTGAGAAGATAGTTAGCAAGGCTAGCCCAGAAGTTGGGCAGCTACGGGCAATCAGAGCAGCTTGGCAGGGAAAGGATGAAAGCTTTTGTTGCAGGGGCTACGGGAGAAACGGGGCGGCGTATTGTCAAAGAGCTAGTGGATCGCGGCATCCCGGTACGGGCGTTGGTGCGCAGCCGCGAGTTGGCCGCTCAGGTTCTGCCCCCCAAAGCGGAAGTGGTGGTGGGAGACGTGCTGGATCCGACCACGCTGGAGGCTGGTATGGAGGGATGCACGGTGGTGCTCTGTGCTACGGGAGCCAGGCCCAGTTGGGATCCCTTGCAGCCCTACCGAGTGGACTATGTGGGCACCAAAAACTTAGTGGATGTAGCCAAAGCCAAAGGGATCCAGCACTTTGTTTTAATTTCCTCCCTGTGTGTTTCTCGGCTGTTCCACCCCCTCAATTTGTTTTGGCTAATTTTGGTGTGGAAAAAGCAAGCCGAAGAGTACTTGCAAAAAAGCGGCCTCACCTACACCATCATTCGGCCAGGGGGCCTGAAGAACCAAGACAACGAGGATGGCATTGTCCTCTCTCCACCAGACACTCTATTTGAGGGCAGCATTCCTCGCACCAAAGTAGCCCAAGTGGCTGTTGAAAGCTTATTTCAGCCAGCGGCGAAGGACCGCATCTTTGAGATCATCGCTAAGCCCGGTGTTCCCAGGCGGGAGTGGAGTGAGCTTTTTGCCGTAGCAGGCTAGGTCCCGCACTGCAAGAACGCCTCCGTCAGCCGTCGAGCGTGGGGTGAGTGTCTCACCGGAAAAAAGTAGCGTGAAAGCCTTCACCTCAAGGCCTAGCGGGTTATAATCTTCCCAGCTTTTCGGAGGTTCCCGCTATGACCATGCAGCTCCCACCCCAGTGTGAGAACTTAAGAGAACAAGTTGAAGCCATTCTCAACCTCTGGCAGCAGGATCCCACGCTTTCAAGTAAGCAAGACACAAAGCGGGTTCAGGCTTCACTGAGCAAAGCAATTTCTCCAACCTTTGAGATTGTGTTTGCTGGTGCCTTCAGTGCTGGCAAATCGATGTTAATCAATGCCTTACTGGAAAGGGAGCTTCTCTACAGCGCTGAAGGACACGCCACAGGAACCGAGTGCTACATCTCCTATGCAGAACCTGATGCCGAAAGAGTAGTGCTGACCTTCCTCAGCGAGCAGCAGGTGCAGGAACAAATGGCTGCTTTTTGCGGTCGCCTAGGCTTAGCGCTCCCTAGTGGCAACGGCTTAGAGGAGGCTACACTCAGTCGCCTCAAGGAGCAAGCTGAGGCCATTGTTCAACGAGAAGGCGGCAAGAGCAAGTCAGAGCGGGCAAAGCAGGCAGATGCGCTGCGCTTGTTGATTGAAGGTTTTCAGCAAAACCGTGTCAGGATCTACCCAACTGAAAACGGAGTATTCTCTATGGAGCAGCTTAACTTAGGCAACCTAAAAGAAGCTGCAAGTTTTGCCCGTCGAGGTGCCAACAGTGCGGTTTTGCGGAAGATCGAGTACTACTGTCATCATCCTCTACTAAAGGACGGAAATGTTATCGTCGATACTCCTGGTATTGATGCACCAGTTAGAGCAGACGCTGAACGTACATATCAAAAAATTGCTCACCCAGATACTTCCGCAGTTGTCTGTGTCCTCAAATGCGCCTCAACTGGCGAGCTAACTAAGGAGGAAACAGAACTTATTGAGCTCATCCAGAGTAATAGCAGCATTCGAGACCGAGTTTTTTATGTGTTTAACCGCATTGATGAAACCTGGTACAACCCGCAGCTAAGGCAGCGACTAGAAACAACCATTGATCAGCAATTCCGTGGAGCTCGTATATTCAAGACAAGCGCCTTGCTTGGCTTCTACTGCTCACAGATCAAGGGAACTGGCCGAGGGAACAGATTTGGCTTAGACACGATCTTCTCAGAAAGTATAAGGGAACTGGGCAGTAAGGAACAGACTCCTCAGTTTGTCATGGAGTTTGTCAAGTACTGTAGCTCGGGAAGACTGATTGGCACTCCCTTTCGCCCTCTAGTGCATGGCTACGAAACGCCTATAGATAACTATGTCCGAATCCTCAGCGAGTGGGGCATGCCTTTGGTTGATTACATGATCGAGGATAGCGGCATAGAAGAGTTTCGTAGTGGGATTACTCGTTATCTAACAGAAGAAAAGCGTCCGCAGTTGTTTCTAGACCTTGCTAATGACTTGCGGCCCCTTTGTGTTGAGCTTAGAAAGTCTTATCTTGATCTCTACAGGGAATTAGACAGTCAGCCTAGGGAAGTCAGTGGCATGATTGAGTATGAGCTAACGCTTATCAACCAGCAGCTAAACAAGATAGGAAAAGACTTTTATGACCACATTGAAACTATGGTTAACGAAATTATTAACGGCATGGATAAAGACTTTGAATCTGATTTTCGCAAGTTGCAAGCCAAGATGGTGCGTAGGCTGGATGAACTTCTAGACACCTTCTCCGTGGATGGCACCTATAGCCAAGCTGTTCGTATTCATCAGCGTAACTCCACAGCCCCATTTCTAGCTGTCTTGGTTGAGGCCTTCTACTATCTCTCGAACCACCTAGAGGATATACTAGTTGAATCCGCCATTACAGTTGTGGAGAACTCTTTCCGCCGGCTTATCGATCGAGTGCGTAGCTCAGATTACTACAAGCAGCTACTCCGTCTGCTCGGGTCTGATGGGGAAATAGAGAAGAAGCTCCTAGAGGTTAAGGACAAAGTTTGCACCTCCCTGGTCAGCGGTGCTCGAAAAGAGTGTGACCGGTACTTGAGAGAGAGTCCTCGCTTCTATGATGAGGGTACTTTCTCGATTTACCAGTTTCGCGAAGTTTTGAAGCAAACTGCCCAATCCTACGACATTTCTGCTATTCGAGACGCTGAGCCTGGGATCCGGCAGTTACTCAAGCTTGACTTTGAGCCAAAAGTTGGCCAGACAATACGCTCTAACTTCCGTCAGGAAACCAACAACACTCTCAAGACTCAGCTGTTGCCGGTTGCTAGGCAGATAGCTGATGAGATTTTGCAAAAGTACCCTGAGGCGAAGCAGTTTATGGAGGCAACTTTGAGAAAAGAGGCCGAAGAAAAAATTGCCCTTAACCAGCAGCGTCTGCAAGAATTGGAGGCAAACATAGACAAATACAACCGAGCTGCCTCTGGGATTAACCTCTGCATGCAAGCTTTGGGCCTCAATCGTGAGATGCTGCCCTTGATTCTTCTCCCTGATTCCTCTGCCACTGTAGAGTCGACTGAGATTTCGGAAAGCTCAAGCGAGAGAAACACAGATCAAGTGTCTGCTCCTGCAAGCACTGCATCTTCAGCGGAGAGCTTTGCAGAGTTAGATGGTATCCTTGACGATCTAACTTGATGACCTGAGATAGAGAGGCCTGTTTTTGGATCCCCAGCTAGAAGTGTGGGATTTAGGGTGATGCCTCTAGGTCAGTACCCAAAAGGGATTGTCTCCAGGCGAGAAACTTTTAGAGTTGCTAGCTTGGTGAGAGCGGCCCAAGAAGACCTGCCCAAGAAAGAAGAGCTAAGCTGGAAGAAGCTGACTGGTTTGGTGAAGGGATTAATTGTCATCTCTTGCTGCCAGGCAGTAAAGGTTGGCAAGCCGGTAGAGTAAGGCTGCGGCTAGCTGTGGAGGTAGACTTTGAGCCGGATGATGGAGGCTCAGAGAGCCAGGGTGGATCCCCTCTGGATAACCTGCGGGAAAGTGAGGGGTAGCCCAGACTAGCAAGACGCAGGAGAGGTTAGGCAAGTGTTAAGTAATGATCAGCCTCAGGAGCGCTTTGTTGAGCTAGATACTTCCCAAAATACTGTCATCGACATAGGAGGACGACTGATCTACTCGCAGGAGTTTGCTTGAATATGCTCGGACGTTGTTCGCAGTAGCTTCATACCCAGCTTATATAACAAACTTAGCGACAGAGAAATCTCAGTTCCACAGGTTAACTTGAGCGAAATAATTAACGATGAAGGAACTCGTGCCATACTTTTGCGCTCCGGCTCACCGTGGACCCCTGGCAGAGTTAGGCTAAGGCTGGTGGTTGAGTTTGAGTCGGAACAGCCAGAATTGGGAACTGGTGGATCCCCTTTGGATGACATTCGGGGAGATGTAGGTTCCTAAAATGGACTAGGTGGAGTGGAGTTTCTACCATGGCTGAGCCAATGCTTCTCAAATCTACCGATACGCAAACTGTGGTTCAAGTCGGTGAGCAAGTTTACCTCCCGAGTGCTCTACATGAAGCAATTGTATCCTTTCTTGTCATCAACAGAGATTCAATAAATAAGCACCTTGATTCTAAGAAGATTAGTACCGATATAATGAGCTTAATAAGTGGAACTAACTCTCGAATAATACGACCTGGTCGAGCATGGATTTCTGGACAAGTTTCGATCAAAATTTGCCTAGAGTTTGTTCCTGGAGATCAAACTTCGGCTTCCGAAACCTTAGATCATGATCGCCTTCCCATTGACGCCGCCACCTCTCCACTAGACGACTTGCGAGCTACTTAGATTTGACCCGCTATGAGGGAAACGAAAAGGAACCAGCGCATCCTCATCCCGCCAGCTGTGCGGGAGTACGTCTTCCAAAGGGATGGCTTCCGTTGTCGCAGTTGCGGCAAGTCGCCTCCAGAGGTGCAGCTCCAAGTTGATCACATCATTCCCCTTGCTCAAGGCGGCAGCAACGACATCAGCAACTTGCAAACGCTGTGTAAACTCTGTAATCAGCGCAAAAAGGACAGGTGGGATCCCCGCTTTCGCCGCCATTTCGATCTCTAGCTCAAACAACGGGAGGAAAGCTTAAAAAGGGCGGGCGGGTGAGGAGGCCGGTTGTTGAACCAACCTCCACCTCCCATCCTTCGGCGGGCGCGAATTTGGTGCGCACATAGCCCAAGCCCCAGTAGCCTTGGGAGGTGGAGCCAGCGCTGGTTAGCACACCGATCTTTTCCCCTTGGCGCACAATCTCGGCACCAGGCTGGGCCTCGCCCTGGAGGCGGATCCCCCAGAGGGTTTGGCGAATGCGCCTATAGGTTACCTGCTTGGCCAAGACTTCCTGGCCAATGTAGCACCCCTTGGAGAGGGAAACGGCGTGCCATAGGCCGGCTTCCAGAGGGTTGTAGTCGGGGGTCAGCTCGTGGTCAGCAGCAGGGCGACCGGCCTCCAGGCGCAGGGCTTCCCAAAGTTCGGCTGAGGCCAGCTCCGCTCCAGCTTGCTGCAGGCAGCTAGCAAGGGCGGCTTTGTGTTCGCTGGCCCCCCAGAGGGTAAATCCCGGCTGGGCAAGGCCGCTGCCACAAGCCAAATGGACAGGGATCCCTTGAATCTCCACCTGGCGGTGCTCGTATAGCTTTGTCGGGATCCCTTCTGAGGTCACCACCTTCTCGAGGAGGCGCTGGCTCTGCGGGCCAATTAACCCAAAGGCAAAAGTCTGGTCGGTTGCATCAGCTATTTGGGCCCCGCGCACGAAGGGCAACAGGCGTCCCAAGCTCTGCAGTAAGAGGCGACGTCGCTGCGGCGAAGTCCAAATCCAGCAGGCCTCCTCTTCCACGTAGACCGTCGCCAGGTCTATGATCCCTGCTGTGGGGGTAACAAACACGGTATCTGCCCCCTGGCTAGGTTTAAGAGCCTTGAGATCCTGAGTGCTCTGGCTGTGCAAGTAATCCAGGGCGGAGGATCCCTGTATCCGCAAGCGGCCCCACCCAGAGCGATCCAAAAGCAGGGATCCCGCCTGGGCGGCTCCAAGCAGGGACGAGGGCGTGGGAACCTCAGAAACACCCGACATCGCTCACCCCAGAGGTGTCGTTTGGTTTTCTTCCCCACCTTAGAATAGGCTAGTTCACCTGAGCGTCTGTGGCGGATCCCTGTGATCGAGGTTGAAGTCCACCAACAGTTGCGCCAGCTCTTGCGGCAGCTTCCCGATGCCGGGTGGCCCCATCAGTTGACGATGGCCCGCATGGTGGCCCGGGGATTGCGGCTGGGGCGCAGCACCTTGATCCAGGTGCCGAGCGGGGGTCAGCACCGCCTCAGCTATCTGCTGCCGGCTTTGATGTGGCCCCATGGTACCTTGCTGTGTGCCCCAGCGTCTGTGCAGGCGCAAATTCTGGGGGAGGAGATCCCCTGGCTGCAGCAGACTTTGCAGTTGCACAAACCGGTTTTGCAAAAGGATCGCTGGCCAGATGCCGACTTTCAAGGGCTGCTGTTGGTCGATCCCCTGGATTGGCTGCAGGCGCGCTTGAGGGGAGCAGAGATGCCAACCGGGATCCCGCTGATCTTGGATGGCGCCGAAGACCTGGAGGAGTGGGCCTACCAAGCGCTAACCCTAACCATCGAAGCCAACCACTGGCAGCAACTTCGGCAGATCTTTCCTGCTGAGGCTGAGCGAATCTCCCAGGCCCAGGTTCAGTTGGCTCTACAGCTTTTGCGACGGCCCCTTTCCCGCTGCTTAGTTCAGGCAGACGAACAGGTTCACCTGGAGGTAGCGCTGTCCCTGGTGGCCAGCTACCGCGGCTGGCTGCCGGATCCTTGGGATCAGCTCCGCCGGCGGCTTGGGGCCGAAGGGGATCCCGCTTCCCGCTGGGTCTGGTGGGCGGAAACCAATCGCGAGACCGGCCGCCTCACGCTTTACCACAGCCCGGTGGCTTTGCACGAATGGCTAGCGCCCATCTGGGCTACCCAACCCGTGGTAATTATCGGCGAGGCGCTGGATTTGGATCGGCAGGCAGAAAGCTATCGCTGGCGCTTAGGCTTACCGGATTTGACGCCCCTACGCTTTAGCTCAGGCGAAGAGTGGATCCGCTCCGGGGGGGAGCCCCTGCCCAGTTTGGCTCTCTATTTGCCGTGGCTGCCCTTGCCCAACAGTCCTCTGTTCCGGGAACACTTGCTGCAGGAGCTAAAGAGCCTGATTGCAAAGGCGCAGGGCTTTGTGGTGGTGCTGGTTTCGGATCAACCCCTCCAGGTGCAGGTCGGAGCTGCTTTGGCCGCTGAGTTTGGCTCGCGGGTACGGGTGAATAGCCCCTTTCGAGGAGAAAAGGGCATCTTGGTCTGCGACTGGTCCTACTGGCTGCAGCACAAGGCTAGCCTACCTTGCCCGGAGCTGCTGGCCATTGCCACCTTGCCGTTTCCCTCGATGGAAGATCCCAGGGTGGCCGCGCGAGTGCAGTATCTGCAGCGCAGTCGGCAGGACTGGTTTCGCCAATACCTTTTGCCGGTGGCAGCCAGTCAACTGCAGCGAGCCGTCGCTCCCTTGCGGCAGGGATCCGAAGTAGCTGAGGCCACTGGCTTGCCCCAACGCTGGGTGGCGATTCTGGATAGCCGCATCATTGCCCGCAGCTACGGCGTTGCCCTTCTCAATGCCTTGGGGCCAACTCTGCGCATCCAGCAGCCCAGCCAATTGTTTAACCAAAGCCAAGCCGAATCTGGGCTATCCTAGGATTAGCGCTAACCTTGTTTGGCGGGGATCATGACCAGTCCTGCTCTCAGCCCCAATCCAGCACCGCACCTGCAAGCAGTTTGGAAGTCGTTGCGGCAGGCCATCGTGGAAAGCTCAGGCTTCCAGGGATGGCTGGAGGGGCAGGAGTTGCCCAAGGAGGAGGCTGAGTTGGATCGCCTAGTGCATCGTTACCTGGAGCAGGCTTTGTCGCACTTGGCCTACTAGGATCCCCACAGCAGCAACCAGAACGGCAAAGTCAGCAAGGCTGCCACGTAGCCTACGGCTAGAGTTGTTGCCGTTAGCTCGCGATCCAAGTCGTATTCTTCCGCAAGCACCAGGGTGGCAACGGCAGGGGGCATACCCGTCTGCAAGACCAGCACCAGCTTGGCCAAAGGAGGATAGGGAGTCAAGGCTAACCCCAAGCCCACCAAAAGGGGAACGGCAACAAGTTTGATGAAGAGGGCCACGGCGGCGGGGCGAAGGGATCCCCAGTGCGGCACCTGGGCTAGCCGTATGCCCAAAAGGATTAAGCTCAGGGGAATCGTGCTCCAGGCAAAGGTAGTCAGCCCTTGGGTCAGCCATTCTGGCAGAGGGTGGCGAGCCATTGCCAGGCCGACAAAGAAAGACCAGAGAGTGGGACTGCTTAGGACGCGGAGCGTGGCTTGCCAGGGAGGGGTGAAGGAAGCGCTGTAGCGGCTGGCAACCCAGACTCCCAGACCGTAGGCAGTAAAGAGGGTGCCCAACAGGTCGTAAAACAAAGCCCAGCCAAAGTAGGCGCTCCCGCCCACTGCCAAGCAGATGGGGTAGCCCAAATAACCCGTATTTCCCAGGGTGGCTGTTAGGTAAAAGCTGCCTTGCCGGGCTCTGCTCCAAAGCCAGGGATCCCACTCTTTCTTCCCCTGCCAGGTGTGGTGCTGCCACTGCAGCCAGGCACTGGCCAGGGCATACCCTAGCCCTGTGGCCAGCCAGCAGACCAAAGGGGCCGCCCAGAGCTGGCCAGAGAGGTCCGCCGTCTGCATAAACCCAAGGGTGCCCAGGGGAACCCCCACCCAAAACATGAAGCGGCCCAGCGCTTGGGGATTTAGCCAATGGCGCCAGGGGAGCCCTTTCTGAAGGGCAAACCCCAGCAGCGTCCAGCCTAGCAGGGGGAGGTAGACCTGAAAAAGAGTGGTGAGCACGCCTTCTAGAAGCCAAGGGGAAGGGATCCCTGCGGAGGGGTCTGCGGCTGTTCGCGCAGGGCAAAGATGCGCAGGATCACCTCCTCCACAACGCGGTCGGGGGTAGAGGCACCGGAGGTAATACCAATCTGCACTGGCCCGTCGGGCAGCCACCCTTCTGTAACGATTGGGTCTTGGTGGAGGGGCTTGTGGCGGATGCGGTTGGGCGGTTGGATGCAGTCGGGGCCGTCAATGTGATAAGAGGGCAGCCCTTTCGAGAGGGCAATTTCCTGCAGGTGGGTCGTATTGGAGGAATTGAACCCGCCAATAACCACCACGACATCCAAAGGCCGCTCCAGCAGCTCAAACATGGCGTCCTGCCGCTCTTGGGTGGCGTTGCAGATGGTGTTGAAGCTCATGAAGTGCTTGTCCAGCTCCTGGGGGCCATACTTGCGCAGCATCGTGATCTCAAACAGCTTGGCTATGGCACGGGTTTCCTCCTCGAGCATCGTCGTCTGGTTGGCGATGCCAATCCGCTCCAGATCCCGATCCGGATCAAAGTTGGGGGAGGTAGCCTTGCCAAAGCGCCGCCGAAATTCTTCTGGGTCCCCGCCTTCTAAGATGTAGCGGGCAACCCATTCGGCTTCTTCTAGGTTCAGCACCACCAGATATTTTTCGGCAAAGGAGCTGGTGGCCACGGTCTCTTCGTGGTCGTACTTGCCGTGGATGATGGAGGTAAACTGGGCAGCCCGGTGCTTGTCCACCTGGTTCCAAACGCGAGACACCCAAGGACAGGTGGTATCGACAATCTCGTTGCCCTGGGAGCGGAAAAACTCCATTTCCGAGACACTTGCCCCAAAGGCGGGCCAAATGACCACATCTTCCGGCCGGATTTGGGAAAAGTCTTTCTTGCCGTCTGGGCCTTTCTCCACGAAGCGGATCCCCATCTCCTGCAAGTGCCGGTTGACCAGGGGGTTGTGGATGATCTCGTTGGTGATCCAGATTTGGCGATCGGGAAAGCGGTGCCGAGCTTCGTAGGCATACTCTAGCGCCCGCTCCACTCCCCAGCAAAAGCCAAACGCTTTGGCTAGATGGATGGTGATATCCCCCCGCTGATAGCGGTAAGACTGGGCGCGAATCTGCTCCACTAGGCGGCTTTTGTAAGTAGTCTGCAGCTCTCGTTGGGCCTGATCCTTGTACTCTTCGAATCCTTTAGCAAAGTAGGTGCTGGAGCTGCGCAGGGCTTTGCGCAGGGCGCGCGGATCTGAATGAGGCATGGCTGTCACCTCGGCTAGGCACTGCTGAGAACACTCTCTCAGCTTACGTCCTCTCTTGGAGGTGCGGGCCATTCCAGCAGCGGGACGCCCTAGGCAGGCGGCTGCTCCTGCGTTTCCAGTTGCTGCAGCCGTTCCTGCAACTGGCGGGCGACAAGGGAAAAACTGCGTTCAGGCCAGAGAAAAGAGCCCAGCCCCACGGTCAGCAGGCCTAGGCCAATGGCGGCGGCGATGAGCAATCCCAAGGGCAGCTCCACCGAGCGCCACAGCAGAAACTGCACTGTCCGCAAGGTCGGGTTTTGGCCAGCCAGGACTGCCACTCCCAAAGCCAGCAGCAGAGTCAAGAGCAGGTTAAATAGCAAAAACATAGGAAAGCCGCTTGCGCCGGTTCTATTCTGCCTTGTTTGCCGAGGGAGCAGACCAGGGCTGTACTGTGCCATCGGGTAGGATGGCTCCGCTCAGGTCAGCGCCAATCAGCACCGCTCCCCCCAACTTGGCTGCGCTCAGGTCAGATCCCTGCAGCTGGGCGCGGGTTAGCTTGGCCTCCCAGAGGTAGGCTCCATGGAGATTGGCCTCCCGCAGGTCGGCAAAGCTAAGGTCAGCGCCGATCAAGTTGGCTTCCCAGAGGTTGGCGCCGCGCAGGTTTGCCCCTATGAGGTTGGCGGAGCTGAGATCGGCTCCCCGCAAATCGGCTTCCTGCAAGTTAATTCCACTCAGCTTGCCAAAGGAGAGGTTGGCCCCTCTCAGGTTTGCCCCCTGCAGCATGGCGCGCACCAAGTCTACGCCCACCAGGTTGGATTCTTGAAAGTTGCGCTCGCCAGCAGCGTAGCTTGCCAGTAGCTCCTCGGCAGTACTCACTCGGGGCATAGGGAATACCCCCCTTCTCAGCTTGTGCCAGCAACCCTTAGGGCTAGTCGGGGTGGTCCTGACCTAAGGCTATGTTAGCCAATATACTCGCTGCTTAGGTGTCTTCCGCTGCCTGGAGCGGCTGCTTGGCCACCTTTTCGATATGCAGCTCCAAGTAGCCGGTGGCTGGATCCAGTTGGCGGGAGAAGCGGTACTCCAGGCTGTCGGCGAGGACAATTTCGGCGGTGGTGTAGATGAGGCAGCCAGGGCGCAGGTGCCCTCCCCAAGTTCGGCCCTGGGCATTGGCAACGGCAAGGTGAAGATGGACGCCGTCCGGGCAGAGGGATCCGCTCAGGGACAGGATCTCCAGGGGCTCGGCCAGCAGGCAATCCTCGGTTTGGTCGGCCAGGCGCAGGGTGGCTTGGCGGAGGCTGCCAACGGCGCTGAGAACAAAGCCTGCCTGCAGGGGTTGTTGGCGGGCAAAGCGCTCCAGCTCCTGCTTCAGGTCTTGTCCGGGCAAGAGGCGCAAGGGGTAGATGCGCAGGGATCCTGGGGGTAGAGGCTGGGGGCGGCTAGCAGCGGAGATCCCTGGTCGCCAGCCCGGCTTGACCACCGGGTAAGCGCGGGCGATCACCAGGCAGTCGTCGGGCACAGGGTAGCGGGCAGGGATGGTGGAACCGGCGGCGATGGTGACATCGGATCCTACCTTGAGGGGAGCCACCAGTACCGAGTTGGCCCCTGTCTTGCTGCGATCGCCGATTTCCGTGAAGTGCTTCTGCTGGCCGTCGTAGTTGGCAATAACCGTGCCGGCGCCGATGTTGACCTGGGATCCCAACTTGGCGTCGCCTAGATACGCCAGGTGGGCAGCATTGGTGTGGGATCCAATCTGGGTGTTTTTGACTTCCACAAAGTTGCCGATGCGGCAGCCGTCGCCAATGCAGCTGTTGGGGCGGATGTGGGCGTAGGGCCCTACCCAGACGTGGTTGCCGATCTGGCTGTGGCTGACCACCGAGTAGAGGATGTGGCAATCGGAGCCGATGGTGCTGGACTCAATCCAACTGCCCGGCCCCAGACGGGTGCGCGGCCCAATGCGGCACGGCCCTCGCAGATGGGTTTGGGGCTCGATCACTACATCGGGGGCCAATTCCACCGTCTCTTCCAGGCTGACGCTGTCGGGATCCACGAAAGTTACCCCCGCCTCCATCCAGGCCTCTTTGAGGCGCTCTTGAAGAATCTGGTGGGCCTGGGCCAACTGGCGGCGGTCGTTGATGCCGACGATTTCCCGCGGATCCTCAGCGTCCAGGGCGATGGCTTTCTCCAGCAGTTTAACTGCGTCGGTGAGATAGTACTCCTGCTGGGCGTTGTTCCGCCCTAAACTCGGCAGCACCCGTGCCAGGGCCGGCCAATGGAAACAGTAGACGCCACTGTTGACGCGGCGATTTTGCCGCTGGGCCGGGGTGCAGTCGCGCTCTTCCACCAGCTCCAGGATTCGCTGCTGGGCGTCGCAAAACACCCGCCCATAGCCATAGGGATCCGCCACCTGAGCCGAGAGCAACGTCACATCCGGCTGGACTTGGCGGTGGCGTTCTAGCAGGGCCTGCAGGGTTTCCACCCGCAACAGAGGCACATCCCCGTTGACCACCAGCAGATCCCCCTGAAAGTCGCCTAGAACAGGCAAAAGCTGCTGCACCGCATGTCCGGTGCCCAACTGCTGGGCCTGCTCTACAAACTCGACGGGATACTCTCGCAGAGTCTGTCGCACCTGCTCCTGTTGGTAGCCCACGATCACCAGACAGCGCTGGGGCTCCAGAGCCAGCACTGTGCGCAGCAGCCGCTCGATCAAAGACAAGGATCCCAGCTTGTGCAGCACCTTGGGCAATTGCGACCGCATGCGGGTGCCCTTGCCCGCTGCCAGGATCGCCACCGCTAGCTCCCGCTCCGCCATTTTTTGCTTTCCATCTGCCCCCATCAAGTATAGGCGGAAGGCGCTTGGAGCTTGGGTTCTCTCTCCCTCTGCCAAGGACTTGGAAACTGCGCTAGCCTGGTGGCAGGTGTAGGTAGGGCAGAGCATGGCCGAGGGCCGAGAGGCGCCCCCACCGCCACGCCAGCGGCTGGTTCGCGAGGCAGCCGGTTGGTTGGCAGTGCTGGGGGTGGTGATCCCGGGATTGCAGCGCTTCTACATGGGCCACAAGCGCTGGGGGTGGGTGTACTTGCTGGTGGGGCTGATGGTGTGGGCTCCCTCTCTTCCCCTGCAGATCCTCAGCTATGGGCTGCGAGCTCTCTGCTTGCTGGAGGGCCTGTGGTTGCTCACCATGACCAATGAGGACTTCGATTTCCGCTTCAACCGGGATCTCCTCGAGCTGGAATGGACCAGTGCGAAAAGTCGGGAAGTCCGGGATCCCGAGCAGCAGTTGGAGATCCAGTGGAAGCAGGGCCTGCTCACCCGCGCAGAATATGAGGAACGCCGCCAACACCTTCGGGGGCATCCCAAAGGCCACTAGAGGTTGACCAAGAAAACTGGGTACAAGCCCCGCCCTTTAGGGCGGCTTTTGCTAGACTGCAACAGTCGCTCCATCCATTCATAAGAAGAGTGCAGCGTGCAGTCAAACGTATCTGGGCTCCGGCCCAGTAGTTGGGGTTATGGCATCCCCCATAGGGCCGAGGTTCAAACCTCATGCTCTTTCGCCTACGGCGGCGCGGAGCGCTTTGTAGCTCAGCCGGCAGGATTCATCCTGCTGTCTGAGAAAGAATCCCTGTCCTTTAGGGCAGGGAGAATGTCAATTTCGCGCTTTGGTTAACGACCTCATGCCCTCTCCGAAGGCAGGACACAACCGCGGGCCGCGCACACGGCGATTTGCAGAGCCTGCAAAAGTGCGGTTTGCGCTGGCTGAGGCCATAATTGGAAGGTGGCCAATGTGCTGGCACCCCCTTGGGAAGGTTCCTGGCTGACGCTTCGCTTTGTCTTGAGGATCTAGTGGCCATGTACAGCAACCGTCGTGGTTTTCTGCGCTGGATAGCGCTTGGCTTGGGCGCGCTAGTGGGCCTGCTGCCTGCTTTGACGCGGCGCCGTTTCGACCGGGCCCTTGCGCAGGGCGCCCCTGCTAGTCCCAGGGCTGCCGAGCCAAAATTTGTAAAGGTTGCAACCCTTGCTGATCTGGTGAAAGGTCCCCTCAAGGTGAAAAACGCCTTCGGCAACAACACTGCCACGCTGTGGCTGGTCAAGGATCCCAAAAAAGCGGACTCGGTACTGGCTCTGGACGCAACCTGTCCCCACGCTGGCTGCGAGGTGGACTGGCGGGGCAAGAACTTCGTCTGCTCCTGCCATGGCTCAGCTTTTGCTGCTGATGGCAGCCGTATTCGCGGCCCAGCCGATGCCGACCTAACTGCCTACAAGGTTAAGGTCGAGAAAGAGGAAATCTTCGTGTCTAGAACCTGATCCCCCCCTCAGGGATTAGCCCAGCTCAGCAAGGGGTTGGGCCGGAAGGCTGCATGGGTCGTCTTTGCCGCTTCTTGTTTGTCTCCACCCCCGTTGGGCCTCTTGGGTCGGGGGCGGGCGGCGGGGTGGAGCTCAACCTTGTCAACTTGGCGCGTAGCCTACTTGAGAGAGGGGCCCAAGTGCGCGTGCTAGCGCCTGAGGGATCCCACAGTGCTGACTTGCCGGAGGGAGTTATCGAGACCGTCCCAGGCCTCCCCCCGCCCTATGCCCAGAGCCAGCGCCGCGACCAGCCGGTCTGTTTTTCCACCCCTTCTCTGGTGGCCAACCTGTGGCAGCGAGCTGCCCAACTGCAGGAGCAGTTTGAGCTTATCGTGAACTGGAGCTACGACTGGCTCTCGTTCTACCTGACCGATTTTTTCCGCACACCGGTGGCCCATATCCTCAGCATGGGATCCCTTAGCGATGCTGTGGATCAGGTCCTGGAGCACATTGCCCATCGCTACCCAGGTCGGCTGGCGGTGCACTCGCGAGCCCAAGCCCAGACTTTTGCCTTTGCCCGCGCCCAGATGTCGGCAGGCCGGGATCCCTTTGTCTATTTGCCCTGTGGCGTCGACCTCAGCCGCTACGAGTTTGTGCCCAAGGGGAACGGATCCCTGTGTTGGATTGGCCGCATTGCCCCGGAAAAGGGCCTGGAAGACTGCGCCGCCCTGGCGGAGAAGACGGGAAGGCCAGTGCTGATCCTGGGCCACCTGCAAGACCCGGCCTACTGGCAGCAGATTCGGGAACAGTACCCACGGGCTCAATTGGACTACCGGGGGTTTTTGCCCACCTCCCAGCTGCAGCGGCTCTTGGGCCAATGCTCGGCCTTGATCATGACCCCCAAGTGGGTGGAAGCCTTTGGCCTAGTGGCAGTGGAAGCTTTGGCGTGCGGTGTGCCCGTGATCACCTACCGTCGCGGCGGGCCGGCGGAAATTGTCAGCGATGGAGAAACTGGCTGGGTGGTAGAGCCGGACGATGTGGCGGCCTTAGCAAGGGCCGTAGAACACTTGGATTGCATCGACCGCAGCCACTGCCGACACCACGCAGAACAGCACTATTCCCTCCAGGGCATGACAGAGCGGTTTTTAGCCTGGAGCAAGCAAATTGGCCGGGATCCGATCCCGGCAGCCCGCTAGAGAAGAGACGGGCAGTGGTACTATTGGATTTTGATGCCTGGGGCCGGCTGACCAGCCCACTCACGCCAACACTTCGACTTACGACGGGGAAACCACCATGACAACGGAGAAAGGATCTGTTGCGCTAGCACGACCAGAGGTTCGTCGGCGGTCACAGGTTCTGGGAACGCAGGTGATTAGCCAAGCCAATGGGGCCCGGCTCGGAGTGGTTAGCGAAGTTTGGGCAGATCTGGAAGCTAGGCAGGTCCTGGTGCTGGGGGTGCTGGAAAGAGCCTTTGCTGGATCGCCCCGTTTACTAGAGCTGCAGCAGGTCACAGCCCTAGGGCAAGACGCTATCCTCGTCCCCAGCGATGAAGTCTTCGAAGACTTGAATTTGGAGGGTCTCAGCCGGGTAGTCGGCAGCGAAGTGGTAACGGAAGAAGGGATCCGCCTCGGTAAGGTTAAGGACTTTGAGTTTAACTCTGTCTCTGGTCTAATCAGTGGCTTAATCCTCTCCAGCCTTGGCCTCACCTTTTTGCCTGGCTTTATCCTCAGCACTTATCTGCTTCCTGCTGATGAGATCGTCTCCGTAGGCGGCGATCGCCTCATTGTGGCTGATGGCGCTGAGACCCGCTTGACCCAACTGGCCAAAGGAATCTTGGAGACCCTGGGGCTAGGCAAGCCCCCCTGGCTAGCTGCAGGCGCCCCTGCCCCTGCCCTGCCTAGGTCTACCGCTGAGGCTGAGGCGGAGGAACGCTACGAGGAAGCCTACGCCGAGGAATACGCAGCGGAAGAGACGGAGGAAGAGGACGTCTACGCCGAAGCAGAGCCTGAACCCCCACCCCCTCGGCCCGCGTCCTCTCCTGTCTCTGAACAACCGGCGTGGGAACAGGAGTATCCCCAAGAAGAAACTTCCCCTCCTTCTCCTGAGCCAGCTCCCCCCCCCTCCAGGGATAGCGATCCCTGGGAAGAGAATGCTGGAGAACCAGCTTGAGCGGCCGAGTGGGTACCCACCTTACCTAGCAGTGGGCTGGGCTTCAGCAACCCCCAGGCAAACTGCCCTGGATGCACATAAGCAAAGCGAGGGGTTTGTGGAGATGACTGCCCCCTCGCGCTTCCTTCTCACCCGCCCCAGCAGGATCTGGAAAACACCTACTCATTTTTCTTAAGGCGGTAGGTAATCCGCCCCTTGTTGAGGTCATAGGGGCTGAGCTCCACCTTTACCCGGTCGCCGGGCAGGATCTTGATGTAGTTGCGGCGGATCTTGCCCGAGATGTGGGCGAGAACGTTAAAGCCATTGTCCAGGTCCACCCGGAACATGGCATTGGGTAGGGATTCCGTAACTACCCCTTCCACTTCAATAGCGTCTTCCTTAGCCAAGTAGCCCTCCTTCTCAGACAACGCAACTCTATGGCCCTCCCCTCTCCTGTTAAGAGGGGGTTAAGAGCCGAAACAATACTCCACCTCTTCTATCCTAGCTGTTGCAGTCCTTCATGGGGGAACTCTCTAGGACTGAAAGGGGGTGCGATCTGTCAAAATCTCAGCGCCGGCCTCGGTAACCAGAATGGTGTGCTCAAACTGGGCTGACCAGGAGCCATCCACTGTTACCACCGTCCAGCGATCCGGCAACACTCGCGTGGCCTCTCCCCCCGCAGTGACCATTGGCTCAATGGCCAGCGTCATGCCGGCGCGAAGCTTGGGATTGGGCAGCTCAGGGGTGCGGTAGTGAGGAAACTGCGGCTCTTCGTGCAAGTTGCGACCCACGCCATGGCCAACGTACTGCCTCACCACGGAGTAGCCCCGCCTCCGCACATAGTCTTCAATGGCACCTGAGACATCTTGCAGCCAGACCCCATGGCGAACGTGCTCGATGCCTACCTGTAGGGCTTGGGCCGCTGTGTCGATGAGGTCGCGGGCGGCATCGCTGAGGGGCTCTAGGCCAATGGTGATGCAAGAATCCGCATGCCAGCCTTCCACCATGGCGCCAAAGTCCACCTTGACGATGTCTCCTGGCTGCACCACTTTGCGGGGGCTGGGGATCCCATGCACCACTTCATGGTTGATGCTGACACAGACGCAGGCGGGAAAGCCGTAGTAGCCCTTGAAGCTGGGCAGGGCATTTAACTCCGCTACCCGCCGCTCAGCGTAGGCATCGATGTCTGCGGTTGTCCAGCCCGGCTCCAGGCGCTCGGCAATTTCCTGCAGCACCTGGGCCACCACTCGCCCAGCCCGCCGCATCTTCTCCACTTCCCGGCGAGATTTGATTTCACCAAGCTGCAGGCCTCGCCGCGAAGACCCCAGCCCCGGCTTGCTGGCCTTGGTCATGCCGTCCTCCTGCAGCTCTCCAAAAGGGCCTGTAGGTGCTGCTGGACCACTTCCATCGGCTGGTTGCCGTTAATCCGCCGCAAACGGCCCTTAGCCTCGTAAAAATCGATTAGGGGAGCGGTTTGCTGCCGATACACCTGCAAGCGTTTGAGGATGACGGCCTCATCAGCATCGTCGCTGCGCCCCTGCTCCTTGCCGCGAGCCAACAGCCGCGCCACTACCACCTCGTCGGGCACTTCTAGGTTGAAGACGTGGTCGTAGTCTTGCCTCAGCTCCTGCAGCAGCTCTTCCAGAGCCTCTGCCTGCGCCAAGGTGCGGGGAAAGCCGTCTAGAATCCAGCCTTGCTCCGGCGACTGCTGCAACTGGCCTCTGACCATCCCAATCAACACCTCGTCGGGCACTAGCTCCCCTGCATCCATGTACACCTTGGCTTGCCGCCCCAGCGGGGTCTGGGCTTTGACCTCTGCCCGCAGCAGATCGCCTGTAGAAATTTTGAGTGTGTGGTAGATGGCTGACAGCCGCTCTGCCTGCGTACCCTTGCCTGCTCCTGGCGGTCCTAAAAAGATTAACCTCAGCACTACTGCTTGACCATCCCTTCGTAACGCTGCGAAATAACGTAAGTCTGGATTTGCTTGGAGGTTTCAATGGCTACCCCCACCAAAATGAGCAGCGAGGTGGCTCCCAAGCCTTGGAAAGTGGTAATGCCGGTTGCCCGCTCTACTGTCGTGGGGATGATGGCCACTGCACACAAAAACAAGGCCCCCAGCAGTGTCAGCCGGTTGAGGATCCCTTCGATGTACTCAGCCGTGGCCTTGCCAGGACGCACGCCTGGAATGCTGGCACCCAGTTTCTTCAAGTTCTGGGCCAGTTCTACTGGATTGATAATCAAGGAAGCGTAGAAGTAGCTAAAGAAGAGAATGAGCAGGAAGTAGAAGGGGATGTAAAACCAGGAGGTAGGGGAGAGGAGGTTGGCCACCTGAATTAAGGCTGGGCTCTGCGTATACTGGGCCAAAGCCCAAGGTAGAGACAGCACCGAGTAGGCAAAGATGATTGGCATCACCCCCCCCTGGTTAAGCCGCAGGGGCAAGTAGCTCTTCTGCTCGCGGAACAGCTTGTTGCCCACCTGGCGCTTGGCGTAGATGATGGGAATTTTGCGGCTGCCCTCCTGGACAAAGACAATGCCGACAATGGTGGCTAGAAAAACAGCCGTCAACACCAGGATACCCCCAATCGTGCTGCTGTCGGCGCGAACCAGGCTAATGGTTTGACCCAGGGCGCGCGGCAACGTGGCAACAATGTTAACGAAGATCAACAGCGACGGCCCACTGCCCACCCCCTTCTCCGTGATCATTTCCCCCAGCCACATGACAAACATGGAGCCTGCTGCCAGCGCCAGGGTGGTAGAGGCCATAAAGGCCAGCTCGTTGCTGGTATTGGCAAACTCCCGCACCCAGAAGGAGATGCCAATGCCTTGGATGATGGCCCAGAGAAGGGTGACGTAACGGGTGTACTGGGAAATCTGCCGCCGGCCCTGCTCCCCCTCGTTTTTCTGCAGGTTCTCCAAGGCTGGGATGGCTGAAACCAGCAGTTGCATGATAATCGAGGCGTTGATGAAGGGCAGGATGCCGAGGGCAAAGACCCCCAAGGCAGAAATGCCGCCCCCCGAGAAGATATCCAGAAAGCCAAACACTGGGCTGTTGGCCGCCTCAGCAGCAAAGCGAACTCGGTCAATGCTGGGGATGGGAATATAGATGCCCAGCCGCACCAACAACAACAAGCCCAGGGTCAGGAGCAGACGGCTGCGCAGGCCCGAGGCCATCGCCATCTGCATGAAAGTCTCTTGAGCGGAGGGAGTAGAGCCTCGTGTGTCAGCCATAGATTTAGCAAAGAGCCAGGTGAGCTACTTACCACTCTACGCTGCCGGTGGGGAAGTCGGCAAAACCAAAATTGCCGCCAACCTAGGAGCGAGCGGGCCGGGATCCCACAATCTCCACTCGGCCTCCGGCGGCCTCCACTTTGGCTTTGGCCGAGGCAGTAATGGCAGCAGCCCGGATGGTCAGGGGCACGCGCACTTCCCCGTCCCCTAAGATCTTCAGCGGGCCGTCGTTGGTGGTCACGATCCCCAACTCCATTAGGCTTTCTAGAGTCACCTCGCTGCCAGCAGGCAGGGTTGCCAGAGCGCGCAGGTTAACCAGGGTGTACTGCGGGCGACGTACGTAGCGGGGGAAATGCTTGAGCTTGGGCAACCGCCGGTAGAGGGGTGTCTGACCTCCCTCAAAGCCTGGTCGAGGGCCTCCTCCGCTGCGGGCTTTTTGGCCTCGCATTCCCCTGCCGCAGGAACCTCCCTGACCAGCAGCAATACCACGGCCCAGCCGCCGTCGCCGCCGCTTCGAGCCTGGTTGGGGGCGAATATCTTCCAGTCGCATACTAACCTCCTACTGACTAAACAGGCGGCGCACGTCGATCCCTCTATCTTCAGCTACCTGCTCAAAGGTGCGCATCCGCCGCAGGGCGTCAATGGTGGCACGGGCGTTGTTGAGAGGGTTTCTGGAGCCTAGCTGCTTGGCCAAGGCATTGCGCACCCCTGCCAGTTCTAGAACGGCGCGCACCGCCCCCCCAGCAATGACCCCTGTGCCAGGAGCTGCCGGCATCACCAACACGGTAGCCGCGCCGCCAGAGCCCCGCATGGGGTGGGGTACCGACAAGCCCTTGGTCAGGGGCACCTCAATCAAGTGCTTTTTGCCGTCCACTACTCCCTTGCGCACTGCTCCGAGCACATCGTTGGCTTTGCCCACGCCAATCCCCACCTGTCCACGCTCGTTGCCCACTACAACCACCGCGCGGAAGCTCAGCTTTTTGCCGCCCTTGACCACTTTGGAGACGCGTCGGATCTGGATAACCCGCTCCTGCCACTCGCCGGTTTGTTCTTCGCGGCTCTTCTTGCTTCTGCGAGATTCTTTCTGCTCAGCCATATGCCGTTTTCTCAGAAACTAGAACTGTAGGCCTGCTTCTCGGGCAGCTTCTGCCAGGGCCCGAACCCGTCCGTGGTAGAGCTTGCCGCCGCGGTCGAAAACGACTCGAGAAATGCCTGCCTGTAGAGCTCGCTGAGCAACTGCACGTCCTACAATCGCAGCAGCCTCTCGGGTGGCTGTGCCAACCCCTTGGAACGCTCCCCGCAGCTCTCTGTCCAGGGTGGAGGCAGAAACCAGAGTACGTTGGGCTACATCGTCGATCACCTGAGCATAGATGTGGCGGTGGGATCGAAACACAGCCAAACGGGGCCGCTCGGGAGTACCGGAAATCTTGCGGCGAATGCGGCGATGGCGGCGTTGGGTTGTGAGTTTGCGGTTGGCTTTTATTTTCATGGCTATTTCTTCCCTTTGCCGGACTTACCTGCTTTGAGACGGATTTGTTCCCCGAGGTAGCGGATCCCTTTGCCCTTGTAGGGCTCGGGCGGACGCACAGCTCGAATGCGGGCTGCTGTATTGCCCACCAGTTCTTTGTCGATGCCCGAGACCACGATGACGTTGTTGCCTTCTACCGAAATTTGAATCCCGGGCGGGAAAGGGATCTCCACGGGGTGGCTGTAGCCGACGTTTAGGATCAACTTGTTGCCCTGCGTGGAAGCTCGGTATCCCACGCCCACCAATTCCAGCCTGCGCTCAAATCCCTTGGATACTCCATCGACCATGTTGGCAATCAAGGTGCGGCAGAGGCCGTGCAGTTGGCGGGCCGGGCGAGACTCGTTGACCCGACTGACTAGGAGTCTTTGGTCTTCTTGACGCACGGCAATCAAGGGAGGCAAGGTGCGCAGTAGCTGCCCCTTCGGGCCTTTCACCGAGATCTGTTGACCCTCGATGTGAACCTCAACCTTGGGGGGAAGGGGAATGGGGCGTCTGCCAATACGAGACATGGAGGCACTCCTGACCAGAGAAACCTTAATAGACGTAGCAGAGCACTTCGCCGCCGATGCCCCGCTTGCGAGCCTCCCGGTCGGTCATGATGCCGCTGGAGGTGGAGATGATGGCAATTCCAATTCCTCCCAGCACCCGGGGCAGTTCTTTATGGCCGCAGTAAACCCGCAGGCCAGGCCGGCTTACCCGCTTGAGGCCATTGATGATGGGTCGGCGGTCTTTGCCTTTGCCTTTGTACTTCAACTGCAGCACAATCCGCGCTTGGATCCCTTCTCCCTCCTCCTTCCAGCTGCTGACAAAACCTTCCTCGTGGAGAACGCGGGCAATGCTGCGGGTCATGCGCGTGGCCGGGACCGCCACCGATTCGTGCCGAGCCATAGTGGCATTGCGAATGCGGGTGAGCATGTCGGCAATCGTGTCGTTGGTGTGGGCCATGGGTGGGTTAGTGCTCCTGGGAAGATAGTTGAGGGAATTGTGGGTAGGGGTAAGCCTAAGAGGCAAAGGGCATGCCAAACTCCCTAAGCAGGGCACGGCCCTCTTCGTCGGTCCTAGCGGTGGTGACAATGCAGATGTCCATGCCTCGAATCTGGTCAACGGCGTCGTAGTTGACTTCGGGAAAGATCAGTTGCTCGCGAATTCCAAGGGTGTAGTTGCCGCGCCCATCAAAGGATTTGGGGTTGACGCCGCGGAAGTCGCGAATGCGGGGCAAAGCCAGGTTGATGAGGCGATCCAAAAACGCATACATCCGCTCCCGCCGCAGGGTTACCATCAGGCCAACGGGCATGCCCTTGCGGATCTTAAAACTGGCAATGGCCTTCTTGGCGCGGGTAATTACGGGACGTTGGCCAGTAATGGCGCTAATTTCTGCAATGGAAGATTCCAGGGCCTTGGCATTTTGGGAGGCCTCTCCCAAGCCGCGATTGATGACAATCTTCTCCAAGCGAGGCACTTGGTGGATGTTGGTGTAGCCCAACTCCTTTTGCAGCTTGGGAACGATGACCGTGTGGTAGAGGACTTGCAGACGTTGGGGCATGGTAAGTTCTCCTTCCTGCTCTGGACTGGGTCAGAGCTCTCGAAATCTCTAGTCAAGGATCTCGCCGGTTTTCTTGAGAACGCGGACTTTGCGGCCATCGGCGGTAATTTGGTAGCCGACCCGGCTGGCAACCTCGTGCTTTTTGGAATAAAGCATCACCTTGCAGGCGTGGATGGGGGCTTCTTTGGTCTCAATCCGGCCCTTTTCGCCTTCCCGTTGGGGCTTGCGGTGGTAGGTAACGATGTTAACTCCTTCCACCAAAACCATGTTGCGTTCAGGAAAGACCCGCAACACCTCGCCGACTTTGCCTTTGTCGTCACCCGAAATTACCTGGACAAAGTCCCCTTTTTTGATGCGCATCTTATAGCGCAGACTGTTGCGGTGCTTGCGAACGCCAGGTTGGTGGAGAAGTCGTCGGATTTGGCTGGGCTTAAGAGGGCGAACCATTACAGGACCTCCGGCGCAAGCGAGATGATCTTGGTAAAGTTTTTCTCCCGTAGCTCGCGGGCTACAGGGCCAAAGACGCGGGTTCCCCGGGGGTTGCCATCGTCGTTGATGATCACGGCAGCGTTGTCGTCAAAGCGGATGCAGGTACCATCAGGGCGGCGTACCGTGTCCACCGTGCGGATGACAACGGCCCTGACCACATCGGATTTTTTAACTGGCATGTTGGGCAGAGCCTCTTTGACAACACCAACAATCACATCGCCCAGGCTGGCATAGCGACGGCCGCTGCTGCCCAGGACGCGGATGCACATGAGTTTGCGGGCGCCGGTGTTGTCGGCTACCGTGAGCATGGTTTGCTGTTGAATCATAGCTTCTTCATCTCCCGTAGGATCTCAACCACCCGCCAGCGTTTGGTACGGCTGAGGGGACGGGTTTCGACGATGCGCACCAGATCCCCTTCTTGGCAGCGGTTTTCCTCGTCGTGGGCTTTAAACTTTTTGGTTTTGACGACGATTTTGCCGTACTTTGGGTGGGCAACCCGGTTTTCTACGGCAACAACCACCGTCTTTTGCATCTTGTTGCTGACAACAACGCCAATCTTTTCGCGAGCAGGCATTACTCCTCCTTCTTGACCTGAGTTGAGGGCAAGGACTTGCCACGTTTGCGCTCTGCCTCCACGGTCAGCAGTTGAGCTAGCTTGTGCTTGCGCAGGCGAATGAGGTGGGGTTGAGTAAGCTGCCGTGTGGCTTGCTGCAGACGCAACTCGAACAGCTCTTTTTTGACGGCGTAGATCTCTTGGGCCAATTCTTCGTCTGATAGGGCGCGTGCATCGGCAATTTTGGGCATGGGCATGGTAACTTTCCTCCTCTAGCTAGCGCTAGCTGCTACTTCCGGAGATTCTGCAGTTGCTTCCTGAGCAGGTTCTGGTTTCTCAAAGTCAGCTTTGGTTACAAACTTAACTTTGATGGGAAGCTTGTGAGCGGCCAGGCGCATCGCCTCCCGGGCTGTTGCTTCAGGAACTCCCCCCATTTCAAAGAGGACGCGGCCTGGCTTGACGACGCAAACCCAGTACTCGGGGTTGCCTTTGCCGGATCCCATGCGGGTTTCGGCAGGCTTCCGGGTAACGGGCTTGTCGGGAAAGATGCGGATCCAGATCTGGCCTCCCCGCCGAACGTAGCGGCTCATAACCCGACGGCTGGCCTCGATCTGTCGTGCGGTAATCCAAGCGGGCTCTAGGGCCACAAGGCCATATTCCCCAAAGCTGATGCGGTTGCCACGGGTTGCCTTGCCCTTCATGCGCCCACGCTGCTGCTTGCGGTATTTGGTTCGTTTGGGGCTTAACATGGCCGCTCCTTGAGTAACTGCAGTAGGGGTTCCGCTCTTGGCCCTCAGACCTTGGCTGAGCGGTCTTCAAAGGTAGGCCGCCGCCGTTGCTGCCGACGCTTGGCCGGCTGCAAGGAAACTTTGGGTTCGAGACTTTCTTGGCCAGGAAGGATTTCTCCTTTGAAGACCCAGACCTTGACCCCAATGACGCCATAGGTGGTCTGAGCAACGCGCTCGGCATAGTCAATGTCTGCCCGCAGAGTCTGCAGAGGGATCCGGCCTTCCCGCGTCCACTCGCTGCGAGCAATCTCAGCACCGTTCAGCCGCCCGGCAACTTGAACCTTGATCCCTTGCACGCCAGCCCGCTGGGCTCGTTGGATAACCTGGCGGACAATGCGACGAAAGGCAATCCGCCGCTCCAACTGCTGGGCAATGTTTTCCGCCAACAACGTTGCCTCCGCATCAGGACGGGTAACCTCGACTACATTGATGCGGATGGTTCTATTGGGGCTGCCGCGCAGGCTTAGCTCTTTTTGCAAGCCCTGGCGCAGCTCTTCAAGGCCGGACCCGCCACGGCCGACCACGACACCCGGTCGTGCAGCTCGGATTTCCAGGTCGATCTGATCGGCTTTGCGCTCAATCTGAATGTCAGCTAGACCAGCGTTGCTCAACTTCTTGGTTATATAGGTGCGGATGAAATCGTCCTCCTGCAGCAGGGCTGGGTAGTGAGCTGGGTCGGCAAACCAGCGGCTGCGGTGTTCCTTGATAATGCCGAGGCGCAAGCCGAAAGGGTGGATCTTCTGGCCCATGGTACGCGGTTAAAGGGTAGAGGTCGGGAAATTTAGGGAGCCGTCTCCGCCTTAGCTTCTAGAGGCCGGACAGCAATGGTGATGTGGCAGGTGCGCTTGCGGATTGGGTAGGCCCGGCCCTGGGCGCGGGGGCGATACCGCTTCAGCGTCGGCCCCTGGTCAGCGTAGGCTTTGCTGATGACAAGATTGCGGGGATCCAGGCCGTTGTTGTGTTCAGCATTGGCTACCGCTGAGCGCAGCACCTTGCGCACCGGCTCGCAGGCAGCGTAAGGCATGAACTCCAGCAGAATTAAGGCATCAGCATAGGTGCGCCCCCGGATTTGGTTGAGGACGCGCCGCACCTTGTAGGGAGACATGCGAACGTAACGGGCTACCGCTTTAACTTCA
This sequence comes from Synechococcus sp. W70.1, assembly GCF_047461515.1. Taxonomy (NCBI): domain Bacteria; kingdom Bacillati; phylum Cyanobacteriota; class Cyanophyceae; order Synechococcales; family Synechococcaceae; genus Synechococcus; species Synechococcus sp. W70.1. The sequence continues at coordinate 121,502 of NZ_JANSHH010000022.1, forward strand.
GGGGAAGGATCGGCCATGGCGTTCTCCTCTTCCTTGCTGAATTCAAGAGCGGGCAGCTTTCTTGTCGCTGCCGGCGTGGCCGCGGAAGGTGCGGGTGGGGACAAACTCCCCCAGCTTGTGACCCACCATCTGGTCAGTGATGTAGATGGGCACATGCTGCTTGCCGTTGTAAACGGCAATGGTGTGACCAATCATCACAGGGAGGATAGTGCTGGCCCGCGACCAAGTTTTGATCATTTGCTTCTCATTGCGCTCGTTGAGCTTCTCGATTTTGCGAAGCAGCTTGGCATCTACAAACGGACCTTTTTTAAGAGAACGTCCCATAGGAGTTTCCCCCTCTAACACCTTGGTTCAAGCTCAAGCAATTCGGTAGGCAGCAGGTGGCTGGCCTGGCTGCTACTGCACCGCCATCCCGCCCTTGTCCCGCTGCCCACCCCGACGGCGACTGCGCACGATAAACTTGTTGCTGGGCTTGTTGCGCTTGCGGGTTTTGTGCCCCAGGGTAGGCTTGCCCCAGGGGGTAACGGGAGTACTGCGGCCAATGGGGGCTTTTCCTTCCCCACCGCCGTGGGGGTGATCCACAGGGTTCATTGCTGAGCCCCGCACGTGGGGACGGCGACCCAGCCAACGGCTGCGCCCCGCCTTGCCGAGGCTGATGTTGTTGTGGTCCACATTGCCTACTTGACCGATGGTGGCATAGCATTCCCCTCGAATCATGCGAACCTCGCCCGAGGGCAGCTTTAGGGAGACATACTTGCCTTCCTTGGCTACCACCTGGGCGCCAGTTCCGGCAGCGCGAACAAGTTGTCCGCCGCGGCCGGGATAGAGCTCGACGTTGTGGACCACCGTCCCCAGGGGGATCCGCTCCAGGGGCATGGCGTTGCCCACCTCGAAGGGAGCTTCAGGCCCAGCCATGATCGTGGCTCCCACCTGGATGTGGCGAGGGGCAAGGATGTAGCGCTTCTCGCCATCGGCGTACTCCACCAAGCAGATGCGGGCGCTGCGGTTGGGATCGTACTCGATGGTCTTGACGGTGGCCGGGATCCCGCGTTTGTCGCGGCGGAAGTCGATGATGCGGTAGAGCCGCTTGTGGCCGCCGCCCCGGTGACGGCAGGTGATAACGCCGCGGTTGTTGCGGCCTTTTTTGCGGTGGATAAATTGCAGCAGCGACTTCTCCGGTCGAGGTCGCTTGCCGTTTTCATCCCGCGACAGCTCCTCAAAGTTGGAGACTGTCATGTGGCGGGCGCTGGGGGTGTAGGGTCGGAACGTGCGAATGCCCATGGCTCAACCAGGAGTGCTAGGTTTCAGGGAAGAGGACGATGGAATCGCCTTCGGCCAAAGTTACCACCGCTCGCTTGGGACGGCTGCGGTAACCCACAAAACGACCTACCCGCCGCTGCTTACGGGGCAGCTTCAGGGTGTTGACGGAAGTAACCCGTACTCCAAACATTTCCTCAACAGCGGCCCGGATGAGCGGCTTGGTGGCGTTGGGCATCACTTCAAAGACGTATTTGCGCTGCTCCATCAAAGCCGTCGTCTTCTCGGTAATAACGGGGCGCAGCAGGACATCAGCCAGAATTCGCTTGCTCTCCGTCATCGTCCTCCTCCTTTTCCCCTGCGGCTTTCGGCTTCTTCTACGGCTCTTCTTGTTCAACTGGCTGAGCTTCTTGCTCTGCGGCCTGAGCCTGGCCCTCAAGGGGATTGGCCTGGGCTGGAGCGGCGGCTGCCGCGCCGGATCCCCAGCGGGCTTTGAGTTTCTCTAGGGCAGAGGTGGTGATTAGCACCCAATCGACCTTGAGCAGATCGAAGACGTTGAGCTGATCTAGCCCAATGAGCTTGACGCGGGCAATGTTGCGCACAGCTCGCTCCACCATTTCCGAGCGCTCGGCAACAATCAGCAGAGCCGATTGATCCTCCCTCACTCCCCAGCGCAGCAGAGCTTGGGCCATAACGCGGGTCTTGGGCGGGTTAAGCTGATCCTGGAAATCCTCCACCACGATTAGGTCTTCCACCCGGCCTTGCAGAGCAGTGCGCAGCGCTAGCTGGCGCTCTTTGCGATTCATGGCCAGGTTGTACTCCCGCTTGCGGGGGCCAAAGACTACCCCACCCTTGCGCCAAAGAGGAGAGCGGATGGAGCCAGCGCGAGCCCGCCCGGTGCCTTTTTGCCGCCACGGCTTGCGCCCTCCGCCGCGCACTTCAGCCCGCGTTTTGGTGTGGGCATTGCCCTGGCGGGCGTTGGTCATCTGACGGCGCAAAGCTAGGTAGAGAACGTGACTAGCCGTCTCGGGGCGAGCCACCTTGAAGCTCAGCTCCGCGCTGCCCACGGTTTCCCCTTGCCAATTCTTCACCACACAACTTGCCATGGCTCCCTCCGCTAGAGTCTCTTGCCCACCTGTTTGGCAGGGGTGATCTCCAGTAGCCCTCCCTCCACGCCGGGGACTGAGCCTTTGATTACCAAGAGATTCCGCTCCGGATCCACCTTCACCAACTCCAGCTTGCGGATCGTGACGCGGCGACCGCCCATCCGGCCAGCCATACGCAGTCCTGGAAACACGCGGCCAGGCCTCGTGCCAGCGCCAATGGAACCCGGCCGGCGGTGGTTCTTGGAGCCGTGGGACATGGGGCCCCGGCCAAAGTGGTGCCGCTTCTGGTAGCCGGCAAACCCCCGCCCGATAGAGGTGCCAGCCACGTCCAGTAACTGACCAGGAGAGAAGATCTCAACAGTGATCTTCTGCCCCAATTGGTAGGCTTCTGGCTGGTCGACCCGAAACTCGCGCAGGTAACGCAGCAGCTCCGTCACTCCCGCTTTGCGCAAGTGGCCGCGCTGGGCTCGCGTCAGGTGCTTCTCTGTGGTGGGCCAGTAGCCCAACTGCACCGCGTTGTAGCCGTCCGTGGCTTGGGTTTTAATTTGGGTTACGGTGCAAGGCCCGGCCTGCACGACGGTCACGGGAATGGCCAACCCTTCCGGAGAGAAGATCTGGGTCATGCCAACTTTTCTTCCAAGGATGCCAAGCGCCACAGAAACCTCCTCTCAAGCCTGCGCGGCTTGCTTTGTTGCTTTCACAGCTTGCAACCGGTTCCCTAAGCCAAATCCAGGCAGTAGGCGCGGCGGCAGAAAACCTAGGATAGCGAAGACTGCCTGCCCAGGCAAAAAAGCCGTAGAGAGGGAGCGCCTGTACCCCAACGCTCCCGCAGCGCCAATAGCGCTGCCCTTTTTGCCTGATGACCTTGACGCCAAACTGCTTCTAGGGGCTGCTCAGACTTGCCTGCAAAGAGGCAGTATCTGCGCTAGCAGCACGCTAAGTTGCCGAGAACCGTTGTTGCTGCGGGCGGATTCAATTGACAACAGTACTACATCATAATGAGGTGACAGGCTGCTTGTCTAGGTTTTGCTAAAAAATGGGTTCAGCACCTGGGAAAGCCACGCTGGGAGACAGAGAGTTTCAGAGCGTGATGGGGTGGGCGCGCAGTGGGCTGACCCAGGCTTGTGTGGATCGCTACTGGCATTTGCTGCAGGCCGGGGCCAATCCGGCGCGGATCTTGTTTTTGGTGCGCAGCCGGCGGCAGAGGGCGGAGGTGCTGCGGCGCCTGCAGGCGCTCAGCTCGGGTTTGGTGGGCCCGTGGCGGGTTGAGACGTTTTTGCAGCGGGTGGGGCGCGCTTTGGCTGAGTATTGGCCGCAGGTATGCGCTCGCGTTCTCCAGTTGCCGCGTTCGTTTGAGCCTGTGCTTCTGGCTAAGGATCTCACTCAGTTTCTCTGTGGGCGAGTCTGTGCGTTGTGCCCGCGGCATGGGGAGGTCTTTGCGAATATTGGGCTGGACGAGTTCCAGATTTGGGATCAAGTTAGCAGCGCTGCCTATATTGCCGGAGCTTCTGGCTTGACGGCAGAGGCGGTGGGATCCCGGCTAGCAGCAGCTTGGCCGGAGAACAGGGATCCGGCCCGGGCAGAGGCCCTGGGAGCGCTGGGCTGCTGTGTAGAGCGACTATGGCAGGCGGGGCTGCAGTTGGGAGCGCTGGATTTTGGCCTGCAAATTCGTCTGTTTCAGGAGCACATCCTGCCCTTGGCGGAGTTTTGGCAGGAGTGGGATCACCTCATCGTGGACCAGGCGGAAGACAGTTGCGGGGTGGCGCTGGAGTTTTACCGCCAGGGGCAAGCCCACCTGCAGAGCCAATTCTTCAGCTACACCCTCGGCGGCGGGATCTCTTTGACGGCAATCCCGGAGGCAGTAGCCTGCTTTCTCCTGGAAAACACGCAGGTTCGGTTCCCAGAAGCCAGCTCCTGTAGCGCAGCCGGCCTGGTTCGCTTGGGGCTGCAGATAGCGCGGGCTGTGGCTCCCCAGCTTTCCTCTCGGCTGCCAGAACCACCGGCAGGGAGGCTGCCGAGGGTGGAAGTGCTGGAGGGAGAAACCCCCTTTGCGGCCCTAGAGGCTATGGTTGCCCAAATCCGACAACTTTTGGCAGCAGGGATCCCTCCCTCTCGCATCGCCGTCCTCCTGCCTCGCATGGATGCCGGAATAAGTCTAAGCCTCCAGGAGCAGTTGCCGGAGGTCTTGCCCATTGCTCCCTTCCCCGCTCTCATCCGCTACCCCCTGGTGCGGGCTCTCCTGACGGCAGCAGAAGTGGCCCATCCCCACTGGGGAGCATTTCCCACCTTGCCAGCCTGGCGGCTGCTGCTCAGCAGCGTGTTGGATCTGGATCCCATTCGAGCAACGCTGTTGGCTGAAGATACCCTGGATCTGGTGGGACGTTCCCTACGGCCCAAAACCGCCGTGCGGCAGCCAGAGCGGGTGGGCTTTGCCAACTTGGAGCGCTACCAGAAGCTGTTGGATTGGCTGCGCAGCTACCGGCCTGGGCCTTCCTTGGCAGCTTTCTTCCAGCGCTTCTTTGCCGAGCACCTGGTCACTGCTTCCCCTCAGGATCAAGAGCTGCTGCAGTTGCTAACGGATGCAGCCCAGCGATTTCGCCGCGCCTTTCCTACAGCAGGGGATCCTGCCTTTTTGGCCATGATTCGCTCGGGACAAACCCCTAGCAACAGCCGCTTTGAGCCCGACTACTCCCGCTACCTGGTGGTAGCCACGCCAGCGGCCTACATCCATCGCGGCTTGGAGGCCGACTACCAGTTTTGGTTTGACATCACCAACCCCAGCTGGTCCCCCTCTCTCTGGCGCGGGCTCTACAACAGCCGTGTGCTGACACCGGAATGGGATGGGGGAGTTTTCGATGCGGCTCGGGATCGAGAGGCACGCCAGCAAGTCCTAGCTCGCACCCTGCTCAACCTCTGCTGCCGAGCACGGCAGGGCCTGTGGCTGGTGCGCTCCACTTTTAACTACCGCGGCGAAGAGAACACCGGCACCCTAGACTTGCTGGTGTTGAAGGCGGCAAAAGGTACGGCTTGCTCTTAGGGGCGGGACTGGGTCAGGTGGCTGACCTGCGGCTGGGTAGCAGGGGACAGACGGGGGTAGTTCGAGCACTTCCTCACTGCTTTTGGGTTAGCTTTGGGGTGAGTTTCCTGGCGCTAGGAGCGGCCGATGGATTCCGCCACCTTTTTGGAGCGCTACGGATTCGAGCTGCAGGGTCAGACAAGCCAGAGGTGGGTAGATCGCTGGAGCAGGCAGTTCCCAAGCCCTTGGATCCCAGCCGCTTTGCTGGAGGCCCTCTACCAAGGCCGCTACAAGGCCACGTCCGTAGAGCAGATCCTCCGCCTCTGGCAGCGCCGCGGTGCTCCCCACCTCACCTTTCCCCCGGAAATGAGCCGATCCCTGTGGCGAGAACAAGAAGAGCTGATCCGCTCCTTGAGTCCAACTGCCGCCAGCTTCCTTGTCCGACCTCCTTCACCTCTTTCAGCCTCCTCTGGCAAGGGATCCCGCTTTGCGGAGGAAGCTGCCATTTCCCTTGAGCTGTTGTTAGCAGAGCTGCAGGACCTTCCCCCCAAGCTCCGCCACCTGCTCCGGGAGCTGCAGCCCGCCTCCCTTGCCTGCGAGTCAGAGCTCTCGGTTACCTTGGAGCTCCAGCCTGTCGACTCCCCTGCTTCTGCTTCCCTGGAAGAACCTCAGGTTTCCCCCTCTCGCTCAGGGCAGGGCGACACTTGAGCTGGAGAGAGCTTCCTCGCGCAGCAGGTCGGCTTTGTCGGTGCGCTCCCAAGGCAGGTCCAGATGGGTTTGCCCGAAGTGGCCGTAGACGGCTACATTTTGGTAGAAGCGTCCCCCTCGCTGCCGGGGTAGCTCCTGCAGTTGAAAGTGGGCCAGAATAGCTGCTGGCCGCAGGTCGAAGTGGCGCTGCACCAGCCGCAGAAGCTCCTCGTCAGGGATGCGCCCTGTGCCAAAGGTTTCCACCAACAGGTTGATGGGCCGAGCCACTCCAATAGCGTAGCTAACCTGTACCTCGCATTTCTGGGCCAGGCCGGCAGCCACGATGTTTTTGGCAACATAGCGGGCGGCGTAGGCCGCGCTGCGATCCACTTTGGTGGGATCCTTGCCGGAGAAAGCGCCACCCCCATGGCGGGCATAGCCCCCATAGGTATCGACGATAATCTTGCGCCCCGTCAGGCCGGCATCCCCCTGGGGGCCGCCAATGACGAATTTGCCGGTGGGGTTGGTGAGGAAGCGGGTATTGCTGTCAGGTTTGATGGGCAGCTCGGCAAACACAGGCTTTACCACCGCCTCCCAGAGATCGGCGTGGATGCGCTCTTGCACTGCCGTCTCTTCCGTAATGTCGCCGATGGTTGGCGTGTGCTGGGTGGAGATGAGCAGGGTGTGGATGCCCACTGGACGCCCCCCCTCATAGGCTACCGTTACCTGGGTCTTGCCGTCAGGGCGAAGATAAGGCAGGGTACCGTTCTTGCGCACCGTAGCCAACTGGCGGCTGAGGCGGTGAGCCAAGCTGATGGGCAGGGGCATCAGCTCGGGGGTCTCGTTGCAGGCAAAACCAAACATCAAGCCCTGATCGCCAGCTCCCAGCAGGTCGAATTCATCTTCCCAGACGGTGCGACTTTCCAGTGACCTGCTCACCCCTTGGGCAATATCGGGAGATTGCTCATCGAAGGCTACTAGCACCGCGCAGCTGTCTGCAGAGAAGCCATTCTCGGCATCGGTATAGCCAATTTCGGTCAGCTTGTCCCGCACCAAGCGCGTGAAGTTGACATGCGCCTTCGAGGTGATCTCCCCCGTGAGGATCACCATGCCCGTGCTCACCACTACCTCTGCTGCCACCCGGCTGGAGGGGTCTGCTGTCAAAAGGGCATCCACAACAGCATCGGAGATCTGATCGCAGATTTTGTCAGGATGCCCTTCCGTCACCGACTCGGAAGAAAACAGGAATGACTTAGACAAGGAACCTCTCCTCAAGACGAAACCCACGCAAGCTGGTAGAACCCGCCTCTGGGTTCATCTGCAGCAAGGCATGCCCAGCCTTACTAATATACCCCCCTCAGCCAGTGAGGATCTGCTTCAGCCGCTCGCCATTTTTGCGGCCCTGGGGAAGAGCACCCCTAATAAAAAAGCGCCGCCCGGAGGGATCCCCCCAGCTCTGTCCAAATCCTAATCCAACAGCGGCAGCTCTTGGAAAATCTGGAAAAGCGGAAGCCAGATCGGGGGTTTGGCCTGCTAGAGTGCTCCTACAAGTCCTTGCCGCTGCAACCATGACCCACCCTTTTCCAACCGCCCCCAACCCGGAACTGGAAGCCGAGCGCAACTGGCAGCACCGCCAAAGAATGCAGCGCCGCCAGCAAATCCAGCGGCAACGCCTGGCAGGCATGCGTGACAACAAAGGCTTAGTTATCGTCTATACAGGTCAGGGCAAGGGCAAAAGCACGGCGGCTTTTGGTACTGTCTTGCGCGCCCTCGGCCAGGGCTTATCGGTGGGGGTGGTGCAGTTCATCAAAGGGGCCTGGGATCCAGGCGAAGCCAAACTGTTGCGCAAGTTGGCTGCCCATCCCGAACTGGGGCTGGGAAAAGTTGCCTTTTATGCCATGGGGGAAGGCTTTACCTGGGAGACCCAGGATCGCGAGCGGGACATTGCCTGCGCCCAGGCAGCCTGGGAAAAGGGGCGGGAGCTATTTGGCAGCGGCGAGTACCACCTGGTGGTTTTGGATGAGATCAACGTTGCCCTTAAGCTGGGATATCTCTCGCTGGAGCAAGTGCTGGCTGGCCTAGCCGAAAAACCTGAACGGGTGCATGTGATCCTCACTGGGCGAGGTGCGCCGGCAGGGCTAATTGAGCGAGCTGACCTGGTAACGGAAATGGCCTTGGTCAAGCATCCCTTTCGCGACCAAGGGATCAAAGCCCAAATGGGTATCGAGTTCTAGCCCTTGGACAAATGGCGATCCTGCTGGCAGCAGCGGCAAGCGGCAGTGGCAAGACCACCGTCACGTTAGCCCTGTTGGCTGCGCTCCGGCGGCGGGGCCTGCGCATCCAGCCCTTTAAGGTGGGGCCCGATTACATCGATCCCCTGTTCCACACGGCAGTGGCCGGGATCCCCTCGCGCAATTTGGATCCCTTTTTAACCGACGAGGACTTTGTGCAGCGCTGCTTTCGCTACCACTGCCAGGACAAAGATGGGGCGATTGTAGAAGGCGCGATGGGCCTCTTCGATGGGCGAGGGCCCGGATCCCTGCCCGGCGGGACAGAGCCTTCCTGGGCTAGCAGCGCCCATGTGGCTCGCCGGCTGGGGATCCCGGTGGTGCTGGTCATCGACAGCAGCGGCATGGGAACGACGGCGGCCGCCCTGCTCTACGGCCTAAGCCACTTCGATCCCCGCCTGGCTATTGCCGGCGTCATCTTCAACCGGGTGGCCTCAGAGCGCCATGGCCAGATGTTACAGAAAGCAGCAGCAGCCGTGGGGATCCCGGTTTTGGGGCAATTCCCCCGCCGCGAGGACTTGCGCCTGCCCAGCCGCTACCTAGGGCTGGTACCCGTCTCAGAACTGGCTGGCTTCTCCCGCTGGCAGGAGGCCTGGGCTGAGCTGGCGGAGCAACACATAGATTGGGATCAGCTTCTGCCCCTAATCCGCTCCCTGCCGCCGGCAGTGGGGGAGCTCTGGCCAGGGATCTGCCCCCTTGCAACGCCCGTGCGGGTGGCAGTGGCCCGCGATGCCGCCTTTAACTTCTACTACGCCGACAACTTAGATCTCCTGCGGGCTTGGGGGGCAGAGCTATTGGAGTACTCCCCCCTGGAGGTAGGGCTGTGGCCGCCGGATCCCTGCGATGGCCTGCTCTTGGGGGGCGGGTTTCCAGAACTGTTTGCCGCAGCCCTCTCTGAAAAAATAGCCCAGCAAACTCCGCCACCCATCCACCCCCCCCTCTATGCCGAATGCGGCGGCTTGATGGTGCTGGGAAAGTCCCTCACCGATTGGGACGGGAAGACCTACCCCATGGCTGGCCTATTGCCCATCAGCGTGGACATGGGCGAGCGGCTGTACCTGGGCTACCGCGAGGCTAAAGTCCTGCGCCCCACCCTCCTGGCACCGGCTGGGGATTGCCTGCGGGGACACGAGTTTCACCGCTCCCGCAGCAGCCCCCCCTGCCCAAGCCCAGTTTACGCTTGGGGATCCCCGCCTCAGCAGGAAGGCTGGGCCAATGAGCGCTTGCATGCTTCCTACCTGCATCTCCACTGGGGATCCCGTCCCGATCTCGCAGCGCGGCTACTCCAGAATTTTTTGAGGGTGGCTAGAAACGCTCTTGATCCCCCGTTGTAGAGAGGTTTTTCCCTGCCAGGGAGGCTGGGGAGAGGAATTAGCTGTGCTCCCTTCTGTTGCTAGGGGGAAGCAGTGGGGACGAGGCTGCTAGCAACAGTTTAGGTGAGGTGGGCGGCAATTGCCTTCAGGAGGTGGTTTTGATCAATGGGCTTGGTGAGGTAGGCGCTGGAACCAAGTTGTAGCCCTTGTTCCACAGCTTCTCGAGAAGTCTTGGAGGAGAGAAAGACAAAGGGGATGCGGGCTGTGGCTTGATCCCATCGCACAGCATCCAGCACGGCATAGCCGTTGAGCTTGGGCATGACTACATCACATAGCACCAAGTCTGGCAGGAGGGCGCGCACCATCTGCAGCCCTTCTTCCCCGTCTCTAGCTGCCAACGTATCGTACCCAGCTTGCCGCAACACTTTCTGCAGGTAGGTGCGGATAGAGGGATCATCCTCGATCACCAAGATGCGTTTAGCCATGGGAGGTTGTGAAAAAGCAGGAGACACACACCGCTCAAGCCAAGCTCTGGCTTCCCCGAACCTCTGAAATCCAGGTTGATGCGAGAGCAGTTAGGAGGGCTACAGAGGCAGTATAGGGAAACTTCGGAGAGAAGAACTCCGCCAAATGGCTCATTCTGAGAAGACTTGCGGTTATTCCAGGTAGCTCAAGCTCTCTTTCCCCTCAGGGAGAGGAGCTCATTCCGAGGTGAGTTGTCGCTCCATCAGGCGGGAAAGGGCGGCAGCGGGGGTGGTCTGCCCTTGCAGCAGCCGATGCACCTCCTGGGTGATGGGCACCTGGATGCCGTGCTGGGCGGCAATCTGAACTACCACGGGAGCAGTGTAAACCCCCTCGGCGGTTCCCTCGATCTCGGCCAACACCTGGCTCAGAGGTTTGCCCTGGCCCAAGCCGTAGCCTACACGGTAGTTGCGGCTTAAAGGACTGTGGCAGGTGGCTAGGAGATCCCCTAGCCCTGAGAGGCCGTTGAAGGTCTCAGGCCGCGCCCCTAGGCGGGATCCCACCCGGATCATCTCGGCCAAGCCGCGGGTAACCAGGGCAGCCCGAGCATTGGTGCCCAGTTGCAGCGCGTCACACACCCCCACAGCAATGGCAATAACGTTCTTGAGAATGCCCCCTAGCTCCACCCCTAGGGGATCGCTGCTGGTGTAGAGGCGAAAGCGCTCGGAGGCAAGGGCATGCTGCACTTGCACTGCCGCCTCGGGATTGCGGCTAGCCACCACTGCAGCTGCTGGCAAACCCTGGCGGATCTCAGCGGCCAGGTTTGGCCCGGAGAGCACCACCAACGGATGAGTAGGGAAAGTGGCTGCCCAGATCTGGGCTGGTGTCAAGAGCTGCAGGGGATCCAACCCCTTGGTGGCCGAGACCAGAATGGCTTGGGGGGGGATCCCCACCTGGCGCACGGCCTCGACCACGGGGCGCACGCCGGCCATGGAGACTGCCGAAATAATGATGTCCGATCCCCGGACTACCTCTTTGAGATCCCAGCCCTTGCGCCGATCCCAAACCTGCACCCAGTGGCCCCGAGCCTGGGCTAACAGAGCCAGGGTACTTCCCCAGGCCCCCGCCCCTAGAAGGGCAATCCTCTGGGGGGATGGTGTAGAAGCTTTCATCCAAACTTTCCAGCCGCAGCTTCTTTCCCAGAATGCCGCTTGCTCTAGCCTCTGAAAAAGCCCCCGCCAGAGAAAGAACGTTAGTATGGTTGGATACCAACTAGAGGTTTGGCCTAAGAGCAGAGACCATGGCAGAAGCAGGGATCCAACGCCTTCCTGCTGAGGTGGCTGCCCGGATGGGGAGCTGGCGGCACGGCTATGCCCTGACCAATGGCATTCAACTGCACTATGTCACCCAGGGGGAAGGGGAGCTGGCAATCTTGTTGCATGGTTTCCCAGAGTTTTGGTATTCCTGGCGGCACCAGATCCCGGTGTTGGCGCAGCGGTTTCGCGTCGTGGCACCTGACCTGCGCGGCTACAACGACTCTGACAAACCGGATTACGGCTACGACCTGGACACCCTCACCGAGGATGTCCGCGGCCTGCTGGCCCATTTTGGGGCCAAAAGCGCGGTGGTGGTGGCCCACGACTGGGGAGGGGCTATTGCTTGGCACTGGGCGCAACTTTTTCCCCAGGAGATCCGCAAGCTGGCCGTGCTCAACTCTCCTCACCCCGCTTGCTTTCGCCGGGAGTTCCTGACCAATTTGGACCAGATGCGCCGCAGTTGGTACCTGCTTTTCTTCCAGTTGCCCTGGCTGCCAGAGTGGGTGTTGCAGTGGAACCTCGAGGAGTGGGTGCGGCGCATTTTTCAAGAGACCTCGGTGCGCAAAAGCGCCTTCACCCGCCACGACCTAAAGGTTTACCAAGAGGCCCTTGCCAAGCCCAAGGTGCTCACCTCTGCCCTCAACTACTACCGCCACCTGTTTAGCCTGCCCACTCTGCAGAACCTGTTTTTGCAGCCCCTGCGGCCGATCTTCGCCCCCACCCTGCTCATCTGGGGAGAAGAAGACTTTGCCCTTAGCCGCGAGCTGACCGAGGGAATGGATCCCTTCTTCCCCAACGGCCTGCGCAAGGAGTACATCCCCGAGTGCGGCCATTGGGCGCAGCAGGAGGCGCCCCAAACTGTGAATCGGCTGCTCCTAGAGTTTCTCTAGTCCTCCCGCCTGAGAGAGCTTTACCGCCCTCAGGGATTGCCCTAGAATAGTCCACTGGATTTAAGCGGGGAAAGTGGCATGGCCCTGGAGTACCCACCCGATCTGCGCTACGTGGACACCCACGAGTACATCCGGGTTGAGGATGACATTGCGGTGATTGGGATCACGGCCTATGCCGTCGATCAGCTGGGGGACATCGTCTTCGTCGGCCTGCCCGAGGAAGGGACAGAAATTGAAAAGGGGGAGAGCTTTGGCTCGGTGGAGTCCGTCAAGGCCGTAGAGGATCTGTATGCCCCTGTCTCGGGGGAAGTGGTGGCGGTAAACAAAGCGGTGGTGGACAGCCCAGAGAGCATTGCCGACGATCCCTATGGAGATGGCTGGCTGATCAAGGTGCGCATGACCAACCCGGAAGATCTTGACGACACGATGAGCGCGGAGGCCTACGCCAGCTTGGTGGAGGGATCCTAAGCCCTACAGCAACACTTCCCGGTTGCCCCCCTGCACTTTGGCTTGGTAGAGGGCTTGGTCGGCTGCCTCTAGAAAGCTTTGGACGGAAGTTTCTGCTGAAAGGCTGAGCAAAGAGGCGACGCCAATGCTACAGGTGAGGTGGATAACTTCTGCTCCCACCTGCAGAGGGAGGGATTGGATGGCCTGCCGCAGGCGCTTGGCCAACTGCAGGATTTGAGCTTCCGGAACCCCGCGCACCATGAGGACAAATTCGTCGCCCCCTAGCCGGGCCAGCAGATCCTCGCGGCGAACCTGATCCTGCAGTTGTTGGGCTACTTGGATCAGGGCTTGATCCCCGGCCAAATGCCCCCAGCGGTCGTTGATGAGCTTGAAGTTGTCCAAGTCCAGGTAAAGCAAGTGGAGGGGAAAGCTATGGCGGCGGGCAAAGGCCATCTCCCTCTGCAGGTGCTCTAGGAAAAACCGACGGTTGTGCAGCCCCGTGAGCGGGTCGTAGAGAGCGGCGGCAGCGACCTGGAAAAAGAAAGCCTCCTCCAGCCGGTCATAATAGGCAAACTGCAGGAGGCTATTCCCCAGCTGGATGCGATCCCTATCCGCCAAAACCCGGCAATTTACCCGTTCCCCATTGACATAGGTGCCGTTGAGGCTGCCGAGATCGATGAGGACATAGTTTTCCCCTTCCTTCCTCAGCCGGCAGTGCAGCCGAGAGATGGTGTGGTCGGAAAGCTGAACGTCGGCCTGGGGGCTGCGCCCCACTACTGCAGTCTCCCCCAGGCGGAAAGTCCTGCCCCCATTGGATCCCTGAAGCACCGTCAAAAAGGCGCCCACTGCTTTCCTCTCCACCTCCAGCCTGCAGGTTTCCAGGGGCATGGGGGTGGTTGGTTCTTCCAGAGAAGTATCCATAGGCGTAGGGATCCCCTACTTGAGTTAACATGTCTTTTCCGTATTATGACGGGTATCATGCCAGCCTGGCTGCTTTCTTCCGCAAAGTTGGCCAGCTCTGGGGAAAATCTCCCAGAGGTCTTCCTTTACTCCAGCCCCAGCCGGCGGCGGAAGTAGGGGATGGTCAGCTCCAGGCCCACTGGCAAAGGGATCTGGGGCTCCCACCCCAGCAAGGCGCGGGCCTTGTTGATGTCGGGCCGGCGCTGCTTGGGATCGTCGGTTGGGAGAGGTCGGTGGACGATGGGAGAAGAGCTGCCGGTGAGGGCCAAAACCTGCCGAGCCAACTCTAGAATGGTGACCTCCTGCGGGTTGCCCAGGTTAAAGGGGCCGGGATAAGGGCTGTTCATCAGGCGCACCAGGCCCTCGATGAGGTCGGAGATGTAGCAGAAGCTACGGGTCTGGGAGCCATCTCCATAGACGGTGAGGGGATCCCCGCGCAGCGCCTGGACGATGAAGTTGCTGACCACGCGACCATCGTCTTCCCGCATGGCGGGCCCATAGGTGTTGAAGATGCGGGCCACGCGGATCTCCGTCTGGTATTGCCGCTGCCAGTCAAAGGTTAGGGTTTCGGCCAGGCGCTTGGACTCGTCGTAGCAGGCCCGCGGGCCGATGGGGTTGACATGGCCCCAGTAGTCCTCCGGCTGGGGATGCACCTGGGGATCCCCGTACACTTCCGAAGTGGAGGCTAGGAGGAAGCGGGCCCCCGTCTTCTGGGCCAGCTCCAGGAGGTGGTAGGTGCCCCAGACGCTGGTGCGGATGGTGCGGATGGGATCCGCTTGGTAGTGAGGGGGAGAGGCAGGGCAGGCCAGGTGGTAGATTTGCTCAATGCCAGCTTTTTCCAGCTCCGGCGGCAGCGGCTCGGCCACGTCGTGCCACAGCAAGGTAAAGGCGGGGTTGTTGCGGTGGGCCCGCACGTTCTCCTCCCGCCCCGTGTAGCCGTTGTCGAGGCAGATAACCACATGGCCTTCCTGCAGAAGGCGGCTAACCAGATGGGAGCCGATAAACCCCAAACCACCCGTTACCAGAACCTTCACCAGCCCACTCCAATTAAGGTGATGCCCGCCTGTTGAAGGGCCTGCCGGTCAAGGCAATTGCGGCCGTCGACGATAAGAGGCCGCCGCATCAGCTCGGCAAGGCGCCGGTAATCCAGCGACAAGAACTCCGGCCACTCTGTCACCAGCACCAGGGCGTCGCAATCCTGGGCCAGGCGGAACACGTCTGTTTCCACCACCACATGGGCTAGGCCCTCCCGCATTCCCGAAGCCGAGACAATGGGATCATAGGCTTTTACCTTGGCCCCCAGGCGGTGGAGCTGCTCAATTAAGGTTAAAGACGGCGCATCCCGCAGGTCGTCAGTGTGGGGCTTGAAGGTGAGGCCCAAAAGGCCAATGGTCTTGCCCTTAAGCACCTTAAGAGCCTGCTGCAGCTTTTCCACCAAGCGCTGCCGCTGCTCGCGGTTGACCTCGACAGTAGCCCGCAACAGCTTGGCCTCATAGCCGTAGTCAGCCGCCGTCTGGATCAAAGCGGCCAAATCCTTGGGGAAGCAGCTCCCCCCCCAGCCTATGCCGGCGTTGAGGAAGGCGCGGCCAATGCGCTTATCGAGGCCAATCCCTTCGGCCACCTGGAGGATGTCGGCGCCGGTGCGCTCGCAGATATTGGCAATCTCGTTGATGAAGCTGATCTTAGTGGCTAGGAAGGCGTTGGCGGCATATTTGATCATCTCGGCGGAGGCCAGGTCGGTGACCAGCAAGGGCACGGGATCCCCGCCCAAGCCTTGCTGGCGGCTGAGGATGGGCTCGTAAAGTTGCCGCAGGATCTCGATGGCCCGGGGGCTGTTGGAGCCAATCACGATGCGGTCTGGGTAGAAGGTATCGTGGATGGCGCTGCCCTCCCGCAGAAACTCAGGGTTGCTCACCACGTCGAAGGGCGGCACCCAGGGAGACCTGTCCAGGGTGGCCAGGGAGGAGGGGGTGGGATCCCCGCCCGCTATGGCCATCTTCTGTTTTTCTGCCTGGCTGCCTAGCCGCTGCTTGGCGGCCTCTGCCGCCCCGTCCAGAATAAGCATGCGCACCCAGTCGCCGGAGCCGATGGGGACAGTAGACTTGTTAACAATAACCCGGTAGCGGTCGTCTAGGTGCTGGCCGATCTCCCGCGCTACAGCCTCTACGTAGCGCAGGTCTGGCTCGCCGCTGGGCAGAGCTGGCGTCCCTACGGCAATGAAGATGACCTCGCTGGCCTGCACCCCCAGGGCAAGATCGGTGGTAAAGTGCAGCCGACCGGCCTCAGTTCCAGCCCGCACCAGGTCTTCCAGGCCGGGCTCGTAGATGGGCAGGCGGCCCCGCTGCAACCCTTCAATTTTGGCAGGGTTGTTGTCCACGCAGATAACGCGGTGGCCTATTTGGGCTAGACAGGCGCCGGTTACCAACCCCACATAGCCGGCCCCCACGACCGCCACGTCCATCGCCTGCCGCTCCTTCCTGTCGATCCTCGGTTCTAAAGTACCCCATCCCCTGGGATTACCTATCCCCTTATAAAGTCGGCTCCTAGGAGGAGGTTAGTGGCAAAATGAGGCTAACGGACTTCCGCCTGAGGCTCCCCAGCAGTGAGCTGGCCCAGCTCTGCCGCCATAGCCAGCCGCCGTCAGCGCCAGGTGCAGAGGGTGCTGTACGTTACGTTGGGGCTAAATAGCCTGGTGTTTGCCATCAAGTTAACCCTGGGGCTGGCGACGGGATCCCTAAGCTTGGTGGCCGATGCCCTGCACAGTGTTACCGACAGCGCCAGCAACCTCCTTGCCCTGGTGGCGGTCCACTTTTCCTCGCCAGAGCCGGATGAGGAACATCCCTATGGCTGCAGCAAGTTTGAGGCAATCGGTGCCCTGGGGATCGCTGCCCTTTTGGCCATGGCTAGCTTCGAGATCCTCAGCGCAGCGGTGGGACGGTTTTTCAAGCCCCTGCCTCCCCAGCTCCAGACCGACGGGTTGACCTTGACGCTAATGCTGGGGGTGCTGGGGATCAACCTCTTCGTAGCCTTCTATGAGCGCTCCTGGGGCAAGGCTCTGGCTAGCTCACTGCTCTTGGCCGATGCCCGCCATACCCTCAGCGATGTCTGGGTAACCCTGACGGTATTGCTGGGTCTAGCCGGGATCCACTACTGGAGGATCCCCTGGCTGGATCAGGTGCTGGCTGTGCCGGTGGGGCTGCTGGTGTTCTGGAGCGCCTGGGAAGTGCTGCAGGAAAACATTCCCGTTTTAACCGACCGGGCGGCCATTCCGCCTAAAACATTGCGGGAGCTGGTTCTCAGCTTGCCTGGCATCCTCGACTGCCACGACATCACCTCCCGCGGCATCCCAGGGCGGATGATCTTCATCGAAATGCACATGGTGGTGGAGCCACTGGACGTTGAGTCGGCCCATCGCCTCACCGAAGCAGTGGAACACCTGCTGCAGGAGCGCTACGGGCCGGTGCGGGTCACCATCCACCTGGAGCCGCTCTGAAAGACTTATACAACCCCGGGCAAAAGCAGACTTTCGCTCGGGGTTGAGGCTTTCTTCCTGCTTCAGCGACCCGTGGCTAGTGGCAGAGTCCACCCCTACCACCCCGCCAGAGGGATCTCCACAGGCGTAACTTCCCCGCGAGCTGCAGGTAGGTGCTCCTTGCCCACCTAAGGCACACCGGCTAAAGACGGAGCCAACTTTAGCCTAGGCAAAACGCCTACTCAAGAAGATTACCTGCTAGCCTACTAGCTCAGCCCATCTACGCCAAGGCAGAAGGTTAGTTGTGCCACAAAGTGGCCAATTGTCCGGTGAATCAAGGACTAGAGGAGATCCCTAGCCCCACGGTAATCCGCCCAAGCCGCAGAGTTCGCCTTGCGCCAAGGGGCCTCCTCACCAGAGCTCTTCTTGGGTTCCTTGCATTCCTTGCCCCACCCGGGTTTAATGGGGGTAGACAAGAGACCGCAGCACCCGTACCTGTTGCTGCACTCCTGTATGCTGCAGGCTAGCTTCCCTTTTGGGAAGTCCTAGGAATTGGAAAAAAGAAAAAGGAGGGCGCCTTGAGCCTGAGAGTTGCCGTGGTGGGGGGCGGGCCAGCAGGGGCTTCTGCAGCCGAGGTTCTGGCTCAAGCCGGGATCGAGACCTTTTTGTTTGAGCGGAAGCTGGACAACGCCAAGCCCTGCGGAGGCGCTATTCCCCTCTGTATGGTTTCGGAGTTCGACCTGCCGGAGGAGATCATCGACCGCAAGGTGCGCAAGATGAAGATGATCTCGCCCTCCAACTACGAGGTGGACATTGCCCTCGAAAATGAAGGCGAGTACATTGGCATGTGCCGCCGCGAAGTCCTTGACGCTTTCTTGCGCAACCGCGCCCGTCAAAAGGGGGCAGAGCTCATTCACGGCAAGGTGATGCACCTGGAAGTCCCCAAAAATGGCCAGGATCCCTACGTCTTGCACTACATCGACTTTTCCGGCAACGCGCAGCAGGGGGTACCTCGCTCGCTGGCGGTGGATGTGGTGATTGGGGCGGATGGGTTCCACTCGAAGGTGGCAGAGGCCATTGGTGCCGGGGACTACAACTATGCCCTGGCTTTTCAGGAGCGCATTCGCCTCCCCGAGGACAAAATGGCCTACTATGCTGAGCGGGCAGAGATGTACGTGGGAGACGATGTCTCGCCCGACTTTTATGCCTGGGTGTTTCCCAAGTGCGACCATGTGGCGGTGGGTACCGGCACGATGAGGGCCAACCAAGCCCAGATCCAAAAGTTGCAAGCCGGGATCCGCGCCCGCGCTGCTGACCGGATCCGTGGGGGCCAGGTGATCAAGGTGGAGGCCCATCCCATTCCAGAGCATCCCCGTCCGCGCCGCGTAGTGGGCCGGGCCGCGTTGGTAGGAGACGCAGCAGGATACGTAACCAAGGCAAGCGGCGAAGGGATTTACTTTGCTGCCAAGTCGGGCCGCATGTGCGCCGAGGCTATTGTTGAAACTTCCAACGGCGGGAAGCGTATCCCCACAGAAGAGGATCTCAAGCTCTATCTCCAGCGCTGGGATCGCCAGTACGGCCTGACCTACAAAGTCTTGGACATTCTGCAGCGGGTGTTCTACCGCTCCAACGCCACCCGCGAAGCTTTTGTCGAGATGTGCGCCGACCGGGATGTCCAGCGGCTAACCTTTGCCAGCTACCTCTATAAGACAGTGGTGCCGATGAGCCCCTGGGTGCAGTTCAAGATTACCGTTAAAACTCTGGGCAGCTTGCTGCGGGGCAACGCCCTGGCTCCCTGAGGGAGCTTTACTGCCACTGGAAGGTAACAGTAACCCGATCCCAGTTGGCGTCCGTTTTCAGCACGCTGGCAGAAGCTTTCTGGCCAGGAGGTACATTGCTGGGCTCAAAGGCGGCCACGCGCGTATCGACGACTTCTCCGCCACGGTAGAAGGTAAAACGGGCGCGGGCGTTGAGGACGGTGCGGTTGCTGCGGTTGATGGCCTCCACACTCAGGCGACTGCCAGCCCCTACCCGCTCTTCGCGGATTGATCCCACAATCACCAACTCGCCCGGGTTGGGTCCGGATGCCGCAGGCGTTGGGCTTGCAGGGGCAGAGGGTTGGGGGGTGGCGCCTTGCTGCTTCAAGAGCTCCAAAACGCGGGCCAGCTCCTGCTGAAAGAAGACAAAGGCTTCCCGCGATTGGTTGGCCACCTGGGCCAGGATCAGCCGATCCGCTTCGCTCAGAGGGATCTCCAGGAGGGGGTTTGGCCCTTTTAGGGTAACCCGGATGCTGGCAACCTCCTGGTTGATGAACTTGTCCAGATAGGGAAAGAGGTTAAGGATGCAATCTCGAAAAGATCCCAGCGGCAAGGTGCTCTTGTTGGTCAGCACCAGGTCAGCCCGATCACAGCTAGCCCGATCCGCCAGCTCAATTTCCAGGGGCACCCGAAAGGAGCCCGGACTGGTGTTGGTGATAGTAACCCGAGTGCCGGACACCACCTCTCGCCAGCCATGGATAACTTCTACGCTGGGGCGAGTCACCTCTTCCGTGAAGTACTCTCCCGCCCAGGCAGGGGATCCGCAGAAGGTGAGCATAGAAAGCAACGCCGCCACTGGGCAAGTTCGTCGCCAATTCACCTTCACTTCTCCTCCCTTGCAGATCTGGGACACTGCCTGCCCCTGGCAACAGCTTCTAGCGTCAACTAAGTCCGTCTGGGGTAAAATCGAGAAGTTCAAAGCGTTACAAAACTCTAGGGCTGCCAACCAGTGCGGCTGTGTTCCTCGCTTAACTAGGCAGTATGGCTAGATCCCTAGCTTCGTGGCTCAATCGGCTTGCCCTCCTGCGAGGCCTAGTCTTTATCCTAGCAGTGGTAGTGGCTCTCACCTACTTGGGCTTTAGCCGAGAAGTTCGCCTCGGCCTTGACCTCAAAGGCGGGACGCAGCTTACCCTGCAAGCTCTGCCGACGCAGGAGGTGCCTGAGATTACTCCCAAAGTGATGCAGGGAGTGGAGGCTGTTATCCAGCAGCGGATCAACGGCCTGGGGGTGACTGAGCCTTTGATTCAAATCAGTGGCCGGGATCGTCTATTCGTGCAACTGCCGGGAGTGGCGGATCCGGATCGGGCGGTTGCTCTTTTGGGCGACACAGCCCAGTTGGAATTTCGCAAGGGCCTAGTTCCGGTTAGCGCCCTGCCCCGCAACGAACAGGGGGAGGTAACAGCCGGAGAGAACCCCGAAGCCTTGTTTGAAGGGATCGGCCTCACCGGGGATCTGCTGCGCAACGCCTATCCCCAGGCCCCTCGCCGCGGCTCCCAGAGCTGGGAAGTGCTGCTAGAGTTTAAGCCGGAGGGGGCTGAGAAGTTTGCCCAGGTCACCCGAGAGCTGGCTGGCACGGGTCGCCCCTTGGGGATTTTTCTGGACGAGGTGCTCATCAGCGCCCCGATCGTGGGGCCGGAGTTTGCCCGCACTGGCATTACCGGCGGAACGGCGGTGATCACAGGCAATTTCACGGTGGAAACTGCCACCGACCTAGCGATAAAGCTCAAAGCGGGGGCGCTGCCGGTTCCAATTCAGGTGATTGAAAACCGCACCGTCGGGGCCACCCTAGGAGAAGAAAGTGTGCGCCGCAGCCTCTATGCCGGTATCGGCGGCCTGGTGCTGGTGTTTGTGTTCATGGTGGCCTACTACCGCCTGCCGGGACTCATTGCCGACATCGCTCTCCTCATCTATGCCCTCTGTACGTTTGCTTTGTTCCAACTGCTGGGGGTGACCATGACCCTGCCAGGAGCCGCTGGCTTCATTCTCAGCATTGGCATGGCGGTGGACGCCAATGTGCTAATCTTTGAGCGCATCAAAGAGGAGCTGCGGGCGGGCAAGTCCATCTACAAGTCCATCTCGGAAGGGTTTAGCCGCGCCTTTAGCAGCATTCTCGACAGCAACCTCACCACCCTTTTGGTCTGTGGCGTGCTCTTTTGGTTGGGGATGGGGCTGGTGAAAGGTTTCGCCGTAACCCTGGCTATTGGCGTTTCGGTAAGCTTCTTTACGGCCATTACCTGCACCCGCACCCTGCTGTTGGCGGCAATGGGGATCCCTGCCCTGCGCAAACCTGAACTCTACGGCGTTCGCATGGAGGCGGCCCAACCATGACCGCGCAAGAGCCAGCAGGCGGATCCTCGCGGTTGCTCGACTACCGCTTCGACATCGTCGGGCGCAGCAAGCTCTGGTTTACCCTTTCCTTGGCGGTCTTGCTGGTGGGGCTGGCCAGCATGGCTTTTTCTCTGGCCTCTCTAGGAACCCCCCTGCGGCTGGGGCTGGATTTTGCCGGCGGCACCTTGCTGGATCTGCGTTTTGAGCGGCCTGTCACCACCGACGAGCTGCGGCGGGCGCTGCAGGAACATGGTTTGGGAACCAGCATCATCCAACTGGACACCCAGACGGGCCAGGAAGCCCTGATCCGCATGCCCCCTTTGACGGAGCAAGAGCGCCTGGCCGTGGAAGACACGCTGCGGCAGCAGGTGGGATCCTTTGAGCGCAGGCTGGTGGAGACGGTGGGCCCGACGGTGGGGCGTTTGCTCTTGCGCTCCGGCCTCGTGGCAGTGCTCATCTCCTTGGGGCTCATTGTGGTGTATCTGGCCCTGCGCTTTCAGTGGGATTACGCAGTGTTTGCCATTGTGGCCTTGCTGCACGATGTGGTGTTGACCACAGGGCTGTTTGCCCTTTTGGGCCTGACGGTGGGCATGGAGGCGGACAGCCTGTTTGTGGTGGCGCTGCTAACCATCATCGGCTTTTCCGTCAACGACACGGTGGTCATCTACGACCGCATCCGGGAGAACCTGCGTCTAGTCAGCCGCCGGGTCAGCTTTGCCGAGGTGGTGAACCTGTCTTTAAACCAAACTTTTGCCCGCTCCCTAAACACCACCCTGACGACGATGCTGCCCCTGGTGACCATTGCCATTTTTGGCGGGGCTACGTTGAAGGGGTTTGCGATTGCTTTGCTCATCGGCTTTAGCTTGGGGGTCTATTCCAGCATCTTTATCGCCAGCCCCCTGCTGGTGTGGTGGCGGCAGCGGCGCTATGGCGGAAGGGTGCCTTCCAGCGCAGAGGGGTAAGACGGCAGCAGCGGCCTACCAGTGCAGTCGCTGTCCGCGAGAGATCAGGTAGCGCTGCAAATCGGCCATCTTGCCCTGCGGCACGATTTGGGCCGGGGTCAAGCTGGGATCCTGGCTGCGCAACCAGGCCACGATGAGCCCAGCTGCCGAGCCGATGGTCCACTCCCCGTAGTGGGTGCGGGTAGCGGCGTTAACAATGTGGCTGACGGCGATTCCCTTGCCGCCGATAAGCAGGTTATCCACCTTCTGCGGGATCAAAGCTTCCAAGGGAATGAGAATGGGGCGAACGGAAAACTCGCTGACCGGCGCGGAGCTGGCCGACCGGGAGGGCTCCCAGTTGCGGTAGCGACAGCCGTGCATGTCGATGGCGTAGTGGGTGATCCCGACAACGGTGGGTCTGAAATCCCGCCCTCCGCTGGCGCCAACCCGGATGTCCTGCTCCAGCATCATGAACTCCGCCTGGCCGTAGGCAGCTCTCCCCAGGATGCGCCGCCCCTCTCGGATGTAGGGGTAGAGGCTGAGGCCAGAGCGGGTGCCCAGCAAGGAGTCTTCGGCAAACACCAGGGAGAGGGGATAGCCGGGCCGGGATTGGGTTTCCATCAGCCACTCGGCAAACAGCAGGGCGTGGTTTTCTCCATCTTTGAGGGCGGAGACGTCCAGCCCCCCCAGCCAGTTGTGGCGCTGCCCCGAGGCCACCAGCCGCTCTTCGGTCAGGATCAGGGGCGGGTTCATCAGCCCCCAGTCGTTGCCGCGGTTCCAGTTCACCAGGGTCAGATCTCCGGGGAGCGGGGTGCCGTAGAAGGGATCCGTGCGGCCCTTGCTGACGAGGCGGCGATAGTTGAAAAAGCTCCGACCGCTGAAGGTGGGAAAGCCCTCCAGGTCAAACTGGCGGCGGTGTTCGGCGCGGGAGTAGCCCGGCTGCAGCTGGGCCAGCTCGGCGCGGGAGCGGCCGCCATCGTCGCGGATGGCCAGCACAAAGGGAAAGGTAAAGGCCTGGGTACACTCCGGGTTGCTGGCCGGGGCGGCATTGGGCTCTCCGGTTAGATCTCGCCCTTCCGAGCCCAGTCGGTAGGGGATGCCAGCCCAGCCCACCAGCTCGCCGGTATCGGTGGCGTCGATGACGAAGAAGGGACGGCCCGGCGGTGCCTGTAGCCGTAGCACCCGTTTGGCAAACACTTCCGTCTCCTGCCAGCTATACCAGCTCACCAATTCGCGCCACAGCCGTCCTGGCGGCACGAAGTTGGGATCCCGTGGTTGTCGCTGCACAGCATAAATGCTCTCAATCCGGGAGCCGTCGGCGCTGAAGGTGGCCCCCTTAAAAGCCGTCTGGGTGGCCCAGCGACTCTGGGGAGCATGCTGAGCTGCCTGCCGCAGCCAGGTATCCACCGCCTGCAGACCTGCCTGGGGCGGAAAACACAAGCTCCCTATCCAGCAACTGTTGATCTCGGCCACGCGGGTGCCGGGTGGGATCCCTGTCCAGGACGGGAGATGCACCGGCTGGCTCTCAATGAGGGCCTTAAACTCCAGCCAGTGGCGGGAAAAATTGCCCCGCTGCCGCATGAGGAGGGACTCATCGAGGGCCGATACCCCTTGGGAAGTGATCTGCCCCCCTAGCCAGGGAGTGAGCTCGATGAGGCAGGTTTGCACGCCCCCCCGCATGGCTTGGCCTGCCGCTGCCACGCCCCCCAGAGATCCGCCCACCACCACCAGCTCGCACTCCCAGATCTCCTCCGGCTGCGGCAGGGGATCCAGTAGCGGCCAGCCATGGGCGGTAAAACGGGGCAGCTCTGGCGGGGATCCCCCTTCCGGCTGGGAGAGGGCGGCAAACCCTGCCCCGGCCACAAAGCTCAGCAGCGACAGGATCCCCAGTCCCAGAGCTCGTTTCTGGCTAAGTCTCCGCTGCGCTGCTCGGATCCCTCTGCTGGCCTTGCTCACTTGAGCCCCACCCCCCACGCTGCGCCAACACCTGCTTAGACAGCGATCCCAAGCCTATGAGGAGAATACTCGACAAGCTGCCCCCAGGGGTCAGACTGGGCAAGCTACAGGACATAATGGGCTAGCAACTTGTCTCCAACAGGGACCCACAGCACCATGGGACGGGCAAAGAAGGTGGTTTTGGCCTACTCCGGTGGCGTTGACACCTCCGTCTGTATCCCCTACCTCAAACACGAGTGGGGGGTGGAATCGGTGGTTACCCTGGCGGTGGATCTGGGGCAAGGAGCAGAGCTGGAGGCCATCCAGGCCAAGGCCCTCAGGGCAGGGGCAGAGCAATCGGTGGTGCGGGAGGCTGTCCAGACCCTAATTACCGACTATGCCTTCCCCGCCCTCCAGGCCAACGCCCTCTACGAACAGCGCTACCCTCTCTCCACTGCCCTAGCCCGACCCCTGATTGCCAAGCTCCTGGTGGAGGTGGCAGAGGAAGTGGGTGCCGACGCGGTGGCCCACGGCTGCACCGGCAAAGGCAACGACCAAGTGCGCTTCGACCTGGCCATTGCCGCCCTAAACCCTAGGCTAAAGGTGCTGGCCCCAGCGCGCGAGTGGGGCATGACCCGCGAGGAGACCATTGCCTATGGGGAGCGCTACGGGATCCCCATGCCGGTGCAGAAGTCCAGCCCCTACAGCATCGACCTCAACATTCTAGGCCGCAGCGTCGAAGCCGGGATCCTGGAGGACGCCGACCAAGAGCCGCCGGAGGAAGTGTATGCCCTCACCCGGCCTCTTTCTCAAACCCCCGACGAACCCGCCTATGTGGAGATTGCCTTTGAAGAGGGGATCCCAGTGGAGCTGGATGGGCAGCGCCTTGGCCCCCGAGTCCTCTTTGAGCGGCTCAATGCCTTGGCCGGCAGCCACGGCGTGGGCCGCATCGACATGATTGAGGATCGGCTGGTGGGGATTAAGTCGCGCGAGATCTACGAGTGCCCCGCTCTAACTGTGCTCATTCAAGCCCACCGCGAGCTGGAAAGCCTCACCCTTCCCCGCGAGGTCCTCCACTACAAGTACGGCATCGAGACCACCTACAGCCAGTTGATCTACAACGGCCTTTGGTATTCGCCGCTGCGGGAGGCTCTTGACGCCTTTGTCCGCACCACCCAGAAAAGCGTCACCGGCGTCGTGCGGATGCGTCTGCACAAGGGCCAAGCGGTCTGCGTGGGCCGCCGTTCCCCTTACTCCCTCTACAACCCAGAGCTGGCCACCTACGGGGAAGGGGATCAATTCGACCATCGCGCTGCCGAAGGCTTTATCTACATTTGGGGCTTGCCTACCCGTGTTTGGGCTGAGGTTCACCGCTGGCGCGAAGGGAGATAGGCCTATTCCGCCGGCGTTCTCGAGCAGATGGCTGTTCTTGTCTAGGTTCGGCGGAAGTTGTTGACGTCTAGGGCTGGCAACTCTACCTGTTCCACCTGAGGTCGAAAGCCCAGCCAAGGGGTGGCCAACTGGGCAAAGCGCTCTGGATCCCCGCTGACATAGAAGCGGTGCGGTTCGTCATGGGGGGCTGTTGGGGGCCGGCGGAGACCCCAGAGGCTGAGTTCACGGGCTAGCGAGCGCACCAGGGCCACGCTGGGATCCACCCGCTTGACCGAAGGGGGCAGCAGAGACTTCAGCAGGGGATCAAGGAGAGGATAGTGGGTGCAGCCGTAGACAAGGGTGTCGATCCCCTGCCGTAGAAGCGGCTGTAAGTAGCGTTTGGCGGCCTGCTGCAGCTCGAGGCTGTTCAACTGACCGGCTTCGATGAGGGGAACAAACGCCGGGCAGGCCTGCTCCCAGCAGTGGACAGGCTGGGGAAAGCGCTTGGGATCCAGGGCGCTGTACTCACGGATGGCCTTGGAGTAGGCGCGGCTTTTAACCGTAGCCGCCGTGGCAATGACCCCAATGCGGGATCCTTGGGCCAAGGCCGCCTGGGCGCCGGGCAGGATGAGGCCAAGGATGGGTAGGGCAAACTCCTGCTGCACTTGCTCTAGGGCCAGCGCCGAGCTGGTGTTGCAGGCCATCACCACGACTTTCACCGGCTGCGCCTGCATCCAGCGCAGGATCTGGCGCACGAAGGTCAAGATCTCCTCAGGCGAGCGATCCCCATAGGGCAGCCGCGCCGTATCGGCAAAATAGACAAGGCGCTCTTGGGGCAATTGCCGCCGCAGGGCCCGCCAGACGGTGAGCCCCCCCAGGCCACTGTCAAACACCCCAATTGGCCAACTGGGATCTGGCTCTCTTGTCCACCCCCAACGCATGCTCCTTCCTCCCTCACTACCTTGGCCTAAGCTGCTGTATCCTACCCTGCCTTGAGACGGGTGGCACGCTCTAGCGGTTGCGCAAGAAGGTCTCGATGCCCTCGGCAATGGCCCGCGCCAAAATGGCCTGGTATTCGGGGGTGGCCAACTTTCGCCCTTCCGTGGGGCTGGTAACATACCCCAGCTCCAGCAGCACCGAGGGCATGCCCACGGGCGTTTCCCGCACCATGAAAAAGCGGGCCCGTCGCACCCCCCGATCCGCAGCGC
The DNA here is from genome assembly GCF_047461515.1 of Synechococcus sp. W70.1. NCBI lineage: Bacteria > Bacillati > Cyanobacteriota > Cyanophyceae > Synechococcales > Synechococcaceae > Synechococcus > Synechococcus sp. W70.1. The sequence goes on from NZ_JANSHH010000022.1 coordinate 148,316, forward strand.
CAGTAGCTCGCACCAGGCTGCGGTGCAAGATTGCTGCTAGCTCGGCGCTATCCGGCCGTAGGTAGTAGGTCTCGATGCCGTGGACGCTGGAGCGATCCAGAGCGTTGGCGTGGATGCTCACCAACAGCGTGGCGTTGGCCTGCACGGCTATATCCACCCGCGGCCGCAGCAACACCTCACGGTCGTCGGTGCGGGTCATCACCACCTCATAGCCCCGCTCCTGCAGCAGGTGTCGGACCTGGTGGGCAACAAGGAGCACAATGTCCTTCTCCAAGATCCCATCTACCCCAACAGCACCGGGATCCCGTCCCCCGTGGCCTGGATCAAGGGCAATAACCGGCCGGCTTTGGCGAGGACGGGAAGCCTGGGCAGGCGGCTGCGGCTGGGATGTGGGAAAAGGAGCGCCTAGAGGACGCAACTCCAAAGTGATGCGGCGGGATCCTTGGCCGGGATTGGGCTCAAAGACATTGAAGTCCTCGGCGGGCTGCACCAGAATGCTGACCGTGCGGGCATCTTCCTGCACAAGGCGGATCCGCTGCACCGGTCCCCCGACCGGCAAGCCGGGATCCGGCAAGGACTCGGGCAGGCGCGCCGGTGCCACGTTGATGCGGTAGCTGCCGCTTTCGGGATCCCAGCCAGCCCGGTAGAACATAAACCCATCGGCGCTGATGATGAGCTGATTTCCCCGCAGTTCCACAGAGCGCAAGGTGGCCAGCGGCCCTTGGGAATCAGTTAGGCTGATATCAGGCAAAAGGCTGGCCTGGGCAGCACCCCCAGCAGGCTGGATCCAGATTCCTCCCTGCTGTGGGTCGTAGCGGGCCTCCCAATCCCCACTGGAAGGATCCACATCCAACACCACGCGGGCGGTCGTAGGCTCGAACTGCCCAACACGCAGCCGCAAAACCCCCAAGCGGTTGACAGGATAGACCCGCTGGGTGAGGGCAGGACTAAGGGTGGTGTTGAGAAAATCCACAACCACCCGATTTGGATCGAAGAGGCGCCGCACCGTGGTGGAAGGGTTGCCCTGGGTGCGAATGAAAAAGCCCTCCGCCTGGGGAGAGATGGCCAAGATCTGATGGCTGGAACGGGAGCTTGCAGGAGGAGGGAGTGGGCTGGCTTCAGGGCGGGAGGGCGGCCCTGAGGATGGGGGCAGGGACGAGGCGGTGGGCTCTTGGGAAGCAGGGGAAGGAGGAAATAGCGAGGCAGCGGGCGAGGGTTGCTCAGGTTGGAGGAACTGAACAGCCCAGCGGGAAGGGCCGGCGGTAAGGAGTTGCAGTTGGTCAAGGCTAAGGGGCTGGTCTGGCTGGAGGTGGAGGACAAAGCGAGTGATGGTCGGGGTGAGCTGTTTGATCTCCAGCGAGGTAACTCGCCCTGGAAAGGCCTGGCTTTGGGGCTCGCGTCCAAAAAGGGTGTTGGGAAAATCCAAAACCACCCTAGGAGGGTTTTGCAGCACAAACAGAAAAGGCCGCACCTCTCCTTGGGTGTTGACCTCCAGCCATCCCCGCTGCGGGTCGTAGTGCCAGCGGTCAATGCGAGACAGACCGGTAACGGTAGTCAGTTGGGCTTGAACGGGCAAGGGGGAAAATAGACCCGCTCCGGCTAGGCCCCACAGCAGCATTGCTCCCCAAAGGGAGCTCTGCCTAGACGGCCTGGGATTTATCCCCTGCTTGTCCAAGTCAGGCATATCCTCCACCCACTCTGCCTACCTGCTGCCCTCAACTATACCAACCTCCCCCCAAGGCGACCTGAAGGGAGCGCCCTCTTGCTGCTGCCGGCGGAGCTAGCTGAGGATAGTGGGGATCCTTCCCCTGAGATTTCGCCAAGTAATGAATGACAGGCCCACCTGATCCCCTCTCTCTGGCCCGCGCCGGTAATAGTCAAGCGATTGTGCAGGTTGTCCGCTTGGAGCTGCTGCGGCAAAAGTGGCCTGCCCAAGTTCGCTTTGCGGATAACACCCTGCACATCTACTTGCTGGGATCCCTTCCCGGACAACCCTCCCCCCAAGTTGTAACCGCCCGGCTTTTTCTAATGCTGAAGCAGCTGCGGATCCCACGGCTGGAACAAGTGGAAATTTGCGCTTTCCTTGGCTCCCAATTGCTCTGGCGGCGCAGACTAAGAATAGGCTCCCAGCAGCGTTGGGATCGGTTTTCCTTCGATAACTGGGCAGTCAACGCTTGGGCTTACCCGGCTGCGTTTGCAGTGGCCCTGATGGTAAACAACATCCGCTTGTTGCAGTTGTTGCATTTGCCTCTTCACATTTGGATCCACGAATTTGGCCATGCCACCGTCGCCTGGTGGAGCGGGTATCGGGCTTTGCCTCTGCCCATTGGCTGGACAAGCGTTAGCTCGCAGAGGGATCCCTTTGTGTATTTTGGAATCCTCTTTTTACTGATTCTACTCTTCTGGTCAGCCCGCAAGGAGCGGATTGGGTGGCTGCAGGTGCTGGCCATCTTTCTTGCTCTATTGCAGTTTTACATGACCTGGCTGATGCCCAATCGCACCCGGGAGATGTTGTTTGTCTTTAGCGGCGTTGGAGGAGAATTTTATCTCAGCACCTTTCTGATGGCCAGCTTTTATTTTCCCTTGCCAGATCGCTGGAGATGGGATTTTTGGCGATTTGTCGTGCTGGGGATCGCGGCCAGCAGCCTCTGGAAAAGCTTTTGGCAGTGGCATCTTATTCAGCAAGGGTTAGCCCCAATTCCTTGGGGATCCCTACTAGGCGGCCAAGGAGATGCTGCTGGGGATATGAACCGCCTGGTTTATGAGTTGGGTTGGAGCGAAAGCCAAATTGTCCAAACCTACAGAAGCCTAGGAAACTGGTGTGTTTTGTTCATATTGGGCTTGTATGTCTTGTTTCTACTGCGCATGAACAATCAGATTTAGTTGTCTCTACAAGCAAGATTTATCCTCTGGTTCGATGCTCTTTTTGAACCGAGTAAGCATCGCTAAAAAAAGCCATATCTTCTCACCTTTTTTGGGAAAAAGACTGAGTCGAGGCGCAGCAGCGAAGGCTCTAGATCTTGCTCAAAGCGACTGTAGACCAATAGACTTGCCGAGGGCACTAGAAAAGAGCCAGAAACCCTCGGTTCATGGGAGATCTCTCTCAGAACGCCTGCCCAGTACTGTCAATGTTCTGGAGCTGCATGCAGGCGCTTGGGATTAAACCCTGTTGCTGTGATAGATGGTGGCAATCTGTAGGGCTGTAGTACAAATATTGGGGATCCTAAAATGCCCTGAAAATCGTTGTGAATTATGTGGGTCTCATTTGCACAGCGGCTCCCTGGAGGGACAACAGCAAGGGGTGGGTGTATTTAAACAGCATGACCCAGGCAGGAGCCGACCTGGCTTTCCATCCCCCTCCCTGCAGAAAGGGGTGCTGGCTAGTTGAGATCCTCGTCTTATCTTACTGCTGGCAGGATCCTGAGGGTGGAGGTTGCATTCATTCTAGTTTAGGCAGCCTCTGGAGTACCAACTTCCAACTGTTGCCGATTCCCCTCACCCAGGCTAAACTGGCTGCCACCCAGAGGGCGGGATCTTGGATCAACTGGCGCGTCGGCTTGCTCACCTCAAACCAAGGGTGACTCACCCGCAAATACCCCAGCAGTGATCGGCTCTGTAAACTGACGCAGCCAATGCCGCCGGGCACCGTGGGCCAGATAAGCCACTCCAGGTCAATGTGGCTGTCCTCTAGGGTGCTAGCTTCCAAGCTGCGGCACCAGCAGCACCGCTGTAACTGGCCAGCTGCTGCCGTGTTGCTTGGAACTGGATCTAGCTGTGGACACGAGGCTCGGGGTGGAGGGTAGAGAGGATCTCGGCTTCTACTTGCAGCAGGGTGTCCAGACGCTCCTGCACCTGGTCGGCAGGGAACTGCGCCAGTGCCAGATCCAGATACAACTGCCAGTGCCGTTCTTCAGCCGCTGCCAGCCAGAGGTAAAACTGCCGCAACTCGGGATCGGGGAGGTGAATTCCCAGCAGGCCCAGGCGTTCTTGGCTGCGAGCTTCGATAATGGCGGCCACTAGCAGTGCATCCAGAAGATGCTCTGGCTCATGGCGGCGCAGGTGCTGGTTGAGGCGGCTGGCGTAGGGAGCCGCTGGCAAAGGCCTAAGCAGGATCCCCAGCCGCTGCAGATGGCGATGGACTCGCTCAAAATGCTGCAGCTCCTCCCGCGCCAGCGGCGACAGAGCTTCCACCAGCTGCCCGTTGGCTGGGTAGCGGAAGAGGAGACTGAGGGCGTTACCCGCCGCTTTTTTCTCGCAGTTGGCGTGGTCTAACAAGACGAGGTCGAAGTGACGAATGGCCTGGTCGATCCAGGCCGCAGAGGTAGGGGAAGCCAGTTGGAGGGTAACCACAGGTTCGAGAAAAGCGCAAAAAAGTTTTGTCAAGAACAGTTTCTCTGCCCCTTCTCCGCCAGGGGCTTGGGAAGAGGGACAATTGGATCTTAGCGTTGCCCCTCTCCCTGCTTAGACAGCCCTGGACAAGGCTGGGGCATTTAGTGGCTTAGGGCCAAGGTCTTTCCTGCCACAGTTGCCGCCATTTCCTCCAGGAGCTCCTCCGTCTCCTCCCAGCCGATGCAGCCGTCAGTGATGGAGACGCCGTACTGGAGCGGTACCCCCTTCTGCCAAGTTTGCTTGCCCGGCTTGAGGTTGCTCTCGAGCATGAGTCCCATCAAAGCCCGCTGCCCTTCCTGGTATTGCCGCAGCACTGCTCGACAGACGGATCCCTGCCGGCGGTAGTCTTTGTGGGAGTTGTCGTGAGAGCAATCCACCATCACTGAGCGCGGGATCCCTTGATCCTTCATTAGCAAAGCCGCCCGCGCCACATCTTCCGGCCCGTAGTTGGTCTTGCCGCCGCCCCCCCGCAACACGATATGCCGGTCGGGGTTGCCGGTGGTTTTTACCAAAGCCGTCATGCCGTCTTGGCCAATGCCCAGAAAACTGTGGGGGTGGCTAGCGGACACGATAGCGTTGAGGGCAATCTCCAGCCGCCCGTCAGTGCCGTTCTTGAAGCCCACGGGCATGGAGAGGCCGCTGGCCATTTCCCGGTGGGTCTGGCTTTCAATGGTTCTAGCGCCGATGGCCGCCCAGCTCACCAGATCAGCTGTGTACTGAGGAGTCACTGGATCCAGCATCTCTGTGGCGCAGGGCAAGCCCAGCTCGTTGATCTGCAGCAGGATGGAACGGGCCAGTTGCAAGCCGGTGGCGATATCGCAGGAGCCATCCAGGTGGGGATCGTTAATGAGGCCCTTCCAGCCCACCGTGGTGCGGGGCTTCTCAAAATAGGTGCGCATCACAATCACCAGGTGCTCGCGGGTTCGGTCGGCCACCCGCTTGAGGCGGTGGGCGTACTCTAGCGCCGCTTCCGGATCGTGGATGGAGCAGGGTCCAACAATTACCACCAAGCGATGGAGATCCCGTCCGTGGATGATGTCGCGGATGGCCTGCCGTGTGGAGAGCACCACCTGGGCGGCCCTTTCCGTGAGGGGCAGCTTGGCTTTGACAGCAGCAGGGGTAATCAAGGGAGTTACTTCTTGAATGTTGCAGTTGTCGGTTTGGGGGGGCATAGCACCGTCGTCCTTATTGCTGCAATGCAAGTGAGGGATTCAACCACCGAGCCATCAAAAAAGCCCTGGCTCTAGGCCCAGGGCTTCAGGACGGACTCGAGTAAACTTAGCTTCTGAGTTTACGCGCCACCCTTCCGCCCTGGTTGCCGCCAGGGAAAGGTAAAGTAGCCAAAAAAGGTAGCGCGCCAGGTCATTTCCAGAGCAAGGAACTCGAAATCTGACGGATGAGACGAGTATAGCGAAAGTATACCCGAAAAGAAACCGAATTTGCCAAGGCAGGTTTAGGTTCTAGGCTGCTCCCAGGCTTCCCCATCAGAAAACGAGGAGCCGCCTTCCGCTGCTGCAGTCTGACAAGGCCGTAGCAGCAAGAGCCCCGCAAGCCTGGCAGGAACCGAGGCCATCAGCCCATCTCGGCGGGTAGACACGCCCCAAGCCTGGGGGATAGGCATTGGTCAATGTTTTCCCTTCTGGGGGTGTTCTCACCAAGCCTGGATTGTCTAGCCTCAGTGCTCAGATGCCTCCACCGAGGACCCTTGGGCTTTTTGCCCCTACAAGAGCAAACCCCTCTGGCCAGGGATCCCCGCTAGGATCCCGTCAGCGCCTCCAAGCTCTCAACCCGCACAAACCCAATGACCTGCATTTGGTCAGCGGCTATCTTCAGCTTCAGTACCCGCACCTGGATCCCCAGCTCTTCCAGCTCTTGCAGGTCAAACACCTTGCTGAGTCCTCCCAAGAACGCCTGGGTGATCTCGTCAGGAACCCGCACCGAGCCGATGGCAAACTCTGGCTCCTGAAGCCGCAACCTGCGTCCCTCTTCCACTTGGATCCCGGCGTTGAACACTACCTCAACTGCCTGCTCCCTGCTGCCGTCTTTCTCCACCAAGAGAGCGGCAAGTTGGAGGCGGTCAGGCTCCAAAAACTTGGCGCGCGGCTGGCGCAGTTCAAAATAGCGGGGTTTGTTCCCGCCCCCCCCCAAGGGCAGATCTGCCTGGATCCGCTGAAACTGCCTGAGCACCTCAGGCGAGTTGAGAGCAGCATTGAGGTCCTCCTGACGAACCACGACCTGAAATGCTGCTTGCAGGGGCTGTCTCAGCCGCAAAGGAGCTCCTTGGAAAAAAGCAGGGTCGATAGCGACTGGGTCGGTTTCCAGCTCCAGAAGCTCCAGGCGCGGAAAGGGTGCCCGGTACAGCCCCCGCCCGGCAACCAGAAGGCGCTCCGCCTGGCCATTGAGTAGGCGGTAGTTAGGCTGGCTCTGGATGCGTACCTCCAAAACCTCTGCTTTATCCAGCTGGGTTAGGAGCATTTGGCGCGCTGCCTGCTCTGCCCAATAGCCTGCCCCTGCCCCCAAGGCGGCCAGCAAGGCCACTAAGGTTGCCAGGATCTCCATCCTTGCCGCCGCAGTCTGGCCTCACACAGGCTCGCCCGTGGATCCTTTGTGAGGGCTAGCTTCAATGGGTCGGTTGCCAAGAAAAGTTTTGGCAACCTTCAGACCACCTGCCATCACCGGGCGGTTGAGGGCGGGGTCATGGACGAATTTGAGGCCAGAGGCAACTATTGGGCGCCCTTCGCCCCAGGTATCGACCACTTTTAGCGTGGCAGCCGCAACTGGACGTCCATCCGCAAAGTAATCCACCACCTTTAGGGTGGAGGCCCCTACTGGTCGCTGGTCGATCTCAATCTCGCTGAACTTCACAGGGCTGGGAAACACTGGCGGGCCGATCCTCTCTCCCCCCTCCTGAGCAGCCGGTAGATCAGCACTGGCAGGCCGAGGAGCCAAATTGAGGCCGTTGCCTTGCTCCGGAGAAGTTTCTTGCTGCGGCAGCGGGCTGGGAAGACCCATGGAAATGGCCATAGGAACCTCCTCCGTTACAGACGATTAACTTTGGAACAGGCTTTTGCCATCCTCAGCCCGGATCAAGAAAGCTGGGATCGGCGTCTCCGGATTGCTAAAGCTAAATCCTGAAGATATTCTAAACTAAGTCTAGCCTGGGATCTGCCTTTCCCTTCAGCTGCGAAACACTAGCAAGAAGAAAGGGAGCAGGAGAAGCTTAGCAGGCTGGGAGGCTAGTGCAAGGAGTACTGCAATACATAGGCCCCCTCCTGTCTTGGCTTGTAGGTGTTGGCTCGGAGGGTGTACGTGCCGCTGCGAGGCAAAAAGGCAATCACCAGGGCATCGGTGCCGCCACCCTGGTCGTCATCCCAAGCCATCACCTTCCCCTCCGGATCTAACAGTTGCAAGAAGGCATCGAAGTCAGAGCTGGTCAAGGAGGCGACCAGGATTTGGCCAGGGCGAGCAGTGATAGGGTATTCCTCCATCCAACTGCCATCTTCCGGGTGCTGAAGGGATCCTTCCTGGAGACGGCCCGATAGGGTTTGCTGCCAATTGCCCTGGGTGAGGGTATAAGTCAGCCGGTAGGAGCCGCTGGCAGCCGGCTCAAAGCTAGTGGCCCGCAGGGTGTAGGTGCCTTCCTGCGGCAGCCGCACTGCCAAGAGGGCGTTGACATCTAGGCCCGAGTCATCATCAAAGCCGATCACCCGTCCCTGCTCGTCCACCAGCTCCAGATAGGGGTCAAACTCTTCACTCTCCAAGGCGGCAATCAGGATTTGCCCAGCCTTGGCCACAACAGGGATCCCATCCCAGTAGCTGCCATAGGCGCGACTAACCTTGTCCTCCGCTGTGAGGACTCCCCTTAGGGTCTGGCTGTCTCTTCCTAGGACAGATGCCAGCGGGGCTCTCCCTAGGTCTAATAGCTAGCAGCCACCTGTCAGGGCCACCCAACTAAAGGCTAGCCAGGCTCCCCAACGGCGGAACAGTGGAGCAATAGGAGGCAACTTCCCCATCGAGGCTCTGGATTTCAATTCTACCCCCCAGCAGGGGGACAAGGACGGCCATCACAGCTCCTCCCAAGCTTGCAAGACAGCCTCTAGGGCCAGCCGCCCGTGGCTGAGATGGGTTCCTCCTTGTAAATAGACAATGTAGGGCTCCCGCAGCGGTCCATCGGCGGAGAGCTCCGCGCTGCTGCCGGCCACAAACGTGCCCGCCGCCATCACCACTGGATCGGCGTAGCCGGGCATCACCTCTGGAATTGGGGTGAGATAGGAATCTACCGGGGAGCTGCTTTGGATGGCGCGGCAAAAGGCCTGCAGCTTCTGTGGGGATCCCAGTTGAATGGCCTGAATGATGTCAGTGCGGGGTGCTTGGGGCAGCGGAGAGACGGGATAGCCTAAGTCATGGAACACCTGGGCGGCCAGGTGAGCAATCTTGACGGCCTCGGCCACCATTTGCGGAGCTAAGAACAGCCCTTGGAACAGCAGGCGGTTGAGATCGAAAGTTGCTCCTCCTTCCGAGCCGATCCCTGGTGCCGTCAGCCGGCAGGCAGCTTTCTCCACCAGTTCGGCTCGCCCTGCCACATAGCCTCCTGCTGGAGCCAGGGTGCCACCTGGGTTTTTGATTAGAGATCCAGCAATCAAATCTGCGCCTACGTGGGTGGGCTCTTGGGTTTCCACAAACTCGCCGTAGCAATTGTCCACCAAGACCACCACTTCGGGGTTTTGCGCCTTGACCATCTGGATCATCTCGGCAATCTGGGCAATGGAGAAGCTGGGTCGCCAGGCATAGCCACAGGAGCGCTGGATGTAAACCAAGCGTGTTTGCGGCTTGAGGGCGGTTTTCAAGGCCTGCCAATCGACATCTCCTTCTCGCAGATCCAACTGGCGATAGGTAACACCGAACTCCCGCAAGGATCCCCGGCCGGACCCCCTTATCCCAATGACCTCCTCCAGAGTGTCGTAGGGGGGGCCAGTGATGGCCAACAGCTCATCCCCTGGGCGCAGCACCCCAAACAAAGCACAGGCAATGGCGTGGGTGCCGGAGACCATCTGCAGCCGCACCAGTGCCGCCTCGCAGCCCATGATCTGGGCAAACACTCGGTCCAAAACCTCCCGCCCCTGGTCGTCGTGGCCGTAGCCCGATACGCCGGCAAAGTGATGGGAGCCCACCTGCTGGTCGCGGAAGGCTTGCAATACCCGGGCTAGGTTCTGCCTGAGAACTTGGTCTACTGCCCGAAACCGCTCCCCCAGGGCCGCTTCCGCTCTGTCCAACAGCTCAGCTACTTTCAGCGGGATCCCTGCCACCTCCCCCCCTTTTCTACCCCAACTTGCTTTGAGAGCAATCTCCAGAAGCCGAAGGCCACTTTTTGGGCCTACTGACGCCAATATTGGTGTGGAATCCCGATCTTGATAGAAAGCTTAACTTCAGTCAACATCTCTTCACTTCCTTTGGTTATTAGCTTAGCTAGTTTAGACAAGGCAGCCAACGTCGCTTCTTGTATAATAGGATAAAGTAGCACGGCAGTTCCAAGCAAAAATAAGGGAGTCGCTTAGCTGGCTAGGAAAGCCAGAAGGAAGTTGTGGACTGCAATTCGGCAGGAGAGGGAAAATTCCGGTCGTTTAGTCTCCCGAATTCAGCAGGGAAGTTGGATCAATCAAAAATTAAGGCAATCTAAATTTATCCTTAATCTCCAGTTCAAAGCCAAGAGTGAGGTGTTAACCTAGACTTAACTCCAAAGGTTAGTGCCCTTGCAAAAGCCGCACTTTAGTCAACTTTCATTGCCCCCTTTGGCCAGTTGGCGGGCGGGGAGGGTGTGGAAGCTTCTTGCAAAGGTTAGGCACTCACTTGAGGCGTAGACTGACACACTCGGGAGAGTTTCCATGGCGAAGCTTGTGATCCAAGGAAAAAACATCGAAATTACCGATGCCATCCGCAGCTACGTTCAGGAAAAAATTGAGCGAGCTGTTAGCCATTTTGCTCAGATCACCAGCGAAGTGGATGTCAATCTGTCGGTAGCCCGCAACCCCCGCATCAGTGCCAACCAATCTGCCGAAGTTACCGTTTACGCCAACGGCACTGTCATTCGAGCGGAAGAAAGTACTGAAAACCTTTACGCCAGCATCGACCGAGTGGCCGACAAAATAGCCCGCAAGCTGCGCAAGTACAAAGAGCGCAATGGCGTTCACCGCATCCGCCATTCTCCCAAAACTTCAGTGGCGGTGGCCCAGCAGCCGCCCACAAATCCTGTGAATATGAATCGGCAAGCGGAGCTGCCCCCTGAGGTAGTGCGCACCAAGTATTTCGCCATGCCGCCCATGACGGTTGAGGAGGCGATGCACCAGTTGGAGCTGGTGGATCACGACTTCTACGTGTTCCGCAACATCGAAAACGGCGAGATCAACGTCCTCTATGTCCGCAAGCACGGTGGCTATGGCTTGATCCGCCCCCACCCTAGCAGCTAGCTGCAAGATGCTTGGCAGCCCTGCTACAGGTCATTTTGCCCTGGCGACTGCGTCTAGCCCTCGTCTAAGCCCTCAGCCGCCAAGAGACTTCCCAACAGGCAACAGCTGGTGCAGGAGCTGATCCTAGTGTTGGCGCAAGCTGCCCAGGTCAGGCCCATGGTTGAGCAAGACGAAGTAGGTGCCATCTGGCAACTGTCTCAACATCATCAGGCGATTGGGGGCAGATCCCACCTGGGCGACCGTGCCGGGAGGTAAGGTGCGCAGCTGCAGGGGGCTGTGGCCAAGGCCGGCTACAGGTAGGATCCGCGCTGGATTCTCGTCTGTGGCCGCCAGCAGATGCTGCCACAGATGGGCCAGGGCACGGGGGGAGAGATGCAGTTCCTGCCCCTCTAGACGAATCTCTGCTTCGCTGGGGAGGAGGGCGGGATCTAACTGGGCAGCCGGCTCAGTTACCAAGCGCCGCCGCAGGTACTCCACCAGGGCTTTTGGGCCTCCCAGTTCCGCCAGCAGGGCTGCTGCCATGGCCCGGTCGATGTTGCTGTTGAGAATCTGCAGCAGGGATCCCAAGGGCGGCGAGGTATAGCTAACCCGGCAATGGAGCTCAGCAGGCAGTTCCTCTAGCGTTGATCCAGAGCCGCCGAGGGCTACAGGGTAGGGCCGTTGGGGATCCCGAAGGAGTTCGGTAAGCCGGCGGGCGCTAGCTAGAGCGTCGGGCTGGCCCAGCAAGCGGAAGGGGGGCACCACCTTTTACCTCGCCGTCAATCTGGCGAATGCCAAGGCCGTGCAGGTGGCGCGCCAGCTCGACGACATTGGTCTCCCGGAAATAGGGATCCCCGCCCCCCCCACCGCAACCAAGTCTCCCTTCAGGCGCTGGCCGGAGCGGTAGCCGGTGGTGTAAAGCGATGCTCGTAGCCCCAGGTCTCTAGCGCCATCAGGCTGAGGGCCAACTGATCCAAGGCTCCTACCGGCAAGGGTTGATCCAAGAGGTGCTCGGCCAGCAGCTTGCCTTTGGCTGTCCAGAGGAGGATCCCTTGCTGGGAGAGGGCCCCTCCTTGGGCAGCCAACCCCTGCAAAAAGCCTGACAAGACCACAGTGTAGGGAGAACCTTGCTCCTGGGGCGACTGCTCACGGGGCCACCAGGGCGGAAGGCCAGGCGTGCCGCTAGGAGAAGGCAGGGGTGGTGGCGGAGTAGGGATGGGAGGGAAAAGATCCTGGGTGGAAGAGGGAGCCGCAGCCCTCCAGCAGATCCCCAAAACCAAAGAGCAGGCTAGGGGGATCCCTGCCCAGAAGCAACGGGAGCGCAGCCCTGGCGGGATGGACAACATGCTGACCTCACAGGCAAGACTTGAGGCTACTCTACTGCCATGCCGGGGGTCCTGGCAAATTGCTTTGCCTTGCCGCTAGGCAGTTGGCCGTAAAGCCAGGAGAGTGGACTCCTGCCTACAAGAGAGGCCAAGATCGAGAGCACAGCAGTACTGCCGTTGGAGGAAGACATCCGGCCTGCCCTGCAGGTTGACCCTCAGCTTCTGCAAGTGCTCCCTTCATGCCCAGAGATCTGCGCCGCTTCATTGCCCTCCTAGAATCCCGTGGCCAGCTCCGCCGCGTGACCGCCGAGGTGGATCCCGAGCTGGAAATTGCCGAAATTGCCGATCGCCTCTTGGCCTGCGGTGGCCCGGCGCTGCTGTTTGAGCGGGTCAAGGGATCCTCCATGCCCCTGCTCATCAACGCCCTGGGCACAGTGGAGCGCATCTGCTGGGCGCTGGGGATGGAGCGGCCGCAAGAGTTGGAGGAGCTGGGAAAGAAGCTGGCCTTGCTCTACCAGCCGCGCCCGCCAAAAGACTTTGCCCAGGCGGTGGAGCTGGGACAGGCGCTGTTCCGCGTCTTCAAAGCTCGACCCAGCCGGGAGCTACTTCCTCCTTGCCAGCAAGTGGTGGTGCGCGATGAGGCGGTGGATCTCACGCAACTGCCCCTGTTGCGGGTCTATCCCGGCGACGCTGGGCGGGTGCTGACCTTGGGCCTGATGGTTACCAAAGATCCGGAAAATGGCATTCCCAATGTGGGGGTGTACCGCCTGCAACTGCAAAGCCGCAATACCATGACGGTGCAGTGGCTGTCGGTGCGGGGAGCAACCCGGCATCTGCGCAAGGCGGCGGCCCTGGGCCAGAAGCTGGAAGTGGCAGTGGCCATCGGGGTAGATCCTGCCGTAATCCTGGCGGCGGCCACGCCCTTGCCGGTGGATCTCTCCGAGTGGCTGTTTGCCGGCCTCTACGCCGGAGAGGGATTGCCCCTAGCCCGCTGCAAAACGGTGGATCTGGAAGTGCCGGCCCACGCCGAGATTGTTCTAGAAGGCACCATAACCCCAGGGGAGGTGGCCCCCGACGGTCCCGCCGGGGATCACATTGGCTACTACGGCCCTCGCAACGAGCAGGCTCCTTTAATTCGCTTCCACTGCCTCACCCACCGCCGCGATCCCATTTACCTCACTACCTTTAGCGGCAAGCCCCCCAAGGAAAACGACATGATAGCCCTGGCCCTAAACCGCATCTACACCCCCATCCTTAGGCAGCAGGTGCCGGAGATCGTGGACTTCTTTTTGCCGATGGAGGGCCTGGGCTACAAGGTGGCCATTTTGTCCATTGACAAGGCCTACCCCGGCCAAGCGCGGCGGGCGGCTCTAGCTTTTTGGAGCGCCTTGCCTCAATTTAGCTACACCAAGTTTGTGATTGTGGTGGACAAGGACATCAACGTGCGGGATCCGCGGCAGGTGCTCTGGTGTCTGTGTTCGCGGGTGGATCCGCAGCGGGATGTGTTCATCTTGCCGGACAATCCCTTCGACGCCTTGGACTTTGCCACCGAAAAGCGGGGCCTTGGGGGCAAAATGGGGATCGACGCCACTACCAAGATCCCGCCGGAAACGGACACCCCCTGGCGGCAACCGCTGGCTCCGGATCCGGAAGTGGCCCGCCTGGTGGATCGCCGCTGGGCGGAATATGGCCTGGCCGATCTCAACTTGCAGCCGGCGGATCCGCGCCTATTTGGCTACGAGTTCTAGAGGTGGCTAAGGGGCTGGCGGGTGCAACAAGCGCTGTTCTGGGTTGCTTACCCTTGCCTTCAGTGGGCTGTGGCGAGGGTGGGCCTAAGCCTACTGGGCACCAAGGGCGGCTAACAGCTCGTCTGCCAGCATCACCGCCGTATAGACTAGGGCCTGGCGCTGCTCAGGAGACAAGTTGCCAACGGGGGTCTGGGAGTTGCTCAGGATACCTTGCAGTAGCCTGCTAGCCACGTATTCTCGTTTGGAGACGCCAGGGCTAGAGATAGTGGGGTTATCCAGGGAAAACTTTTGGTGGTGCTCAAAGGGAAAGGCGTATTCAGAAGCTATCGGCATGGCTTCACTCCCAACCCAAACTTGAAGCTGCGCTCACCCCATTTTCCTGGACTGGGAATCTTAGAAAGCAAGGTCTCAAAAAAGACACTACGGGCTATCGTATCAAGGAGATCCCTGCGTGGGGGAACAATCTTGATCTGCTCTCCCTGGGAAAGATTGCCATGCACTTAAGCGAGTCTTTTCGACGCACCAAGATTGTGGCTACCCTTGGCCCCGCCAGCTCTGATCCAGCCATTCTCAGGGAAATGATCCTGCAAGGGGCAACTACCCTTCGCCTGAACTTTTCCCATGGAGATCACGATCTCCACCGCCGCAACATCCGCCTCATCCGCCAAACGGCGATGGATCTGGGGATCCAGGTTGCCATTTTGCAAGACCTGCAGGGGCCCAAGATCCGCCTGGGCAAGTTCGCCGAAGGCTCGATTACCCTCAAGAGCGGGGATCCGTTTGTCCTCACCAGCAAACCCATTTTGGGAACGCAGGAGCGCAGTTGGGTTACCTACGACAAGCTGGCCCAAGAGGTGCCGGAGGGAGCAACCATCCTTCTGGATGACGGTCGAGTGGAGATGCGCGTGGAGGCGGTGGATCCGGCAGCGGGCGAGCTCTTCTGCCGCACCATTGTCGGCGGCACCCTCTCCGACAACAAGGGAGTGAACTTCCCCGGCGTGCGCCTCAGCATCCGCGCCGTTACCGAAAAAGACAAAGAAGACCTCTACTTCGGCCTCAACCAAGGGGTCGACTGGGTGGCCCTCAGCTTTGTGCGGGATCCCTCGGATGTCCTGGAGCTGCGGGAACTGATGGCTGCCGCTGGCAAGCGAGTTCCCATCATCGTCAAGATTGAAAAACACGAGGCTATCCAGCAACTGCCCCAGATCCTGGCTCTTAGCGACGGGGTGATGGTGGCGCGGGGAGATCTGGGCGTGGAGCTGCCGGCAGAAGAGGTGCCGATCTTGCAGAAGCGGATCATCGCCATGGCCAACTGCCTGGGGATCCCGGTCATCACCGCTACCCAGATGCTGGACAGCATGGCCCATAGCCCTCGCCCCACCCGCGCTGAGATCTCGGATGTAGCCAATGCCATTTTGGACGGCACCGATGCCGTTATGCTCTCCAATGAGACGGCGGTGGGCAAGTATCCTGTCGAGGCGGTGGCCACCATGGCCCGCATTGCCCTGCGCATCGAACAGGACTACTTTAATCCCCTCTACGCGGATCGCCGCCACCACCTGCGCGCTCTTGCCCGGCAAGAGTTGAGCCAGACTAGGGGTAGCTGTGCCGAGGATAATTCGCTGCGTCCCAAAGCCCTGATAGCCGATTCCATTAGCCGCGCCGTGGGGGAAATTGCCGAGGAGCTGGACGCGGTAGCCGTGATGACCCTAACCAAAACCGGAGCCACAGCCCGCAATGTCTCGCGGTTTCGCCCGCGCACTCCCATCCTGGCCGTAACACCCCATGTGGAGGTGGCGCGGCAGCTGCAGTTGGTGTGGGGGGTACGCCCGCTGTTGGTTCTGGATTTGCCTACCAGCCGCCAGACCCTTCAAGCCGCCATTAACGTAGCCCAGGAAGAAGGCCTGCTCAAGGACGGGGATTTGGTGGTGCTCACTGCCGGCACCCTGCCGGGCATTTCCGGCTCCACTGACCTTATCAAGGTAGAAGTGGTGAAGGCGGTGGTGGCTAGAGGCAGAGGGTTTGGCAAAGGCACCGTCAGCGGCCCTGCCCGTATCCTCCGATCTGGCCTTGAGGCCAGCAAGATTACCCCTGGCGATATCCTGGTTGCCCGCGCCACTGATGCTAGCTATGTAGAGGCGATCAAGCAGGCGGCTGGAGTCATTACTGAAGAGGACGGCGTCTCCTCCCACGCAGCCGTAATTGCTCTGCGACTGGGAGTGCCGGTGGTGGTGGGGGTTAAAGATGCCACGCGCCTCATCCGCGACGGAGCTATTGTTACTTTGGACGCGGAGAGAGGCCTGGTTACTGCCGGCAGCGAGGGTTTAGGCTTCTAGCGCCGTCGTCGGGAGCAGCAGCGCAACAGCCACCTGGCGGCGGCCCGATCGCCTTCATCCCAAGCTAACCGCTCCACGGCCACCATCACCATCGAGGTAATTGCTGCCTCACTGAGACGCCATTGGGAACGCAGCTGCTGGACAGCCAGTGTAGCGGCCTCGAGGTCGCGTTTGCGAATGGCGCGGAGCAGCTCTTCAGACATCGACGAAGGCCAACCCCTCTGATCCTTTTTGCTATCTTTCTACCGCAAGAGCCAGAAGCTTCCCTTCTCCTAATGCAAAGATTTGTCTTGTTTGTCCAGAATGCCTTAAAAAAACTTCTTGGACGCTCGCTTGGGTTAGCCCGCAGGGATGGCCACAGGAGAGGGCAGTAGCCGCTCCATTGCTGCCTGCAGATCCTGGGTCAGAGCTTGGATAGCTTGCCGACGGTTGGCCTGGTAGGTGGGCCAACGCTCTGAGACGGAGAGGGGATCCCCGATGCGGAAATGGGCTAGCCGCGGCCCCAACTGAGGAGGAGCAACCAAGGGATTCTGGCCTTTGATCCAAGCCAGGAGGTTCCACAGCCGCAGGGCGGTTTCGGCCAGTTCCTCCGGGCTGGGCTGCTCAGGCAGAGGGCGGACGGCAAATACCATTAGGGTCTCCACCAAGCGCATGTGCCAAAGGTGGAAAGTGGCTTCAGCGGCAAGGCGATTGGCTAGGCTTTTTTCTACTGCAGAGAGGGCAGCAACATCGGGAATATCTTCCCGGTAGATCCAAGACCAGCCTGCCTGCTCAAGGCGATGTCGCCGCTCGATGAGGTCTCCCTGAGGTTGCAAGCCAAAGCGCTGCTCAGCCACGCGCAAAGCCAGATCCAATAAGCTTTGCAGACGTGTCCGCAGATCCCCTCCTTCTCCCCGCTTGGCCCAAGTTGCCGCAGGCAAAGTGGGGGCATAGAAGCGCTCGTAAAAGTTCTCCAGGGTCTGAATGAGGTGTTCAGCCAAGCGGAGCAAGCGGGCCATGAGAGATTCTTTGCCGACATGGGCTGAGCGCCCGGTTGGCAGGTGGCAGTTGGCCTCCATGCGGCGGAGCAACCTGTCGAGGGCTGCCCGGGGATCCCTCAAGTACTGATAGCAGAGGCCCACGGGTAGGATCAGCACTTCCTCTGGCCGCCCCGCCTTGAGCAGATCTTCCACTGCCCAAAAGCTCAACTGGGCTACCCCCGGCTCCAGGGGGTTGAGCAGCCCACTCATGCCGTTGATGGTCCCCTCGGGTGCCACGGCCAACGGATAGGGGCCCGAGACTAGCTGCTCGCGGGAACTCTTCAGCCCTGCCCGATCCAGACGGCCCCGCAGAATGGGGATCCCGCCCAGCCGGGGCAAGCCCCAACTGGCAATGGCCCCCAGCCACAGTGGCAGGCCGCGGTCGTAGACAAACAGGACGTGGGGCCGCTGCCGCAGCCGGATCCCCTGTTGCCGGGCCACCTGAGGCAAAAGGTGAGCAAACAGGTACAGCAGACAGGGAGGGTCATCGAGGGTGGGGTGGCGAAAGGCTACCAACAAGCGAATCTTGCCTGCTTCAAA
The DNA here is from genome assembly GCF_047461515.1 of Synechococcus sp. W70.1. NCBI lineage: Bacteria > Bacillati > Cyanobacteriota > Cyanophyceae > Synechococcales > Synechococcaceae > Synechococcus > Synechococcus sp. W70.1. The sequence continues at coordinate 166,116 of NZ_JANSHH010000022.1, forward strand.
TTGCTGATAAAGCTGAGCCAAGCGCTCCCCTCCCTCCACCTCGACGCGCGGGATCCCTTTGGTCCAGCGCAACCAAAAAGGCAAGCCAGTTTGGACAAAACGAACCACCCAAGGCGTCAATCGTGGCGGCAGAAACTGGAGGGGAGGTTGAACCGTCTGCGGCATAGGGATCCTCAAATCTAGGGTTGGCACGCTTGGTGAACCTAGGCTTTGGATCCCCTCTTAAAGAGGGCGAAGAGGCAAAAAAGCCCCGCTGCAACAGTTGCTCAACTGGAGTCCCTCTCCTCAGAAGGCTTTCAACCTCCTGCTGCTTTTTTCCGGCGACCCCGCGTCTTTTTGGGGGCAGCTTCTCCTGAGGCTGAGTCTTCCATGACCTGGCCGTTTAACACCTGCTTGAGGTGAATGTGCTTGTAGCCTAGGTGGATCTCAAACTCATCGCCAGGCTTGAGATTCATCTGCTTGGTGTAGGCAGACCCGATGATGATCTGCCCATTTTTGTGAACGCTGACGCGAAAGGAGGGCTCGCGACCGCGCTTTTCACGGCTACTTGGGCCAAGGCTGAGACCTTTTGCCGCTAGCACCGCATCGTAAAAAGCGTTTAAGTTGACGCGGAGCTTGTTGTTCTTGGTCACGGTTACATAGCCACAGCGCTTTGCCGTTTCCCGGCGCGAAAGGTGCCCCAAAGCCTCTATCTTCTGCAAGAGAGCCTTCCCGGTTAGAGGTTGTGGTGGTATATCCGACATTTTCTAATACCCTAAAGCCCTCTCTAGGATCATAACCTCCTGAAGTACTTCTGCAACCAAAAGCTTGCAGCTCCGCTCCAGGTCGTGTTTACTCTAGGGGAGAAAGGCTCTTCTCAATTGGGCGTTCAATGGGTGTTCTGGCTCTGGATAAAGCAGCAGAGAGAGGGGATTTGTTTTGCCCAAATGGCTTGGCAAGACGGCTAGAAGAAGGCCTCAGCTAGCGGCAAGTGCTCACCGTTTGCTGGAAATTAGCCGGGCGCCAACTGCTGGGCTACTAGGGAGGGAAGTTGAGCCACAGGGATCCCCTCTAGGATCTCGGCGGCAAAGGCATAGGTGAGCAGTTGGCGGGCTTGGGCCAAGGGAATGCCGCGGCTTTGCAGGTAGAAGATCTCTTCTGCCTCCAGTTGGCCCACGGTGGCTCCGTGGGTGCATTTGACGTTGTCGGCGAAGATCTCTAGGTGGGGCCGGGTATCCACTCGCGCCTTGGGGCTTAGGAGGAGGTTGCGGTTGGTTTGGGCCGCGTCGGTCAGTTGGGCTTCTCGGCTGACCAGAATGCGCCCGCTGAAGACGGCACGGGCTGTCTCGTCGACAATGCACTTGTGCAGTTGGCGGCTGCTGCCCTGGGGGGCCTGATGCCGCAGGCGGGAGTGGGTGTCGCTGTGCTGGGATCCCTTCAACAGGGTCAGCCCCTGCAGGTGGGTGTGGGCCTGGGGCTCCACCTGGGCCAGCTCCAGGTTGTGGCGGGAAAACTGGGATCCCCACTGGAGGGCCTGCAGCCGGTAGTGGCTGTAGCGGCCCTGGCGCACGGCGGTTTGGTTGATGTGAAAGGCCTGGGATCCCTGCCGCTGGAGGAGGACGTGGTGCAGGCGGGATCCTTCTTCCAGGGCAATCTCGGTAACCGCGTTGCTGAAGGGGATCCCCGAGCCCCAGGAAAGGTGGTCTTCAATTAGGGTGAGGGAGCTGTAGGCTGGCAAAGTCAGCAGGCAGCGGGGCTGGGCCAAAACCGCCTCTCCTTCAGGGGCCACGGTTATCCAAAGTAGGTGCAAGGGCGGCAAAACCTTCTCGTGGGGCAAGAGCTCAATCTGGATCCCGCCGCCTAGGTGGGCGGTGTTGAGGGCGCTGAAGACATCGACCTTGGCGATGGTTTGCAACCCTCCAGAGGCAGCCTGGCTGAGGGGAGCAAGGCGCAGCGCCGACGGCAGGCCGCTCAAGTCAGAAAGGTGGGGAGCGAAGTAGCCGTTGACAAAGACGGCATAGCTGTGGCGGCTTTCCGACCACAGCCAGGGCTCCAGAGTGGCCCGGTTCACATCCCCCTCCCCAGGGCCGGCCAAGCGAAAGGCGTGGGCCACTAGCGGCGAGAGGTCGCTGTATTTCCAGTCCTCTTCGCGCGGAGTGGGGATCCCCAGTTCCGCCAGTTGGGCGCGGGCCTGCTGTCGCAGAGTGGCGTGGGAGTCCTCCACCTCCGGGATTTGGCTAAGAATGTGCTCTAGAAAGGAGCGGCCAAAACTGGCAGCGTCGCTTTCTCTAACCGACGACTTGGGCACCGCAGCGCTCATCCCACCTCCTCCCTAAGCCAGTCGTAGCCCCGCTTTTCCAGCTCCAGCGCCAAGCTCTTGTCCCCGCTAAGGACAATGCGCCCCCCTTCCATCACATGCACACAGTCAGGGGTCACATACTCCAGCAGGCGCTGGTAGTGGGTAATGAGGAGTATGGCCTTCTCGGGGCCAGCTAGCTGGTTGATGCCCTGGGCAACGATGCGCAGCGCGTCGATGTCGAGGCCAGAGTCCGTCTCGTCCAAAATGGCCAGGGTCGGCTCCAGCACGGCCATCTGCAGGATCTCGTTGCGCTTTTTCTCGCCGCCAGAAAACCCCTCGTTGACGGGGCGCTCCAAAAAAGCCGGATCCATTTTGACCAGCTCCAGCTTTTGGCGCACGAAGTCGTCAAACTCAAGGGGATCCATTTCCGGCTGATCCCGGTATTTCTGCCGGGCGTTGTAGGCAGCTCGCAGAAAATCCAAGTTGCTTACCCCTGGAATCTCGATGGGGTATTGAAAGGCCAAAAAGATCCCAGCCCAGGCCCGCTCCTCCGGTTCCATGGCCAAGAGATCCTTGCCCAAATAGAGGATCTCACCCCCGGTTACCCGGTAGTCCGGGTGGCCGGCCAGGATCTTGGAGAAGGTGCTTTTCCCAGAGCCATTTGGCCCCATGATGGCGTGGATCTCGCCAGCCCGAACTTCCAGGTTTACCCCCTTGAGGATAGGGGTGCCGTCGATCTCAGCGGTGAGATCGCGGACAGATAAAATGACAGGGCCGTTTTCCCGGATCATCTCAGCGGTTGCTCTTGAATGACCTCCAGACGAGCGTTCACCCTGGGATCGCGCAGCTAGCTAAAGTAAGCCGGCAATGGCCAATTCAGCTTGCTGGGGATCTAGCCAACGGATCCCTCTAGCTTCAAGCTCAGCAAGCGATCGGCCTCGACGGCAAACTCCATGGGCAGTTGGTTAAACACCTCCCGGCAGAAGCCGCTGATGATCATAGACACAGCATCCTCTGCAGAGATGCCGCGCGACTGGAAGTAAAACAACTGCTCTTCTCCAATCTTAGAGGTTGAGGCTTCGTGCTCCACTTTGGCGGTGTTGTTTTGCACTTCGATGTAGGGGAAGGTGTTGGCGCTGCACTGATCCCCAATCAGCAGGGAATCACACTGGGAAAAGTTGCGGGCGCCCTCTGCCTTCGGCCCAATTTTCACCAAGCCGCGGTAGCTGTTTTTGGAATGCCCCGCCGAGATCCCTTTGGAGATAATTCGGCTGCGGGTGTTGCGGCCTATGTGGATCATCTTGGTGCCGGTATCGGCCTGCTGGTAGTGGTTGGTCAGGGCAACTGAGTAAAACTCGCCCACCGAGTTTTCCCCCACCAACACACAGCTTGGATACTTCCAGGTGATGGCGGAGCCAGTCTCCACCTGCGTCCAGGAGATCTTAGAGTTGGCCCCCTGGCAGAGGCCGCGCTTGGTAACAAAGTTGTAGATGCCGCCCCTGCCGTTTTCGTCACCGGCATACCAGTTCTGCACCGTCGAGTACTTGATTTCGGCATTGTCCAGGGCAATCAGCTCCACCACCGCTGCGTGCAGTTGGTTGGTGTCGAACATGGGGGCCGTGCAGCCCTCCAGGTAGCTGACGTAGGATCCCTCGTCGGCAATGATCAAGGTGCGCTCGAACTGGCCCGACTCGCTGTTGTTGATACGGAAATAGGTCGAGAGCTCCATGGGGCAGCGCACCCCCTTGGGCACGTAGACAAAGGAGCCGTCGCTAAATACCGCCGAGTTCAGCGCCGCGTAGTAGTTGTCGGCGATAGGCACCACCGTGCCCAAGTACTTACGCACCAGCTCGGGATACTCCCGCAGCGCCTCCGACATGGAGCAGAAGATGATCCCTTCCTTGGCCAGCTTTTCCCGGAAGGTGGTGGCCACCGAGACGCTGTCGAAAATGGCGTCCACCGCTACATTGGCCAGTCGCTTCTGTTCAGACAGCGGGATCCCCAATTTTTCAAAAGTCTCCAGCAGCACCGGATCCACTTCGTCCAGGCTCTTTTTCTTCTCCCGCACCTTGGGGGCCGAGTAATAGACGATGTTTTGGTAGTCAATGGGGGGGTAGGTCACGTTTGGCCAAGTGGGCTCGCTCATCTTCAGCCACTGGCGGTAGGCCCGCAGCCGGAACTCCAGCATGAAGTCCGGCTCCCCCTTCTTGGCCCAGATTTGGCGAATGATGTCTTCGTTTAGGCCCTTGCCGATGGATTCTGAAGGGATGTCGGTAACAAAGCCGTACTTGTAGGGCTGGTTAACCAGGGCGCGGACGCTCTTAGACATGGGTGGCTCTCAAGTAGGGATTAGAAGCGCGCAAGAACAGACGGCCAACTAAAACAACATAGTTGTTGCTTAACTAATCCTCAAGTTACTTTAGCAATGATCCCGTTGTCAAAATAGGCAGGAGGACAACGGTGAACCGAGCACGTAGGATCGCCGGCCAGGCTACCCAGCCTACTTCCAGTAAGCAGGCTATTTTGATCTACCTGCGCAAGGCAGGACAGGCTACTGCCCAAACCCTAGCAGAGCACTTGGGCATTTCTCCCCAGGCCATTCGCCGCCACCTCAAGGATCTGGAGGCGGAGGGACTGATCCGCCATGTCGCTCAACCCAGCGGCCTTGGCCGTCCCCAGCACTTCTATCAGCTTAGCCCCCAGGGGGAAGCGCAGTTCCCTGCCCGCTACGACGAGTTTGCCCTGGGCCTGCTCAACACGCTGGCCGAAACCTTGGGAGCCGAACAGATGGGATCCCTGCTCCAGCAGCAGTGGCAACGCAAAGCCCAGGAGTACCAAGCCCAGATGGGATCCGGATCCCTGGCCGAGCGGCTAGAGCGCCTGGTACAGTTGCGCCAGGCAGAAGGCTACATGGCCGAGTACCACCCCTATCCCAACCACCTGGCTGCCCCCAGGCCAGCAGAAGGCTCTGAGCAGTATGTCGAGCAGTACGTCCTGGTGGAGCACCATTGCGCCATTGCCCAGATTGCCCAGCGTTTTCCCAGCGTCTGCGGCCATGAGCTGGAGATGTTTGCCGCCGCTCTGCCCGATTGTCGGGTGAAGCGCCTCAGCTGGCAAGTTAACGGGGAGCACCAGTGCGGCTACTGGATTGCCAAGCCAGGCTCCTCCGCAGGGATCCCTTCCTAGGCCCAGCCCCAAGAAACTGCAGGTGACGGCTTTAGAAGACAAGCAAGAGCAGCCATAGTCTTAAGGATCCGCCACCTCAAAGGCCCACAGCCCTCGCTCTGCTGGGATCCGATGCAGCTGACCCTTGGGAAAGCGTCGCCGCAGCGCTGCCCCTTGCTGCTCCCATACCCCCTCGTTCATAAACAGGGTAAACGGCGGCTCTAGGTCTTGGCTAAGCAACGTCTCGGGGGGAAAAACCTTCACCTCTTGTTCTTGCCTGGCAAAAAATTGAATCCAACTTTGCCAGTAGGCAGGCTCTCCCCAACTGAAATAGGGGTAGGCGGCGCTAGCAGCCAAATAGAAGCGGTGGTTGGGATCCCTCTGTCGAGCGGCCACGTAGCGCCCGGTGGCTCCCACGTCGTTGCCCTGCGTCCAGCCCTTGTGGACAAAGTCGCCCCAAATGGCCAAGTTCCAGCCTCCAATGAGGAGGATGGTGCCCGCCATCGCTACTGCTGTTACGGTGGATCCCCAACGTTCCAGGGGAGCGGCCAGCGTCTGGATCCCTTCCAGGGTTAGGTAGGCTACAAAGGGCAGGATCACGAGCAGGCGGGTATAGTTGGGGGCTTTGGTGATAGCCAGGCTAAAGAGCAGGTAAAGAAACAGGAAACTGCCAATACAGAGCCAGTCGTGCGGCTGGCTGCGCCCCCTGAGGACGCGGTAGAGCCCAGATCCCAGCCCTAGCCAAATCAAGATCCCTGTCAAGGGATCCACAAAGGCATGGCCGTAGTTGGGATAGATATAGCCCCGGTCGTGCTGGCTGGGGTCGTTGAACATGCTCAGGCCATTGCGGATGTTGCGCCACACCCCCTCTGCCGGCGTAGCCGCGTTCACCCACATTTGCTGCAGCGCCCGCCCCTCGGGGAAAAAGAGAAATTGCTGGCGGGCATACTCGGCGCTTTCTGGGGGGGCAGTGGCGGTGGCTACCAGAATGGGCGCGGCCACCAGAAAAAATCCCAGCGCTGCCGGCACTGTCAGCTTGGCTAGGGTCCAAACGGGGTTGGCCTGCAGATCCTCCCGCCTCAAGAGCAAGTACAGAACGCCAAACAGGAGTCCCAACAGGATCACCACGCGCCCTGGCAAATAGCCGTAGAGGGAGAAAGCCGCTGCCCCTCCCCCCAAATACAAAAGCAGGGGATTTTTTTCCCGCACGCCCTTCAAGATCAGGGCCAGAGCTGCACACTCCACCAGCACAATCAGGTTTTCCCGCATGGCCATGCGGCTAATGCCTAACAAGGCGTGGTTGGATCCCAGAAGGGCCGCTCCTGCCAAGGCCAGCCGGGAGTTCCAGAACGACCGAAAAAACCCGTAGGCCACCAGAATAGTAATCACCCCAAAGGCGGCATGCACCGTGCGCACATTGACCAGGGTGACTCCTCCCATCAGCCGCGTCAGGCCGCCAAAGAGGCTAAACATAAAGCGGGGGAAATAGAAGTACTCTGGCATCAACCCAAAGAGATCGGGGTAGCGCACCCCGGAAGCCCGACGAGCCATGGAGGTGATGACAATCTCGTCGGTGTTGATTTGAAAAGGGATGTTGGCCAGGTCGTAGAGGTAGAGGGGAGCAAAAACCAACGCCAACAGCCCCAGGTGCAGCAGCTCCTGGCGCCAGCGCAGCCGCGTCGGATCCCAAGGGGGCTGAGCCGGGGGAAACTGGGCCACATACAGCCCCACCAGCAAAATGCTCAGCAGCCAGATCCCAATTTGCAGTACGTGGTAGCCAAACGCCCCGTACCAGAGGGTCAGGGCTATTCCTAGGCCGAGGCCAGATCCCAATAGAGCTGGGCGCCGGGAAGTGGCCAGGGTATCCCAGACTGCCATAGGACTGGTTTCAGCCCACTGGTCGATAAGTTAGTAACCCCGCGTTCTCTCCGTCTCCCGCTCCGGTTCTGGCTCCTTGAAGTTGGAGGGATCGTAGAGGAAGCGGTTGACCTCATCTTCGAGGCGGTAGATCTCAAAGGGCTCTAATTGCTTGCCAGTTCGCAAGGCCAGCAGGTAGCCGTCCACCAGCAGCCGTAGCTCGTCAATGCGCTGATAGCCGCGATGCCAACTGTCCACCAGCGCATCGGTTAGAGCTTGATAGTGCCGGATTAGCTTTGGGTCCTGCAACATGGCGCTCTTTTGCCCACCTGGTCTCATCCTAGCGTTTGATTTTCGTTTGTTAAGCAGAGATTGCAAAGCCGCACTATTCCTCAAGAATGGGCAAGATTAACCGCGAAGGCGTGTTGCCGCCGCTGTGAAGAGTCAGGGTGAGAACGCGGCCTTCCATTTGCCGCTCCTCCCGCTGGCCTGTACCTGGGTTAACAGGGTAGGCAGGGAAACAGGCTGCGCTTAGGCTAAGGCGTAGAGCGTGGCCACGGGGAATGCGGATACAGGTGGGCTGACAGGGGATCCCAATGGGGACATTGGGCTGGGGATCCCGCAGACGGCGGTAGCCCTGGGAAAAGTTATACACCTGGCCATCCGGCCTCACTACCGAGAGCACGGCGCAGAGATCAAAGCTGGGGCTGTCCGCCTCGACGTAGAGCTCTGCCGTGATGTCCCCCGCCAGGAGGAGGTCGGTTTCTAGGGGGGGAGTGGTGTAGGTAAGAACATCGGTGCGGCAGTCAACAGCAGAGCGCTCTTGGGGTCCGGCAGGGTAAACCAGGTGACCCCCCAGGGCGGGTACCGGTCGCCAGGGATCGTGAACAAAAGTATCCGACTGCTGCCTCGGCGGGGGCTCCGGGCGGAGGAATCCCTCGAGTTCGGAAAGGGCAGCTAGACCAGTGCTGTGCAGGTAAAGAGCTTTTGGCTCAGGGTTGGGCCAGGCCTCAAGGCTGCGCCAGCGGTTGGAGCCCATCTCGAACAGGCGCACCGGCGGCTCTTGGAGGATCCCTGTGTCCTTGCCTTTGAGGAACTGGTCAAACCAGCGCACCTGCAGCCGATCGATGGGGCTGACGGCCTCAGGGCCAAAATCCAGCGCTCCCACCCTGCGCCCCCAAGGGAGGTGGGCCCACGGCCCGACAACCAGGTATTGGGGGTTCTGGCTGCGGGCACTCATCTCCTTGTAGAGGCGTAGGCTGCCACTCAGGTAGCTGTCAAACCAGCCGGCAATGTGCAGCATTGGCAGGTCCACCGCCTCCAGCCGAGGGGAGAGCTGGCGCCAGTAGTCGTCCGGCTCGCTGTGATCCAGCCAGTCGAAGTAATAGGACTGGGGCGCATATTGCTGCAGCACGCCCGGCTTGAGGAGGATAGGGTCGTGGAGGGGCAAGTTGCGCGACGCCTTGAAGAGGGCCTGATAGGCACTGGCATCTCCCCGCCGGCGTGCTCCCTCGGCTTCCAGTTGCAGGGCCCAACTGAGGTTGTTGTAGAAGGCAAAGGCTCCCCCAGGGTAGGCGGCATCCGCGTAAAGGTCGTAGGGCAGCATTGCCGGGCAGATGGTTTTCAAAGCGCTGGGACGGGCAGAGGCGGCATACAGCTGGGTCATGCCCTGGTAGGAAAAGCCGTACATACCCACCGCGCCGTTGCTCCCTGGCAAAGCAGCCGCCCAGCTGACGGCGTCGAACCCATCTTCAACTTCGTGGCGGAAGGGGTAGAAGGAGCCTTTGGAAGTGCCTCGCCCACGCACATCCTGGATGACCACAATATAGCCATGGGCTGCGTACCAGCGCGGATGGGCGTACACTACCGTCGAAGCAATGGCCCGGCCATAGGGCTGCCGCATGAGCAAAACCGGATAGCTCCCTTCCCCCTCGGGGCGATAGATATCCGCGTCCAGTTGGATCCCATCGCGGGTTAACATGGAAACCGTTTCCCGGGGACGTACAGGCAGCATGGTTTGGAGGGGCGCGGTGAGGCTTTCCTACAGATTACTCAGTCCACCAAGGAAAACATCAGCTCGCCTTCAGTAACCAATTGCCCCCCCACCTGAGCCCGGCAGAACATCTTGCCGATGCGCTTTTGCCGGATGGTGAGCAGGTCAGCTGACAGCAGCAGTTGATCTCCAGGCAGGACGGGGCGGCGAAAGCGTACCCCATCGATGCCGGCAAAAAGAGCTAGGCGCCCGGCTGCATCCGGCAGCTTGGTCAGGACGATCCCTCCCACCTGAGCCATGGCCTCAACAATGAGGACACCGGGCATAATGGGGCGGTTGGGAAAATGTCCCTGGAAAAAAGGCTCATTGAAGGTGACGTTTTTGAGGCCCACTGCCCGTTGCCCTGGGAGATACTCCACCACGCGGTCCACCAGCAAAAAGGGATAGCGGTGGGGCAGAATCTCCAGGATTTGGTCTGTAGTGAAAACGGGGGGAGCAGCTGCCAACTGAGCCGCTGCTTCAGCCGAGAGAGGGGGAGGAGGACAGACATCGGAGGACATGGCAAACCCAAAGAGCTGGAAGACAAACCTCAAAGCCTAAAGGGGAGATGGCCTAGTCCCACGATAGCGGGCAGTGCATCCTGTCAAGACTGCAGGAGAGAGGCCAGCTTGCCGTGGCAGCCAGGATCCCTTTCTGGTGTTGCCTCCGCCTGAATCTGGAGGGATCCGCTCCTTAGCAACTGTTTGGCCAGACGGTGGTGTAGGGCATGCCCTGCCTTGTAGGCTACAATGTGCCCCTGGAGGTGGCAGCCCAGTAGGCTGAGATCTCCTAGTAAATCTATCAGCTTATGGCGCACCGGCTCATCGGGGTAGCGCAGGGGTCCCAGCCACGCGGTTGCAGTACAGACAATGGCGTTTTCCAGGCTGCCCCCTTGGATTAGCCCCTGTTGGCGGGCTAGCTCCGCATCTTGCTGGCGGGAAAAAGTACGCGCCGCTGCGATGGAGCAGACAAAATCCGGCCTATCTTCCCTCCAGCTTAGCCACTGTTGGCCAATGGGAGAGTCGGCAAACTCGATGCCATAGGTAAAGCGGGCCTCGGGGTGGGGCAGGGCACTGACAAAAGCCTCCCCTGCCCAGACGGTAACCGGCTCTTGAACCACGCCCACCAGGGCTGGCTGCTCCTGGGCCAAGATCCCGGCCTGGACAATGGCCTCCACAAAGGGCAGGGCCGAGCCATCGAGGATCGGCAGCTCTGGTCCTTCTACCTCAATGCGGCAGTTGTCGATGCCCAGAACGTAAAGGGCAGCTAGGAGGTGTTCCACCGTCTGCACCTGAGCAGAGCCCTGCTGCAGGCGGGTGCAGAGGGCAGCAGGAGCCAGGGATCCCACCTGGGCAGGGATAGGAGGGGAGCCTGGCTGGTCCACCCGCACGAAGACCCGACCGCTGCCAGCGGGGGCGGGGTGGAGACTGCAGCGGACCGGCAGGCCGGTGTGTAGGCCGACGCCTTCTAGGGAAATAGAGCTGGCCAAGGTGCGCTGTTGACTTCTCATGGTGCTCCTGCCGCAAGACGCTCTTGGCCCTGGTCGAAAACCCGGTAGTACAGCTCCCGGTAGCCCACGCGCAGCCTGCTGCTGGCGTCTGCCAATCTGGCCTTGCGACTGCGAGTGCCGTAGGCGCTGAACACCTCGTAGCTATCTCCCTCGAAGAAGAAGGAGGAGACATCGGACACCTCTTCGCCTCCCAGCAACTGCCAACGCCCTCCCTGGAATCGCAGCCGGTAGCGGGCCCTGTCGAAGCTGCCAGAGGGACGGTCGATAGTGGCGTCGATCCTGCCCTCGTACTCCGGGGGCTCGGCTCCTGCTATGGGATGTACCTCGACGGAAATATCGCGGTAGCGGCAATTGGGACGGTTGCAAAGGCGAATTGAGCGCATCGCCTCGGCAATGGCTTCCAACCGCTGTCGCGCCTCCGCTAGAGAAACCCCCTGGGCCGGCTCTAAGGTGGAGGACAGTCTTTCCGGCGCAGCCAGCCCCGCCGATCCCCAGCAAAGCCCCAGCAGCACAAAACACAGCAGGCCTAGCCAGCAGCGGTAAGCAGATCCCATAGGGCTAGTTGTGGCAGGATCTAGTTCCTCTACTCTATCCGTAACCCCAGGCGATGCAGACACCCTCCCCCAGGGTTCAGGAGCAATTGGCCCAGGTGCGGATTGTCCTGGTGCGACCAGTGGGGCCGCGCAACCTGGGCGCCATTGCCCGCGTGATGAAAAACATGGGTCTGCGACAGTGGGTCTTGGTGGATCCCCGCTGCGATCCCCTTGATCCCGAAGCAGTTACCATGGCTGTGCATGGCGCCGACTTGCTCCGCCAAGCCCGGCAAGTGCCAACTCTGGCGGAGGCCCTCCAGGGATGTGTCCAGGTCTTCGGGACTGCAGGCCGCCGCGAGCCCTACCCCCCCGAGTGGCAAGTTCAATCTCCCCGCCAAGCCTTTCCCGAGCTACTGGCCGCCGGTCCTGTGGCTTTGGTGTTTGGCCCTGAAGATCAGGGCTTGAGCAACGAAGAGCTGGCCCTCTGCCATCGCCAAATCCAGATCCCCACCGATCCGGCCTACCCTTCCCTCAACCTGGCTCAGGCGGTGGGCATCTGCTGCTACGAGCTGCGCACCCTCCTTTGCCCAGATCCGCCGCTTCCGCCTAGCCCTGGCCTCTCCAAGCCAGCTCCCTTCGAATTGCTGGAGGGCTTTTTCGGCCAGCTGGAGGCGCTGCTATTGCAAATTGGCTACCTGTATCCCCACACGGCCCGCCGCAAGATGCTCAAGCTGCGCGCCCTCTTTCACCGCGCCGGCTTGACCGTGTCCGAGGTGGCCTTGCTGCGCGGGATCTTGCGACAACTGCAATGGAGCCAAACGGCCTGGCGTCGAAACCTCCCCCAAGACGATTAATGCGGGGGTTTGGATCCCATAGGGGCGGGCAGGCAGTACACTCTGGCGGCTCCTCCCGGTTGCAAAGTCGTACGCAGCCCCAACCCCAGACCATTCGCTAGCATCCTGAACCGCCAGGGTTGCAACTTGCAAAGACTGGCTGGTGAGGGGCAGAAGCTTTTGTTATCCTGGCGCTTAGGTTCTCCCGTCGGCAGAGGGAAGGCGGCAAACTTTTCCTGACACGGGAGGCGAGCAGGGTCTCTAGCTTGCCGTGTCAGGCGGGCGTGCTTCTAGTGGCAGGATCGGAGAGAGGGTGGGATCCAATGTTTACGTGGCTCTGGACAAGGCACTTTTCTCGGTTGAACCAGAGGCTGCAAAGCTTGGAGGTGGCCCGTGAGGAAAACCTTCTGTCCCCTGATCTCAGCGCCCAAACCCTGCAGGTAGCCCCCGATTTTTGGGAGCGGCAGCACCAGGCTTTTGTCTACGTAGATAAGCAGATCCGCAAGCTCAGCCGTCGCAGCAAAATCTGGGGCGGCCTGGCGCTGCTGGCGATTTTGGCCGATGCTGCCTTGGTGGTTGCCGGCCTAACCCTGTTCCAGTCTTGGCAACAGCTGCAGGCCAACCAAAACCTTGCCCGCATCGTTGAGCAGGCGTCAGCTGCCGATCCGGTGCAGCAGGCTTTTGACAACCTGTTGGCTCAACTGCCGCACCTGAACGAGGTGGAGCGGTATCGTGCCCTGGAGGCTCTGCAGGCTCTCTCGGCTATTGCCCCGGTAGATCAGGGTTTTGGATACGAGCCTAGCTTGGCGGCAACTCCTCTGGAGGCCCAAGTGCAAACAATCTACCGTCTAGGGCAGATGCGGGCGGTTGAGGCGGTGCCGGCTTTGCTGACCAAGCTTGCGGACAGGGAGCCAGCAGTGCGGGAGGCGGCAGCTCGCGCCCTTGGTCAGATTGGGGATCCGCGCGCCCTTCAGCCTTTGCACGAGCTCCTGGCCCATGAGACGGATGAGCTGGTCCAGGAGGCAGCCATTGCCTCCATTGCCCAACTGCTGCGGTAAAAAGCAGGTCAAACTGGCATTGATCCGGGCGTGGGGATGAAAAGCCGCAGGTTTAGCAGAGTCAGCAAGCTGGTAGGGATCCTGTGTTGGGTATGGGCAGCGGCTGGGCCGGTTTGGGCGCAGGATCCCTTCCGCAGTGGGGCCAATGCCCGCCCCATCAAGCCAGAGGTGGCTAGTGCCTTTGAGGAGTTCTTCTGCGCAGGCCGCTACACGCAGAGCCGGGAGAAGCTAGAGAAGGCTAGACAAGCTTCTCCCAAAGAGCCGATGGTCTACGCCCTGCTGGCGGCGCTGGCCTACCAGGAGGGGGATCTGGATGCTTTTGCCCAGTTAGCCACCCAAACCCGCCAGGTGGCCGCCGAGCTGAAGAAGACGGATCCCTTGCGCGGCAACCTGTACGAGGGCGTGGGCTATGGGTTGGAAGCGGCCAACATTGTGGTGCGGGAAGGGGTAGTGCTCGGCTTGCCTAAGGCGTTGCCCACTCTCAACCAATTGTTTGCGTCCATTCGCGCCGCCCAGGCAGTAGACAGCAGCGACCCGGAGCTCAATCTTCTCAACGGCTATATCGACTTGCTGCTAACCTATCGGGAGAAGGCTTTGAACCAATTTCGCCTAGCAGCGCCTGAGTATTTGTCCTACCGTGGCCAAGCGCTGGCCTACCGGGATATGCAGCGCTATGACGAAGCGCTGGCGGCGGTGGATCGGGCAATTGCTGTTTCCTGCAACAACCCCGAACTTTACTACCTCAAGGCGCAAATCCTGGTTGCCAAGGGTCAAGACCGGGAGGCGGTTCCCCTTTTCGACCAGGCTTTGCAGGCCTCTAGCCAGTTGCCGAAAGCCTTGGTGGAGCAGATCCAGATGGAGCGGGATCGCGCCGCCCAGCGCAGTGGGCTGACCGTCCAGTTGCCTACACCGACTCCCTCTCCCTAAACCGATGGGCCTGCGCATCAGTGGCAAACGGACGCTGCAAACCCCTGCTGGCCGGGGAACTCGGCCCACCCCTGGGCGGGTGAGGCAAGCCCTGTTCAACATTTTGCAGGGGCAGGTGAAGGACTGTCGCTGGCTGGATCTCTGCTGTGGAGCCGGCACGGTAGGGGCAGAAGCCTTGTGCCATGGGGCAGCCTTCGTGGCCGGCATTGAGATCGCTGCGCCGGCCTGTCGCCTCATCCAGGCCAACTGGGCAAAGGTAGCTCAGCCGGGACAATCTTTCCAGGTGATTCAGGGGGATGCCCGCAAGCTGCTCAGCCGCGGCCTGGGTTTGGATCCTTTCGATTACGTCTATTTTGATCCCCCCCATGACGCCGGTCTGTACGCCCCGCTTCTGCCGCTGATCCCGCCCTTGCTCAAGCCAGGTGGAACCTTGATTGTCGAGCATCGCAGCGGCCAAAAGCTGCCAGAGCAGGTGGGATCTCTCCTGCGCGTCGACCAGCGGGCTTATGGGCAAACGGCGCTGGCTTTCTACCGCAATCTGGAAGAAAAGCCCTAGGGAAAAGGAGTGCTAACAAAGCCAATTTCCAGCAGCTGCTGGTAGGCCTGGGTGCCTAGCTCCCGGGTTGGGGTTTGGCTTTTGATGACCTGGATCAACCAGCCCACGGCCTCCTCAGGGCGCCCGGCAGCCCGATAGACCACGGCCAGGTCGTAGGCGGCCTGATCCCGAGCCTGGGCGGCAACGCGGGCCAGCTCCCGCTGCTCTTCGGAGATGCGGTTTTGGATCCCGGCAAAAGCGCGGGAGAGATCCTGGTGGTAGTTGGAGCGCTGGTTGTAGGCGTTAAACACCTGCTGCAGGAGCTCGATGGCTCGGTCGTAGTTTTGGGCCTGAATGGCAGCGTTGGCCTCAGCAGCCAACTGTTCAGCTCGCAACGCGCTGAGAGCGCTGCTGGGTTGTTCTAGGGCCCGAAACTGCTGGGGATTGGGAATAAGCTGCTGGCGGGCGGGCACTTCTTGAGCCGTAGCCCAAAGACCTGAACCGACACCCAGCACTAGGCCAAGCAACAAGCCAAAGGCCAGCTGTACCCAAGAACGGGGCAGGAAGGCAAGGCCACGAGCAGCAGTTCGACCACCAGTAGGGGGTCGTCGGAGCATTGGCAAGTAACCCTCAAAACCTTGCTAACCCGTTCCACTCTACCTCACTCCGCGGGGCTTTGCTGCAGCTCAGGGATCCCCTCCCCTAGCGGTTGCTGAGGAGGCAACTGTTCAGACGGCGGGGAAGCCGGTTGAGCCTGGGAGGGAACTTTTTCTGGCAGCAGGGGCAAGTTCATAATCCGCTCGTACAGGCGCAGGTACTGCAAAGCCGAGCGGTGCCAACTGAAATCGCTGGCCATGCCTCGCTTTTGCAGCGCTTGCCAAGTCTCCTTGTGCTGAAACGCCTCCCAAGCCCGCGCTAGACAAGTGTAGAAGTCCAGAGCCTCGTAGCGGTCAAAGCAGTAGCCGGTGCCGATCCCTTTGCTGGGAATATGGTGGCTGACCGTATCCACCAGTCCCCCTGTACGGCGGACAATGGGCACACAGCCGTAGCGCATGGCAATCATCTGGCTAATGCCGCAGGGCTCAAAGCGGCTGGGCATTAAGAAAACATCTGCCCCCCCATAGATTAACTGGGCCAGTTGCGGCTGATAGCCCTGCTGATAGGACATTCGGCCTGGGTGCCGCTGGGCCATTTCCCGGAGCCGCTCTTCGTAGTGGGCTTCGCCGCTGCCCAGCAAGACAAATTGCGAGTCACTGTAGGCCAGAAAGCGCTCCACGGTTTGAATGACCAAGTCAATCCCCTTTTGTTCCACCAAACGGGTCACCATGCCCATGAGAAAGACGTCGGGGTTGACGGTCAAACCCAGGCGGGTCTGCAGCACGGCCTTGTTCACCGCTCGACCGCTGAGGTCGTCGATGCTGAAGTTGGCGGCTAGATGGGGATCCGTGCGGGGATCGAACTTCTCGGTGTCGATCCCGTTTAAGATCCCCCACAGGCGTTCTCCTTTCCAAGCCAGCAGATCCTGGAGGCCTTCTCCATAGAGACTGGTGCGGATCTCCAGGGCGTAGGTGGGCGAAACGGTGGTTACCTGGTCGGCGTAGAGGATCCCGGCGGCCATAGTGTTGTGGGCGGAAAAATACCAGGGCAGCCAGGTCATGCGTTCCAGTTGCCAGCGCCACGGTCCCTGATAGGCCAGGTTGTGAATGGTAAAGACGGTGCCGATATCGGGAGCCTGGTGCATCCAGGCCGGGATCATGCCGGTGTGCCAATCGTGGCAGTGGATGATGTTGGGCCTCCAGGGGTAGTAGGTCCAGGCAAATTCGGCCACGGCATTGGCAAAAAACGTAAAGCGCCAAAACTCGTCCTCGCCGTAGTAGATGCGGTGGGGGGCAAAGCAGTAGTGGCTGACCAGGTAAAGGGGGACATCGGTGCCGGGTAAAACGCTTTCGTAGATATCGGCCACCTGGCCCATGACCTGCTTCGACCAAATGGGGTCTTTGGAGCGGGGGTATTGCCCCGGCTCTGGGCCAAATTGGTCCCACAAAAATCCGTATAGGGGCATGATGATGCGCACGTCCTGCCCCAGCTGGCGCAAAACAACAGGCAGGGATCCCACCACATCCCCCATCCCCCCTACCTTTGCCAAGGGCGCTGCTTCCGCCGCTGCAAACAAAATCCTGGCCTGTACCACACTGCCCTCCCTGCTGCAATACCAGACCCTCCCCTCCTATTTTTGGGGGTTTTGCTACGGGTTGCAGGGCGGCTGCTCTCGCAGGCGGGCGCAAATGGCCTGCCAGACCTGTTGAACCAGCTGGGACAGGCTGGTTTCTGAGTGGATGGGCACCCGCACATCGGCCTGGGCGTAGAAGGGTTCTCGTTCCCGCATGAGCCTCTGCAGAGCAGTCTGGGGATCGGGAGTTTGCAGGAGGGGACGTTGGCCAGGATCCCGGCTCAGCCGCTGCCAAATGAGCTCAGGGGCCACATCCAGCCAGACGGTGAGGCCGTGGTGCAGGTAGCTCCAATTTTTGGGCCGCAGCACAATGCCGCCGCCGGTGGCAATAACCAGGCGAGTGTAGCCGCTCAGTTGCGCCAACACCTGGGTCTCCAGCTCCCGGAAGTGGGCTTCTCCCTGCTCGGCAAAGATCTGGGCAATCGAACAGCCGGCTACCTGCTCCACCAGAGCATCGGTATCAAAGAAGGGACGGCGCAACTGGGCTGCCAGCTCAGCTCCCAGGGTGGACTTGCCGCTGCCCATCATGCCAATCAAATAGACAGTGACGCCGCGCAGGCGTTCGGCTTCTTGGGGAGGGATCATGGGGGCAAGGACTCCGTCCCGCTACGCGAACGGCTGGGATTAAACGTAGCCGTGCTCGGCTAGAAACTCCAGGGAGAGGCTGCTCTCCGGCGGGGCCAGGCCCAAGAATTTTTCCACATATTTGCCCAGGAGATCTGCCTCCACGTTTACCGGATCCCCTACTTGCAGCAGGGAAAGGTTGGTCTGGCGGTAGGTATGCGGGATCACCGCCACCTTAAACCAACATCCCCCTTGGCGGATCTCGGCAATGGTCAGGCTGACGCCGTTCACCGCCACACTGCCCTTGGGCACGATGTAGCGGCCGATGGCCGCCGGCACCTCGAAGCTCAGCTCCCAGGCGTTGCCGGTGGCTGCTTGTTCGCAGAGGTGCCCCACCCCGTCGATATGGCCGCTGACGAAATGCCCCCCTAACTTGTCCCCCAGCCGCAGCGCCGGTTCCAGGTTGACTGGGCGTGGCCCTGGGGATCCGCAGCCCCAGGTCGAGCGGCGCAGGGTTTCCGGCGAGACATCTGCCAAAAAGCCATCGGGCAGGATCTCTACCACTGTCAGGCAGAGGCCATCCACCGCCACGCTATCCCCACAGGCTAACTGCGGCTGCAGCTCTGGGCAGGTAACCCGTACCTGCGAAGACGAGATCAACTGAGCTGTACCCAAACTGCGCACTAGACCCGTAAACATGCTTCGGCTTCCTTGGCCTGCTTGCTAAGCCTTGGCCTGATCCCCAAAGGGGGAAAGGGATCCCAGCCATAAGCTGGGCGAGTTGGTTTGGGCTCCTCGGAGAGAGCGGGAGTTGGGATCTTGGGCCTGGGCTAGGAGCCGCTCCACCTC
Source organism: Synechococcus sp. W70.1 (assembly GCF_047461515.1). Taxonomy (NCBI): domain Bacteria; kingdom Bacillati; phylum Cyanobacteriota; class Cyanophyceae; order Synechococcales; family Synechococcaceae; genus Synechococcus; species Synechococcus sp. W70.1. The sequence continues at coordinate 184,487 of NZ_JANSHH010000022.1, forward strand.
GGCAGTGAGCTGGCTTTCGCTAAAAGGCTTGGTCAGGTAGCCGGTTGCGCCCGACCACTTGCCGCGGATGCGATCCAGCAAGCTGTCCCGCGAGGTAACCATCAGGATAGGGAGAGACTTGAACGCTTCCAGGCTGCGCACGATGCGGCAGAGCTCTATGCCGTCGTTCGCGTTAGCGGTGCGGAGCACATTCCCGGGCATGGCGATCGCGTTAGCGGTGCGGAGCACATTGTCCATCAATAGCAGGTGAGGCCGGTGCTGGAACAGGAGGGGGAGCACCTCGGCGGGGTTGCCCGTTGTAATCACGCGTTCGCGTTAGCGGTGCGGAGCACATTCGTGGCGGCGAGCTGCTTCTTGCAGCAGGGGCTCCAGCTCAAACCCACCAATAGGGGCCTCCTGGGCAACCCGTTCCTGCACCTCGAAGTAGCAAGTGCCCCCCCGTTCGCGTGAGCGGTGCGGAGCACACTCGAACAGGTAGCGGTCAAAATCGGTAAGCAGGTTCATCCAGAGGGCATCTTCCAGCTCGCCTGGCTTTATCAAGCCCAGCTCGGTCATCATCTCCAGTAACTCCGGCAGGGAGTTGTCTGGGAGCAGCCGCTGCTGCAGCACACGGATAACCCGCTGGGGCCAGTCCAGGTTGAGGCGGGGGATAAAGCGCGATAGCCGTCGCAGTAGGATCGGGGCATTGAGGGGCTGATCGGCGGAAAAAAGCAGCCGGCCGTGGTAGTAGGTCAGGACCCAAGGCTCTGTGCCCTCGGCGGGATCCTCGCCCCTAAGGTGAAGGTGGAGATAGCCAGTGGTAAACCGCCGACCTTGCTGCCGGAGCAGAGGCGCCAGTTCCGCCGCTGCAAAGAGAAAATGGGACATGGGAAACCCTCCGGCCTAGCCTCTCCAGGCTACCTAAGCAGCGACTACATCAGCTACTCACCTCAGTTGAAGAGAGAGCCTTAGTTTGCGGCTGCTTTATCCCATTATCTCCCCTTCATCAAACCATTAACCTGGCCACACCCTCCCCCTGCCGGGACAGCAGTTCCCCCTTTCGGGGCCCGGGCTAGGCTTGCCTTGGCTACAAGTCTAGAGCCTCCCGCTGGGCCTGGAGCAATTTCTGGATGCCGGCCTGGGCCAGGTCTAGCATTTGCAACAGTTGCGAGCGGTCAAAGCATCCGGATTCGGCGGTACCCTGGATTTCAATTAAGGCTCCCTGCTCGTTCATGACCACGTTCAGGTCCACTTCGGCTTGGCTGTCCTCCTCGTAGCAGAGATCCAGCAGCACCTCGCCTTGCACAATTCCCACCGAAAGGGCTGCCACTTGCTGTTGCAAAGGGGATCCCTGCGCCGGATCCAGCAGTCCCTGCTTGTAGAGCCAGGTGATGGCATCGTGCAGGGCCACGTATCCACCGGTAATTGCGGCGGTGCGGGTGCTGCCATCGGCTTGCAACACATCGGCATCGATGGTGATGGTGCGGGATCCCAGCTTCCGGAGATCCAAAGCTGCGCGCAGACTGCGCCCAATTAGCCGCTGGATCTCAGCGGTGCGGCCGGAGACCTTGAGCGTCTCCCGCGGCTGGCGCTGTTGGGTGGCGGTGGGCAGCATGCGGTACTCTGCGGTCAGCCAGCCTTGGCCGGTGTTTTGTAAAAAAGGGGGGACTTCTTCGGCCACGGTGGCGGTGCAGAGAACATGGGTATCGCCAAGCTTAACCAACACCGAGCCGTGGGCGTAGCGGGTGAAGTGGCGCTGGAAGGAAACCGGGCGCAATTGGGTAGGTGTGCGGCCATCAGGGCGTTGCCAGCTCATGGGCGATTCAAATCCCTCGCATTGTCGTTCAGGTTCACCCACGGCAGCTTCTCCAAAAGGGCTGCCAGCGCCTTGGAAGACAGGCAGCGGGAGAGCTGCTGTTGTAGGCCAATAGGCAGGTTACAGTGTAAAGAAGTTCTTAGCCAACTTTTCCTACTGTTGCAGCAAGTTCTGGAACAAAAGGTGTCCTGCAGGGCAGGACCCAGCCAGCAAGAAGACACAGACGTCATGATCCTCCTCTTCCTGCAGCGTTTACGTCAGTCGGCGCTCGACCCCCTCCAGGAAATCCGCTGGACGCCGGAACTGTTTGGGATCCTGCTGGTGTATTTTGTGCAGGGGGCAGTGGGGCTGGCACGGCTAGCCACCAGCTTTTACTTGAAGGATAACCTGGGCCTCGGCCCAACACAGGCAGCGGCGTTGATGGGCCTGGCTGTAATCCCCTGGACTGTCAAGCCTCTTTATGGACTCCTATCGGATACGCTGCCGCTAGCAGGCTACCGGCGCCGCCCTTACCTCCTGCTGGCAGGGCTGTTGGGATGTGGGGCCTGGCTGGGGATGGCTCTGGGGGCGCCGACGGCTGAGCTGGCCCTGCTTTGGATGGTTTTGGCATCCCTGGCGGTAGCCGTGGGGGATGTCATTGTCGATTCGCTGGTGGTGGAGCGGGTGCAGGGCAGTGACTGGGCGGGAACGGGCACGCTGCAGTCTCTAACGTGGGGGGCCACAGCTCTGGGATCCCTGCTCACGGCCTATGCCGGGGGGGCGCTCTTGGCTCACTATCCTCCCCAGGTGGTGTTTGGGCTAACAGCCCTGCTGCCCATGCTGATTGCCCTGGCTGCTTGGGTCATTGAGGATCAGCCCGTGGCTAGCGCCTTGGGCTGGGATCCCCTGCAGCAACAGGTAGTTCGGGTGTGGCAAGCCCTGCGGCAGCCCAGCGTTTTCCTGCCGCTGCTGTTTGTGTTTGTCTGGCAGGCAACTCCCAGTGCCGACGTAGCGCTGTTTTACTTTGTTACCAACGATCTCGGCTTTGGTCCGGAGTTTTTGGGCCAGGTGCGGCTAGTGACTAGCGTTGCCAGCTTGGTAGGGGTGGGAATCTTTCAGGTGTATCTGCGGCACATCCCGCTGCGCCCCCTCTTTGGCTGGATGACGGTCATTTCCGCAGCTCTAGGCCTGACCAGCCTGATCTTGGTCTATCACCTCAACCGCGCTTGGGGCCTCGACGACCACTGGTTTAGCCTCGGGGATAGCCTGGTGCTGACAGTAGCGGGGCAAATTGCCTTTATGCCGGTGCTGGTTCTGGCCGCCCGCCTTTGCCCGCCAGGGATCGAGGCCACCTTTTTTGCCCTGCTCATGTCGGCCTTTAATTTAGCGGGGTTTCTCTCGCAGGAGCTGGGATCCCTGCTCATGCACGCTCTAGGGGTAACCGAAAGCAATTTCAGCCACCTGGGGCTGCTTTTGGTGATCACCAACCTCTCCACCCTCTTGCCCTTGCCCTTGTTGGGTTGGCTGCCCGCCGAGAGGATAACTCCCAGCCCAGCAGAGTTGGAGGCGGAAGCTCAGGCTTCGCTGCAGTCCTTCTTGCAGGGAGCAGAAGCAGCCGCTAGGAGAGAGGCAATCCCTTTGGGAGAGACGGACATAACCTACTCCTAAGGGGCCGGCGGCCAATAGACGCACCCCTCTTTTGGGAAGAAGGTAGCGTTGGCTTCCACCTGCTTGAGCGCAAGGTATCAAGTGTATTGGCTAATGTCTTCCCCAGCTTCTGCCAGGAAGGAGAGGGCGCGGCAGCGCAAGGCCACCACCTGGTCGTAGAGGGGGTTAAGCTTGCACATGGGGGGAATGTGCAGCACCTTGCGGCCAAACAACACCACATCCCGCTCAAAGGGGCAGTGGGCAGGGATCATACGGCATAAGAAGCGGGCTACCCTCACGTCGCGGACTTGGATGCCGTCCAGCCACTTGCGCAAGGGAGCCAAAAGGTCGGTATAGCTGCTTTCAGGCTGGGCTTCTGCCGGCGATGGCGAGGTGGCCCTCTTGTCGACCAGCGTAGCCTTGAGCAGATGGAGCTGGGGAAGCTCCAGCCCAAAGGCAGTGGCCAATTGGTGCAACAAGCGATCTTCCGGCTCGGAATATACCCCATCGGCAACGGCTGTCATCACCGCCGTGCGCAGGAAATCTTCCCGCAACTCCGGCTGCAACTGGGCCGCCAGCTCTTCGGGGGAGAGGGGAGCGAGATCTTTCCCCTCTTCTTCGGGCCAGTCGGAGCGGATGAGATCTTCGATGAGTCGTTGCTCTTCGGGGCTGTATTCTCCATCAGCCCAGGCAATGCCAAGCAGCCCTCGTAGCCATAGTTCCGCCTGCTGGGGTGAGCACTCCCTAGCAGAAGTAGGCGTGGAATCGCTAGACATGACAGAGCTCCACAAGAAGCCACCGCCATTTTAAAGAGCTAGGCTGGACTGGAGGTTGAAGTCTGTGCAACCTCCTTTTGTTCATGACGGATCCTCTTCCACCCCTAGCTGCCCAGGTTGAACCCAGCCCAGGGAGCGCTGAAGAGCCCAACCCGGATCTCCTAACTGCTGCCTATGACTACTCCCTACCGCCTGAGCGGATCGCGCAGAGGCCGGTGGAGCCCCGGGATCAGGCGCGAATGCTGGTGGTGTACCCCGATAGGCACGAGCACCGCCGCTTCTGCGACCTCCCCGACTACCTGCAGAGCGGGGATCTGCTGGTTCTCAACGACACCAAGGTCATCCCGGCCCGGCTGTGGGGAGCCAAGATCTTGCCGGGAAAGGACGCTTTTGGGGCGCGGGTAGAGGTTTTGCTGCTCGAGCCAGAGCAGCCCGGGATCCCAGGCAACACCTCCCCTCAGCAGCAGATCTGGCGGGTCCTGGTCAGGCCGGGCAAACGGGTCAAGGTGGGGGATCAAATCCGGTTTTGGGATCACCAGGGCTTGCTGGCTGAGCTGACGGCCGCAGTGCTGGCGGTGGACGCAGAGACCGGCGGGCGGGTGGTGCAGTTTGCATGGGAAGGGGCGGATGCCTTTGAGCAGATCCTGGAGCGGGTGGGGCGGATCCCGCTTCCTCCCTATCTGGAAGCTGCCCGTGCCCTTGACCCGACAAGTGCAGGAGTCCGACCTGAAGACTATCAAACCGTCTGGGCCAGACACCCGGGCTCGGTGGCTGCCCCCACCGCAGGCCTGCATTTTACCCCTCAGCTTTTGGAGCGGTTGGCCCAGAAGGGGGTCCAAACTGCCTACATCACCTTGAACATTGGGCTGGGTACCTTCCGCCCGGTAGAGGCAGAGCGAGTAACCGACCACCGCTTGCACAGCGAGTGGCTCAAGGTGCCGGCAGAAACGGTGGCCACTATTCGCAAAACCCAAGCCCAGGGGAGGCGGGTGATTGCGGTGGGAACAACGGTGGTGCGGGCCCTAGAAACGGCAGCTCTCTCCGGCGCCCTGCAACCCTGGCAGGGAAAGAGCGACCTCTTCATCTACCCCGGCTATTCCTGGCGGGTGGTGCAGGGGCTGATCACCAACTTTCATCTGCCCCGCTCCAGCCTGATGATGCTGGTGGCAGCCTTGATCGGGCGACAGCGCTTGTTGGATCTCTACCAGGAGGCCATCGAGCAGGGCTATCGGTTCTACTCTTTTGGGGACGGCATGCTGATCCTGCCCTAGGGGGATTCTTACCCTTTTGCCAAGGGCTTGGTAGGAAGGTCAGCAGGACGGTCTTGGCCAGTGGCAAGCCAAGTTTGGAGGCGCTCCCATTCCACGTGGGGGTAGCCATCCACTGCCCAATCGGCCCGCCGCTGCAGCATGTGCAGAGGAAAGAAAGTGGCCAAAGCCAACACCGGGATCCCTTGCGAGCGAGCCGCTTGAATGCCGGCGTAGGTGGCTTCAAAACTCAGGCACTCCTGAGGGGAGAGCCCCATCCGCTCTAGGAGCAGACGGTGCAACTGAGGATCCCCTGCCTCGCCGGTTACGCGGTAGCGGAAGTCATGAGTCAGCCGCGCCAGGGCTGGACAGGGGAAGCGCTCCAAAAAAGCCTCCACCTCGACAGCGGCGTGACCACTCAAGAGGCCCACCTTGAGCCGTAGCTGCTCCAGCTTCTCCAAGGCCTCCGCCAAGCCGGGAACCAGAAGAGATCCCTTTTGCTCCTGCAACGCCTGCCGGTAGTAAAGGGCCTTACGCTGCAAAAGTCCTTCTTGCTGCCTGGGGCTGAGCACCCGTCCCTGGGCTTGCCAGAGGGCGAGCAGACTCTCCCGATCCGGTTGGCCCAGATGGTGTAGCCGATAGAGCTCTTTTTGCGCCGGGGATCCCAGATCCCAGGGGCGCAGGTTCTCCTCCAGCAACACTTGGTTGATGGCGTAGAGGTGCAGCTCCTCGTCGTCAGCCACCACGCCGCTCCAGGTTAGGATTACCCCTTGCAGCGTCATGCGAGGTCCTATTTCAGATTCTCCGGACAATTCTAGGAAGCTGGGATCCCTGGGCGGGTAGGAGGAGCCATAAAGCTGGGGGGAAGGGGTTCGGGGACGTGCCTTTGCAGGATCTCGTCGATGGTCTGCATTGCCTCCGCCTCCAGCGACCAGCCCCAAACTCCGGCTAGGTCATCCAGCTGCTGGCGCTTGCGCGCTCCCCATAGGATTGCACTCACCCCCGGCTGATCCAAGAGCCAGCGCACCGCCAACTGGGGCAAGGTTTTGCCGTAGCGCTCCCGCGCCAGTCGGCTCAGCTCTTCTGCCGCTTGCAGGTACTGGGAGTAGCGAGGCTCTCCAAACTTGGGATCGATGCCGCTGCGCAGATCTCCAGGCGGAAACTTGGTTTGCGGAGTCAGCCTTCCCCCCAACAGCCCCCGGCAGAGGGGACTGTAGATTAGCGTGGCAATGCCGTTGGCCTGGCAGTAGGGCAGGACATCTGCTTCGATCTGGCGCTCAAACAGGTTATAGGGCGGCTGGGCCGTGTGTAGGGGTCCCGGCAAGGACCCGGAGCTAGAGGATGGCAAGCCCCAGAATTGGCGGCAGTATCTGCTGGAACTCAGTGGTATTCCCTGGTGGATCGGCAAGCTCAAGACGTACTTTTACCTAGCGACAGGACAACTGCAGCGATACCCTTACGTTCCCGAAGCGGAATTGAACTGGGTCAAAACGTAGATTTTATGCACCTCTGAATTAATGCAATTGCTGACAGGAATATCAATCAAACGGTATTTCCCAGCTAGGGGTACAGCAGGTTTTGCCCGTAATTTGGTCAAGGGATACAGCCGTGCTCCAGCACCGCCGCCTGGAATAATCGCCAAAACCCGCTTCATGGTTTCGCCTCCCCTTGCGGTTGTCAGTATCAGGGTGCCCCGCTCCGGTACCGCTGACAAGAGTATCTTACTCCTGTTGTAGCATTTGTTGCACTGCCCTTACTCAGGAACAGTGGATGAGTTCCTGGATGGCATCCCGAATAAATGCCGCATCTACCGGATTTTGGTAGGGATTACCGGCTCGATGCCCCCACAGGGAAGGAATCTCTTTGTACATCACATTGGGGATGTATTCCGCCTCGGCCCGACAGTCTGCGGGGGTGAAATAGAGATCGGTTTGCCCGGCCATGACCAACGTATGGGCACGAATGCTTCTGAGAGCCGCCTGGTAGTCGCCCTGGTAAATGGGGTTATCACTGACATCACAGCGAATCCAGGTTTCGAGCATCGCCAGCAAATCATGGGGATCACGGCGGCGATAATTGGCCTCCCAACCACGAACCAGGTAGTCTTCCAGCGAGGCATACCCCAACCCCTCATAGAGCCTCTGGTTAAAAAACGGCTGGGATAGCGCCCAACTGGCGTAGATGCAGGCAAAAGCCCGAAACCCCCGGTCAGGTACCCCCACAAACCGCCGCCCATTCCAAGCCGGATCCGCTGTCAGCGCCGCCCGTAAACTTTCCAAGAACAGCCGGTTGTGAACCGTAGTTTTAGCCGTACCGCACAGAGCCGCAATCCGTTCTACCCGCTCTGGAAACAGCGCCCCCCAGTGATAGGCCTGCTGCGCCCCCATAGACCAGCCGTAGATGAGGGCAATCCGCTCAACCCCGAAATGCTGCCGCACGAGACTCTCTTGCAGTCGCACATTGTCCCAGTGGCTAAACCAAAAGCCATCTTCCCGCAGCCCACAGTTGGGGTCATTACTGGGCGAAGTCGAACAGCCATTGCCCAGCATATTGGGAATGACAATAAACCAGCGTTCCGGGTCGAGAATGCCATCGGGGGCAATGAGCCAATCAATATCCGAATGGTGCGCTCCGTAGGACGTGGGGTACAGCACCAAGTTATCCCGCCGGGGAGAAAGCTGACCGTAGGTGGCATAGGCCAGCGTCACCCGGGGTAAACAGACGCCACACTGTAGCTCAAAATGCTCCAACTGCCAGAACTGGGTCCTCATCCGGTCAAGGATTGGATGATCTGATAATGCACCCTCAGGTATCCCGCCTCCACGTGTGCCAGATGGGGCCGCAGGTAGGCATGGGCCTGAGCCAGTGCATGGAAAGGCAGCGAAGGGTACAGATGGTGCTCCGCATGGTAGGGCATATTCCACATGAGTAACCGCACCGGCCAAAGCGTAAGCGTCGTGCGGGTGTTGGTCAAAGGATTCTCATCCTGGCTACAGCCCGTGTGTTCCGCCAGCAGAATAAAGCGCAAAATCGGTTGCCCTACCGCCAAAGGCCATAACCACAGTACCAGGAACCCAGGCCAGCCCGTCCCTACCCAGATAGCTATCCCCAGGGCATAAACAGCCAACTGCCACCGCACCGAGCGGATCACCTCTGCCCGTGCCGCTTCGGGAACGTAAGGGTATCGCTGCAGTTGTCCTGTCGCCAGGTAAAAGTACGTCTTGAGCTTGCCGATCCACCAGGGAATACCACTGAGTTCCAGCAGATACTGCCGCCAATTCTGGGGCTTGCCATCCTCTAGCTCCGGGTCCTTGCCGGGAATTTGCGTGTAGCGATGATGCCACGTGTGGTAGTAGCGGTAAAAGGTACTGTTATAAAACGACAGCAACCCTGCAAACCAAGCAACACCGTCGTTGATTTTGGGGCTGGCAAAAGCCGTGCGATGGACGCATTCGTGCAACGCCGCAAACATGGTCGCCAAACTGGTTCCGTAAACCACCAACGCAGGTAGGGCAACCCACCAGCGCCATCCCATCTGGGTCCACCACAGACTCCCACTGACCCCCATAACTGCTAGGTGCATCAGTAATTGCACCCATCCCGCCCGGTCGGAGCGCACATGGAGTTGCTTGAGCACTTCTGCTGGAATCAGACGGTGGGGATCACATGGCCACGCTTCCACAGTACGATTGGCTGACATACCCGCCATAAAAGCCCCTTGGAGTCAACATATTCCCCGGTAATTTTAGACAAACATTGCCGTTGCCATCGTATCCTAGGCAACCCTTTAGCAGTCCAGGGTTGTTTCTCGTTCCCAGGGAGTAATCTGGCGGCTGTACTCCTGCCATTGCTGTTTTTTCAACTTCACGTAAGCATCAACGAAAGCATCCCCCAAAGCCGCCCGAAACATGGCACTGCGATCCAAATGTTCCAGCGCTTCTATTAGGGACGTAGGCAGAGTCGGCAATCCGGGAATCGGGTCGGTGTAGGTATTGTTGTCGCAACGAGTACCAGGGTGACGCTGGTGACAAATCCCATCCAGCCCCGCTGCAATCAGACCCGCCGCCAGGAGATAGGGGTTAGCCGCACCATCAGCCAAACGCAACTCAAACCGACCCGGATCAGGGATGCGAATCAGGTGGGTGCGGTTGTTGCCGCTGTAGCTAATCGTGGTAGGTGCCCAGGTGGCCCCCGAAGCCGTAGGCGGCGCATGGAGACGGCGATAGGAATTCACCGTCGGGTTGGTCAGGGCACACAACGCCGGAGCATGGTACAGCACCCCGCCGATAAAGTAATACGCCAGCGACGAGAGACCCAGTTCCCCTTTGGCATCGGCAAACAAATTGGTTGTCCCGGTCACATCCCAAACCGACAGATGGGTATGGCAACCATTGCCCGTCAGATGGGGAAATGGCTTGGGCATGAACGTCGCCCGATAGCCGTGCCGTTCCGCAATGCTTTTCACCATGTATTTAAAAAAGGCATGACGGTCGGCGGTAACCAGCGCATCGTCAAATAACCAATTCATTTCAAACTGCCCGTTAGCATCCTCGTGGTCGCTCTGGTAGGGATGCCAACCCAGCTTTTGCATCCCATCGCAGATATCCCGAATCACCGCAAAACGACGCATCAGGCTTTGCTGGTCGTAGCACGGCTTGGCTTGGCAATCCTGCCCATCGGAAATGGCCCACTCCGTAGGGGATAGGAGCATAAACTCACATTCCACCCCCGTCTTGACCCGGAAACCCAGGCGTTCTGCCTGCGCCAACACCTTTTTCAGCACCCAGCGTGGCGTTTGTTCCAAAGGCTCCCCGTTGGCCTGAATCAAATCCGCAGGCATCCACCCCACCTCTGGTTGCCAAGGTAATTGGAATAGGCGCTGGCGATCCGGCTGGGCAAACACATCCGCATCCGCAGGGGTCAAATCCAACCACGTAGCAAATCCCGCAAAACCTGCCTGCCCATCGGCCATGCGGTCAATTGCTGAAGCAGGCACCAACTTGGAGCGCTGCGTGCCAAACAAATCCGTAAATGAGATCAGGAAATAATCAATACCCTGGCTGCGGGCAAGTTCTGAAAGTACCGGCATCACTAGAATTACTAGGGTTATGGAGTCAGTTTAGGCACTCAACCCCGGCAAAAGTGTCATCTCAGATACGAAAGTCCCAACTATCGTGATCAGGGAGAATACAGCCACCTGGCGGAAGCGCTCCATCTGCTCTGGAGAAAAGTTGCTCACCCCAATGGCGCGGATCTTTCCTTCCTGGAGTAGGCGGCCGAAAAAGGCAGCTGTCTCCTCCAGCGGCTCCAAGGGATCCGGCCAATGCACCTGGTAGATGTCGATCACATCCGTCTGCAGGCGGCGGAGGGAGTTTTCCAGATCCTGAGCCAGCCAACTGAGGCTGCAGTTGCGCACCACCTTGCCGTTAGTCCACTGCAGGCCGGCCTTGGTGGCAATGACTACGCGATCCCGACAGCCGGCATCCCGGATAGCCCGTCCCAATAGCTCCTCCGAAAGGCCGCGGCCATAGGCCGGAGCCGTGTCAAAGAGCGTAATGCCCAGGTCAATAGCCTTGCGGAGGGTGGCATAGGCCTCCTGGGGATCCGCTGGCCCCCACCAATCCCCGGTCATGCTCCAGGTGCCCAGCCCCACGCGGCTAAGTTTTAGCCCCGTCTCGGCAAGCGTAACAAACTCCATGGCAACGTCTGCAAACAGGATCCCGTTTCAGGATGCTAACAGGCGCCGGGGGAGGACAAAGCCTCTTGCGCAGACAACCCACGCGCCTAGCTGCTGGTGGAAAAAGAGGGCGGGCTTTTGCCTCTGCTTTCCCGACTAGCGGCCTAGTAGAGTGAGGATTGAAAAATTCACACCACACCCCAAAACTTTTGAGGAATGGCTCCATGAAGTCCATTTTCCCTCTCTGCCTGTCCGGCTCCCTGGGCGGCATTTTGTTCTGGGGATCCTTGCTGCCCGTTCAGGCGCAGGGGATCACCCCGCTTTTCCCAGAAACTTTCCGAACTCCCAGCCCGGTCGAGCCACTGCCCCCTAGCCAAGATATTCCCACCTTGCCCATCGTGCCGGATCCCCGGCCTGTGCCGCCCACACCTGCCCCGCGACGACCGCTGCCCAGGGGGAGCTTTGAGGAAATTAGTCGATACTTCCGCGATCTCAACCGAGCTAAGAACCTGGCCCGCCAAGCGGCCGAGATTGCCAACGGGGGCTTGCAGCGCTACCGCGCCGAGGCTTCCATGCACGGGGCGGCCATCGACGCGCCGTTTGAAGAGTTTGAAGACGCCTGGGTCTTCACCTTCCGCGGCGGCGAGCCCGGCTTTGTCCAACCCAGCATTGAAACCCAGGTGCGGGTGGATCGGCGCACCTTTCAGACCACCATCCTCTACAATGGCCCCATTCGCTCCCGGCGCTGAGGAAGCCCCTGGCATAATCAAGAAAGGGCAAGGGTCGGGGCTATGGCCAAGTTTGTCTTCATCACCGGCGGGGTCGTCTCCAGCATTGGCAAGGGCATTGTAGCGGCTAGCCTGGGCCGTCTGCTCAAGTCCCGCAACTACACCGTGTCGATTTTGAAGCTGGATCCCTACATCAACGTGGATCCTGGCACGATGAGCCCCTACCAGCACGGGGAGGTGTTTGTCACCGACGATGGTGCCGAGACGGACTTGGACTTGGGCCACTATGAGCGCTTCACCGACACCAACATGTCCAAGCTCAACAACGTCACCACTGGCGCCATCTACCAAGCGGTGATCTCCAAAGAGCGGCGGGGCGACTACCAGGGCAGCACGGTGCAGGTAATCCCCCACGTAACCCAAGAGATCAAGGAGCGGATCCGGCGGGTGGCCCGCGAGACCAACCCCGACGTGGTGCTGGTAGAAGTGGGGGGCACGGTGGGGGATATCGAGTCTTTGCCCTTCTTGGAAGCCATCCGCCAGTTCCGCAAGGACGTGGGCCGCGCCAACGTGGCCTATGTGCATGTCACCCTGGTGCCTCTAATCAAGGCCTCGGGGGAGATGAAAACTAAGCCTACCCAGCACTCGGTCAAGGAGCTGCGCTCGATTGGCATTCAGCCGGACGTGCTGGTGTGCCGCTGTGAACAGCCTCTGCCGCGCGCCATCAAGGAGAAGATCTCCGAGTTCTGTGACGTGCCGGTGGAATGTGTCATCCAGGCCCAGGATGCCCCCAGCATCTACGACGTGCCCCTGATCCTGGAGCAGGAGGGCCTGGCCCAGCGAGTTTTGGAGATTCTCAACCTAGATCCCCAGCAGCCGGATCTGCGCGAGTGGGAGCTCCTGGTACAGCGGCTGCACCACCCGCAAGAGCAGGTGGAGATCGCCATTGTCGGCAAATACGTGCGCTTGACAGATGCCTACCTCTCGGTAGCAGAAGCCCTGCGCCATGCCGGCCTGGCCCTCAATGCTGGCGTTACCCTGCGCTGGATCTCTTCTGAGGAAGTCGAGGAGCGGGGACCAGAAACTCTGCTAGCGGGGGTAGATGGCGTAGTGGTGCCAGGGGGGTTTGGCAACCGCGGCATCGAGGGCAAGGTGGTCACCATCCGCCACGTGCGGGAGCGGGGCATTCCCTTTCTGGGGCTGTGTTTGGGCATGCAGTGTGCGGTGATCGACTGGGGATGCCATATTGCCGGCCTGGAGCGGGCCAACAGCTATGAGTTCGATCCCGACACTCCTCATCCCGTCATCAGCTTGCTGCCGGAGCAGAAAGATGTGGAGCACCTGGGGGGAACCCTGCGCCTGGGCCTCTACCCCTGCCGCATTCTGCCCGACACCCTGGCAGCCAAGCTCTATGGTGAGTCAATTGTCTATGAGCGCCACCGCCATCGCTACGAGTTCAACAACGCCTACCGCAGCCTGTTCCTCGAGTCTGGCTACGTGATTAGCGGTGTTTCGCCCGACAACCGCCTGGTGGAGATCATCGAGCTGCCCAGCCACCCCTTTTTCATCGCCACCCAATTCCATCCCGAGTTTCGCTCCCGCCCCAACCGCCCGCACCCCCTCTTTTTGGGGCTGATCGAGGCTGCTCTGCGTCGCCGTTCCCAGCTTCAACCGCTGCAGTTGCAAAGTACAAGTTGATCCAAGGGTTGTTGTCTCCAGCACGCTATGCCCCGCCACCGGAAAAAGTCGGATCTGCCTAGCAAAATCTGCCTCACCTGCGGCAGGCCCTTTACTTGGCGCAAGAAATGGGCTGATTGTTGGCCAGAGGTGAAATACTGTTCCGAGCGTTGCCGCAACCATCGCCCCAGGGGATCCCGCTCCTCCTCCTAGGCGGCCAGGACGGATAATGGTGGGGTCGAGGAGGGGACAAAAGGGCAGCATGCGGTTTCTCAAGTGGCTGTTGCACAATCCCCACGAAACCGAAGAGGAGGATCCCTTTTTGCGGGCCATCACCCGCATCGAAAGCCTGATCTCGAAGCTACTGTCAGTTTTGATGATTGGGCTAATCGTGGTGGCCGTGGTGGACTTGGCCCGCTTCCTGATAGCCGATCTGTTACGGGAGCCAACCGGGTTTTTCTCCACCACTTTGATTGAGATCTTCGGCCTCTTTTTGAATATCTTGATTGCCCTGGAGATTTTGGAGAACATTACTGCTTACCTGCGAAAGCAGGTTGTGCAAGTGGAGCTGGTCATTGTTACCTCTTTGATTGCGGTGGCGCGCAAGATCATCATTTTTGATTTCGAGAAGCTGGGGGGGTTGGATCTGATTGGCCTGGGGGCAGCAACTCTGGCTCTGTCGGTAAGTTACTGGCTGGTGCGACGCGCTAAGCCCCCATCCAAGTCCGGTCAAGACTAAGCTTCCCAATAGTTTGGCAAAAAACCTGCAACAGCCCGCGCCAGTGGTGCTTGGCTCGGCCAAATCCTACACGGCCTATGAGGGGAGCCACTGCCGGCACGATGGTTCTGGAGCTTTTCCTGCAAGAAGCTTCCCTTACTGTCAGCTTCGTCTTTTTGGGCCAACGCTCACTTCTACGATGGCTTCATCTTCCAGCGCGGGATTCGGGGCTTCATGGCCCAAGGCGGGGATCCCACAGGCACAAAGCGGGGTAGGAGGCTACCGCTTTCCCGATGAGCCGTTGCAACGTCCCTACCCCCGGGCGATCTTGGCGATGGCCAATGCCGGCCCTAACACCAACGGCAGTCAGTGACTATTCCCTACCTCCCAACTCCACCATCTTTGGCCAACTGGCCCGCAGGATTGCCCGCTAAACCCGGTGGAGAGCAAGCCCATTCTCATCTCGGAATCCCATTAGCTTGAGCTAATCTCGTGGAACAGTTTGATTGATCCTTAGCTGGGTTTTTGCAACTTGCCTTGAGGGGGATCCCGTATGGAGTTCGCTAGCCCCCGGCGAATGTCCCCCCGCATTCTGGTTCTGGATTTTGATGGCGTGCTCTGCGATGGGCGGGCAGAGTACTTTGCCTCCTCCTGTCGTGTCTGTGCCCAGGTGTGGGGCCTGGCTCCTGCGCAATTGCAGCCGTTGCAGCCAGTCTTTAACCAGTTGCGCCCGCTAATCGAGACGGGTTGGGAGATGCCCCTGTTGCTCTGGGGGCTGCAGCAAGGGATCCCGGAAGACGCTTTGCGCCAAGACTGGCCTGGCTGGCGGCAGCGGTTGTTGCAGCAGGCGGGGGTTTCCGAGCGGGCTTTGGCCCAAGCGCTGGATGAGGTGCGAGATCACTGGCTTGCAGAGGATCGGCAGGGGTGGCTGGAGCTGCACCGCTTCTATCCGGGGGTGACAGCCTGGATGCGCCAAGTACAGGCTGCCGGCGAGCCGCGCCTAGCCATTCTCAGTACCAAAGAGGGGCGCTTTATTCAGCAGCTTTTGCTCCGCGAAGGGATCCAACTGCCGCGCCACCGCATCCTGGGCAAGGAGGTGCGCGCTCCCAAGGCCGCCACCCTCCAGCGGCTGCTAACTGCAGCTCAGGTAGCGCCCGAGGAACTCTGGTTTGTCGAGGATCGCTTGCAGACGCTGCGCCAGGTGCAGAGCGTACCGGAGCTAGAGCCGGTGCTCCTGTTTTTGGCTGGCTGGGGCTACAACCTGCCGGAGGAGCGAGAAGAGGCCGCCCGGGATCCCCGCCTGCATCTCCTTAGCTTGGAACAGCTCTCCCAGCCTTTTGAGCAGTGGTTGATCCCGCCTCCCCCTTCCTCTGGTCTTGCCATCAGCCCAGCGGAACCGCAAGAGCTGAGCCGGGTCCAAGCTAGCCCTAACCGGAAACGCCTGGAAGCTGGCCTTGCCTCCCTGGTGCTGACCTTGGTGGAGCTGCTGCGCCAGTTGATGGAAGCTCAGGTGGTGCGGCAGATGGAGGCCAATCGCCTTTCGCCGGAGCAGATCGAGCGGGCCGGCAGCAGCCTGCAAGCCCTGCGGCAGCAAATTCGGCAACTCTGCGCCCTGCTGGAGATTGACCCGGCAGATCTCAATCTGGATTTAGGGGATCTGGGCACGCTTCTGCCCCGCCAGGGAGACTACTACCCCGGCCAGCCCGACGGCGAGGGATCCCTCTTGGAACTCTTGGATCGGCTGATCAACACCGGGATCGTCGTCGACGGCGAGCTCGACCTGGGCTTGGCGGACTTGAGTCTTATCCACGCCCGCCTGCAATTGGTGCTTACCTCCAGCGCCAAGCTTTCTTAGACCCAGGGAGTGTCGATGGAGACGATTGAGAGAAGAGATGCCAGAAGCAAGATGGGGAGGCCGGAAATCGCGGTATGCTGGCTTTGGATCCCGTTAATCTCTCTTCACAGTTTTCTCCTATGGATGTTTTCGCCCCAACCGGAAACCTGCATGCCGGCGCGATTTGGCCGGAGGTGGTGGTCACCCTCACGCTGTTGCTCGTCCTGGCAGTGGATCTGGTAGGCGGGTCGGCAGCGCGCAGAAGTTTGCCAACTCTTTCCCTCTTGGGGTTGATGGGAGCCCTGGTGCCCCTGGTGCTGCAGTGGCAGCAGCCCCAGTTGGAGAGCTTCTTGGGCAGCTTTGCGGCGGATCCCGTGAGCATTCTCTTCCGTGGCCTGGTGGTGGTGACAGCAGCCCTGACGGTGATGATGGCGGAGCGCTACCTCAGCCAGGCGGGCACGCCCACGGGCGAGTTCTATGTGCTGCTCCTCACGGCCACCTTGGGGGGAATGCTCCTTGCGGGAGCGATGGATTTAATCATGGTGTTTGTCTCGCTGGAAACGCTGAGCATTGCCAGCTACCTCATGGCTGGCTACACGAAGCGAGATCCGCGCTCCTCTGAGGCTGCCCTGAAGTACCTGCTGACCGGCGCTAGCAGCACGGCCATCTTCCTCTACGGCATGTCGCTGCTCTATGGCCTGTCGGGGGGGCAAACCCAACTGTCGTCCATCGCGCCCCACCTGGCCAATGCTGGCCTAGCAGGGATCCTGGCCTTGGTGTTCTGCCTTGGGGGCATTGGCTTTAAGCTGGCGGCGGTGCCCTTCCACCAGTGGACTCCCGACGTCTACGAGGGATCCCCGACGCCGGTGGTGGCCTTTTTGTCGGTGGGATCCAAAGCGGCAGGCTTTGCCCTGGCCATTCGCTTTCTGGCTACCGTCTTCCCAGCCATGACGGAAGAGTGGCGGGCGGTGCTCTCAGTGCTGGCTATCTTGACCATGGTGCTGGGCAATGTGGTGGCCATTGCCCAAACCCGCCTCAAGCGCCTGCTGGCCTATTCCTCTATTGGGCAGGCGGGCTTTGTTTTGATTGGTTTGGTGGCAGGCACGGAAGCGGGCTACGCCAGCTTGATTTTTTACCTGATGGTTTATCTAGCCATGAACCTGGGCGCCTTTCTGTGCGTCACCCTGTTTAGCCTTAAGACCGGCACTGACGAAATCAACGAGTACAGTGGCCTTTACCAGAAGGATCCTTTCCTCACCCTTTGCCTTAGCATTTGTCTTCTCTCCCTGGGCGGGCTGCCGCCACTGGCCGGCTTTTTCGGCAAGCTCTATCTCTTCTGGGCTGGCTGGCAGGCAGGAGAATACACCCTGGTGCTGGTGGGCCTGGTTACTAGCGTCATCTCCATCTACTACTACGTGCGAGTGGTGAAAACCATGGTGGTGAAAGAGCCGCAGGAGACGTCGCTTTCGGTGCAAAACTACGCCGAGACCGACTGGCAGGCAGAGGGCATGCCGGCTCTGCGAGTAGGCATGGTGTTGACCCTAGTGGCCACCATCTTTGCTGGCATCCTTTCCAATCCCCTGTTTACCCTCTCTGTTCAGGCAGTGGAGCGTAGCCCGTTTTTGGGGTTCCCGACAGCCCAGGCTTTTGCTCCCGAGGCAGCCAGCCCTGCAGCTTTGCCCTAGCTACTCGGGCCGCAATTCCTAAAAATGCCCCCACCCCTCTCCCTGTAGGAGGGGGAATTAAGCGTTTCAGCCTTGCCCCGCCACCGTCTGCAACTGAGTCGAACCTCAAATACCCTCTAGGCTGACATTAAGAAAGCGGGCAATTTCGGCGGCTTGGTTTTCAATCTCGGCCAAAGAAGGCGGCTGCCCAACGCCGGTGAGGGGGATGTCACCGCGTCCTTTCACTCGCAAGTAGATAGCTCGGCGGGGGTTGAGGCCTTCTCGCAGCTCCACCCGCAGGCTTTGCACCTCGGCAAAGTCATACTCCAGACGAACTTCGCGGTTTTTGCCCGGAAAGCCCTGCCGCACCAGCGTTATCTTTTGGGTACGGCGGTTGAACTCGTTGTAGCCGCCCCCCAAGTTCCAATACAGGCTCAGCCATTGGTACAACCCTGCCAGGAAGCCGAGCACGCCGTAGAAGAGCATGGCAATGCCCTGGGGAATGAACACCAGGCTGGCGGGGTCGGAAAAGGGAAGCAAATTGCGGTGGAAATAGCTGGAAAGACCAGCCAGGGTAAAGCCCAGACCCCCTGCCGTCAGCGCCACCGCCCAAAAGTACACACTGGGCCGCCGCGACCCAATGACGGTGTAGCGCAGCAGGTCTTCAGAGCGAATTTCGGGAACAGTTGCAGACACCGCCGGAATCCCTTTTTCCAAAGCTGGCTTCTCCCATTCTATTGGGCGGCTCGACCTCTTGCTGGGATCCCGCTACTTCAGGGTTGAGACTCGCGGGGCGTAACGATTTTCCCTACCCCTGGGGTAACTGCCGGAGGTTCAGCAGGGGAGGGTTCGGAAGTGGGGGAAGAGGTCGGTTCCGGCTCGGCTGGCAGGGGAGAGGATTCGACGGCAGGAGTTGGACTTGGGAGAGCCGAGAGCTGGGCTACGGCCTCTTGAGCCGTCCGCTCTCCAAAGGCAGACAGGGCAATTGCCACTTCCCCACGGCTAACTGGCTGGAGGGGGTTAAAGGTGCGGATGGGGCCGAAGGTGCGCAACACCGTGGAGGCATTCTCTAGGCTGCGATCTGCCACTAGGGGAGCAACAGCCTCGTCGGGGATCTGCGCCGCATCGGTAAAGCCCCAGCGCTCCTCCAGCTCTGCCCGGGAGCCCTTGATCTGGCCGGGCGGCAAATCCAAAGGCACCTTCATGCGAATTAACTCGGCTCGCGACAGCAGGCTGTTGGGGCGAAACTCGCGATTGGCGTCCCCAGTAGCGATGCCGGCAGCTCCCAGGGCCTGGATGTAGCGGAAGTTGGGATCCTCCTCCGGTACATCCAAAAAAAGAGGGCGCTCCGAGGGGGATCCTATGCGGATTTGGCGGCTGGGCTCGTCAGCGTGAACGGCGTTGTTGGCTAGCACCAGCCAGCGAGCAAACTCTCCTCGACGCACGCTGCGCTGTGGCTGAAACTCGCTGCCGGCAATATCGGCAAAGATCCCCAGCCGATCCAGGTAATAGACCGACTGGGCCACTAGGGATCCGGGCTCCAGATCCGTGAAGCGGCTGCTGACTTGGCTTGGCAGAGGTGTCAAGGCAACAGGGGGAGAGGTGGAGGGTGAGGGGAATTCTGAGAGAGGCCTTGGCGTCGCCGGCTGCTCTGCAGAGGGAGGAACAGACAGATCCACCGGTCGCACCGCCCGTTCCAGTCGTTCTCCCCACTCCGTTCCCTGACAAGCTGACAGCAGTCCCAGCAGCAAGAGCCAGGTGATAGCCGGGGACAGCGATTGCTTAGGCCGCTTGGAGTGGTGTTGCTGGTGCAATGCTTTCTCTCCCTCTACTGAGCCCATTTGCGACTGAACTCCTCCAGCACATCCAGCAGGTTCAGCAGGCTTTGCATGGGCAGCAGATCCACCAGAGGCAGCTCTTTGCGCCCGCCCCCCACCTTCACTGGGATCCCTTGCAGGATCTCCGTGACGGCATTCTCATCCACCTTGCCTGCCATCACCTGAGGGGCCAGCCGCTCCGCCAGAACGGTATGCAGGTGGGCATCCCGCAGGTAGAGGTGCCACCGGGCTACATCGATGTAAACTTCCTTGCCAATGGCAGCGGCCAATTGCTCGATCTCGGGGTTGCTCGGCACTTGGGCCATGGATCAGCTTCGTTACTGGTTGCCCTGCGTTGATCATAGCCTGGCCCCACTTTAGGGAGAGCTGGCGGCAGAGCGGCGCGGTAGAGGCAGGGCGAAGTTCTCTTGCAACTGCCGCAGCAGCAACAGGTGCTCCAGAGCCAAGCGATCCCGTTCGAGGCGCAACTGGCTGAGTTGGGCCTGGGTCTGGCGAATGTCCTCTACGTTGGCGTCCCAGGTTTGCAAAAGGCGGTAGAGGCGGTCTTGTTGGCTGGCAATCTGCTGGTTCAAGCGGGCTAGGCGGCGGCTAAACTCCCTATCCATTTCTGCCGCCAGCTCGGGATCGGGAAGGAGGGGCAGCTGAGCCCAATCGATGCCCAGCTTAGTCGAGGGTGGTGGAGGCGCTTCTACCTCTTTGAGAAGGGGGAAGTTGGGGAAAGGGGAAAGCTCTATCTCACCAGAGGGCGGCTGGTTTTTTCGAGCAGGAGCCTGAGAGCTGGCCGGCGGCGGAGTGGGCTGGGAAGCGGACTTCAAGGCGCTGGGGTTTGCCTGGGCTGGCCAGGATCCCAGACTGCCCAGCCAAAGACAAACTGCTAGCCCCCAAGCTTGGCAAACCGCTGTTCTCACCCTGTGTTCCTCACTTCAAGCTAGCTCAAGCCAATTAGCTCACTCCCAGCTCAAGTCGGTTGGGGAGTTGGGCAGCGACTCGAATAAAATTGAGTAGGCGTCTTGCTTCTGTCCTGGCTCAAATAGATAGCGTTGGGCAACCCAAGCAGAGGCGGGCACAATTGCCACCCGCACTGGCGGATCCTCCAGAGACACCAACGGCTGAGGGTGCAGCCAGCGCCAGCCCGCCCAGCCCGCTCCCGCCAGGGCTACCACGGCTGCTGCCACTTGTCGCCAAGGAAAGCCGCTGCACCGCCGCCAGCCCAGAGCAACCTCTGGCCCTCGATCCAGCTTCTCGAACACACGGCTAATCAGCAGCTCCGTCTGAACGGGATCCAGGGTTGGCACCTTGAGGTTAGCCAAACCGGCCTGTAAGGCCGACAGTTGGCTGTACAGTTGCTGCGCCTGGGGATCGCTGGCTAGCCAGTCCTCCACTTGTCGCGCCTCCTGGGGGGACAGTTCTCCATCCAGGTAGGCGCTTAGCTGCTCAAAGCGTTCCTCCACCGGCGGCAGCTCCGCGGGGGGAGGGGAGGCGGCATCCTCGCGGTCGGGGTTGAGGTTGGGGCAAAACATAGTCATTCGCCATTGAGGTAGGGCTTCAGGATGGACTGCAAGCGGGCGCGGGCCCGGGCAATGCGGGATTTAACAGTACCCAGAGATACCCCCGTAATCTCCGCAATTTCCTCATAGGCCATCCCCTGAATTTCTCGCAGCAGGATGGCTTGGCGAAAGGCCTCAGGCAGGTCGTGGACGGCTTGGTGCAATCGCTCGTAAAACTCGCAGGTGGCGAGGTGGTCGTGGGGGCTTGGGCTACTGCTGGGCAGCTCCCATTCCATCTCACTCTCTTGCGTGGAAATCGAGGCATCCAAAGAGAGGGGTTGCTGCTGGCGCCTGCGCTTGCGCAGCTCGTCGTAAACCAGGTTGGTGGCAATCCGCCCCAGCCAACTGCGAAACTTTGCCGGCTCCTGCAGATGTTTGAGGTTGCGGTAGGCCCGGATCCAAACTTCCTGGGCCAAGTCCTGGCGATCCGGCCAGTTGGGCGCAAGATGGTAGAGAACCTTATCTACGTAGGCCTGATAGCGGCGTATGAGCTCGGCAAAGGCCTCGCGGTGGGGCCGGGATCCCTGCTGACACAGCAGTACCAGCTCCCGATCGGCAAGCTTTTCTGGCAGCACAGGCTCCTTCCTCAGTGAGGCTGACCAGCACTGGCCGCTGATGTTGCTGAGGGCAGCATCCATAAGCATCCCCAGAAAGAGATCCCCTCCCAACCGGAACCTCTACTTGAGAGACGAATTCAGGACAACCGGGTTCCCTTCCTATCTTTGGCGAGAGTACCCTTGCAGGATAGCTCTTGGGCTGGCAACTGGGCTACAGTGAGCTTGCGGTAGAGTAGACGCCCGATCTGGCATGACTTCCGACGCCGCTGCTGTTCTTTCTGAGCTCAAGGCAGTGCCGACGCTGGCGGAACTTTCGGCCACGTCTTTGCAGTGGCTGGGATCCCAGGTAAAGCTGCGGGACATCCCAGCAGGGCAGGCGCTCTTGATGCAGGATGCCTGGGGCAGCGTTGTTTATTTGATCCTATCTGGCTGGGTCAAGGTGCGGCGAGCTCTGCGGATCCACACCGCCGAAGGAACCTGGGACAGCGCCCAAACCCTAGCTCTACTCGGGCCCGGCGCCTGGGTAGGGGAAATGGCGGTGTTGGACGAAGCGCCCCGCTCGCGGGATGTGCTGGCCTTAACCTCGGTGCGGGCTGCCGGGATCCCAGCGGCAACTTTCAAGACGCTGATGCTGCAGGAGCCGCGCCTGTGCTACCAACTGGCTCGCAGCCTCTCCCGCCGTCTGCGCCTAGCGAATTTGCAGGCCGACCTGGAGCAACAGAGCCCTCCTGTGCGGGTGGTGCATGCGCTGGTGCAACTGGCGGAAGCCTTTGGCGAGAAGACTGAGCAGGGAGTGCGCATCATCTACCCGCCCCTCCAGGATTTGGCCGACCTCAGCCAGGTTAACCAGGAAACAGTGGCGGCAGTGCTGAACCGCTTGCAGCAGCAGGGGATCATTCAGCCCCTGCCAGACCAACAGTCTCTGCTCCTAATCCAGTACCCCAAACTCGTAAAAGCAGCCCGCCTGCTCTAGTTAGCTGGGGCTGCATCCAGGAAACTTGCTCCTTGCAAGCTGTGGTTTGCGAGAGCTTGCGCTAGCGGCAAGACCCGTGGCATAACGGCTAGCTGGCAAGACCGCAGGCCCACTCTAGCCAAGAGGCATCCTCTTCTGAGAGACTGGCCTGGTGCAGGGCGTAAACCTGGCGGTGATACTCATCAAGCCAAGCCCGCTGTGCCGCGTCTAGGAGATCCCAATCGATCAAACGCCTGTCAAAAGGGATCCACGTCAGAGAGCGAAAGCCCATCCAGCCCTCTGGCTCGGGGAGGGCAACCACCTCGTAGAGGTTCTCCAGGCGAATCCCGCCCCAGCCTGGCTGGTAGTAACCTGGCTCGATGCTGGTGATCATGCCTACCTTGAAGGGGGTGCTGGCGCGGCGGTGGATCCCATTGGGCCCCTCGTGGACGTTCAAAAAGGCGCCGACGCCGTGGCCAGTGCCGTGGCCGTAGTCTAGCCCTGCCTGCCAGAGGCTGGAGCGGGCAATGCCATCCAAAGAGAGGCCGTAGGTATCGGGGGGGAAGATCTGGCGGGCGCAGTGAATGTGGGCTTTGAGCACCTCGGTGTAGCGCCGCTTGCACAAGGGATCCGCGGGTTGCGAGCCAATCCAGAGGGTGCGGGTAGCGTCGGTAGTGCCCCCCAGGTAGTGGGATCCCGAGTCCAACAAAAACAACTCGCCTGGCTGCAGCAGCTTCTGAGGATCCGGGGTGCCGTAGTGAACGATAGAGCTATTGGCCCCGGCCCCAGCGATGGTGTTAAAGCTCAAGCCCACCCAATCCCCTTCCTCGCGGTAGTGGGCCTCCAGGGTGGCTGCCACATCGGCTTCGCTGATGGGGATCCCTGCTTGGATCTGCCGGTCGATCCAGGCGAGCGTGCGGATCTTGGCCCGGCTGGCTTTGCGGTTGGCTAGCCGCATCTGCTCCAGCTCGGTGGGGTTTTTGACCGCCTTGAGGACATCCACGGGGTGATCCAGCTCGCGACAGGGGATCCCGTGCAGCAGCTCTTGCGTGCCCTGAGTGGTCTGCTTGGGATCCAATCCCACCGGCCCGTAGCGCTCGGCCCACTGGGGCAGTTGTTCCGGGTAAGCCTCGTAGGGCCAGAGCTCTACCTCCGCTTCGGCCAGCACTTGCCGAGCCGAGGGAGTAAGGCGCTCCAGATCTGTGAAGAGGGCAACCCTCTCCAGGGCAACCAGCGCGTAGGCGCGGAACACCGGGTTGTAGGGGATGTCAGAGCCACGCAGGTTCAATAGCCAGGCTACCTGGTCCAACTTGGTTAAGGGCAACAGGCCTACCCGCTTGCGGCGCATCTCCTGGCGCACCTGAGCCAGCTTGTCGCTGGGGGTGGCCCCGCAGAGCTGGGCAGGGACAGGATAGATGGGTTGCTCCAAAAGGGCTTGGCTAGATTCCTTGGCCAGCTTATCTAGCGGGTTTTCGCAAACCGGCACCAGCAGCACTCCCCCGGCTTGGGCGTGGGCTTGTAACTGGCGGTAGGTGGCTACGGACACCGTAAAGGGATCCACCCCCAGGCGAAAGCCAGATCCTAACTCCTCTACAATCTCCATCAGGCTGGGCTGATCCGGCAGACCGCCTTTGATCACCGTAAACAGGTTGGGATCCACCTCCCGCTCGGCCTGCTCGTGGTAGCGGGGATCCACCCACAGCCAAGCCCTGTCCCGGCTAATCAAAGCATCGCCCACCGAGCCAGTAAAACCCGTGATCCACTGCCGCCGCTTGCGATACTCCAGCAGGTACTCGTTGAGGTGCTCATCGGCGGAGGGCACCCAAAACCCATCCAAATTCTGTTCCTGTAAAAGCTGGCGCAGCTGCTGCAAACGGGCGGCAATCTCCAGGCGGGGCAAGGTTTGAGGCATGGCAAAGGCAACGGAAAAAAGCTATTGGCCCTAGCTACCAATATAGTTGCAGAATTGTTACAAACGCTCCCTTTCTCCTTGGGAAAGCTGAGCGAGAATTTCTAGCGCTCTTCGGGAAAGCCAGCCTCTCGCCAGGCGCGGATGCCGCCGTCCATCGAAAACACGCGGCGGTAGCCCATCTTCTGCAAGTTATCGGCTGCTAAGGCTGAACGAAACCCACCAGCACAATAGAGGACAATCTCCGCCTCTTTGTCTGGGATCACCTTCTCGATGTCCCGCTCAATAATGCCTTTGCTCAAGTGAATGGCGCCAGCAATGCGACCTGCCTGCCACTCCGATTCTTCCCGCACGTCGACTAGGTAGAAGGGATCCCCTTGCCGTTGTTTCTGCCTGACTTGCTCGACGGTCAGCTCTTGGATGCGGCTTTTGGCCTCGTTGACCAAAGCCAAGAAAGCAGGGGAGTGAGGGGACGCCATGGAACCTCGCCGATGCAACCCAATCTCCAGAATAAACCGGGCTTCAGGGGTGTGGATAGCCGCTCGGCCAAGTTGGGCCGGATCCCTACCCGGACAGGCTAAACTAAGCGCAGACCTGCCCGCCGGAGGCCCACAGTTTGAGCTCTCGATCCGCCTTTTCCCAACTGCTCTGGCCCCTTGCCTTGAGTTTGAGCTGGGGGATCCCGCTTGCAGGCAAAGTGCTGGCCCAGACTCCCCCGCTGCGCCTAGAAAGCGGGCTGCAAAGGCAGGTTTCTGCCCCTGCGCCAGCGGCTCTGGTCGAGTGGCTGAACGAGCAAATAGCCGCGGCTAACCGACGGGACTTGCCGAAGGTGATGGCCGGCTACAGCCCCGACTTCCGCCACCGCGACGGGTTGGATCGGCAGGGGGTGGAAGAGGCCATTCGCAAGCTGTGGGACGCGCATCCTGAGCTGACCTACTCCGCCCAAATTGTCTCCTGGCGGCAGATAGGCCCTGAGATTGTAGCTGAGATTGCTAGCCAAGTGCAGGGATCCCAGGCTTCGGGGCGGGGGGAGTTTCAGGTAAAGGCTTCCGTCCTGGTGCGCAACCGCTACCGCCCGGATGCCGCCAATCCAGGACAACTGCTGCTGGTAGAGCAAGAAGTGCTGCGGGAGTCGAGCACGCTCACCTCCGGCTCAGCACCCCCCACCGTTACTTTCAAGCTGCCGGAGGTGGTCAAGCCGGGATCCACCTACTCGCTGCAGGCCATTGTGGCCGAGCCCCTCACCCAATCTTTGCTGTTGGGCGCTGTGGCGGAGCGGCCCGTTGCCGGGGCAAGCTACCTGGATGTCACTTCGTTTGCCCTCGAACCTCTACAGGCGGGCGGGATCTTCCTGCAGGCGGATGCCCCCCCAGAAGCGGGTGCTGAGTGGATCTCGGTGATGCTGGTTAACCAAAGTGGCCTGGTTGTCGAGAGCCGGCGCCTTACCGTTCAACCCTAAGAGAAAGGAACCCCAAGCAAGCCAGACTCCTGGCAGAAAGCCGAGGTGGCCGTCTGGATCCCTTTCCCTCAGGCCAGGGAGAGGAAGCCTAGAACACGACTGAGAACCAGGCAACGGCGTAGGATAGAAAAACACCCTTTAGCCTGCTCAAGTTGCCGTGGACTACAAGAGTACCCTCAACCTGCCGCAGACTCAGTTTCCCATGCGGGCGGAGGCCGCTAAGAGAGAGCCCGCCATCCAGGCTTTTTGGCAGGAAGAACAGATCTACCAGCGTCTATCGGAAACCAATCCGGGGGATCCCTTTGTCCTGCACGATGGGCCACCCTATGCCAATGGCGACATCCACATGGGCACTACCCTCAACAAGATCCTCAAGGACATCGTCAACAAGTACCACCTCCTGCGAGGGCGCAAGGTGCGCTATGTACCTGGCTGGGACTGCCACGGCCTGCCCATCGAGCTGAAAGTGCTGCAAAGCCTCTCCCCCCAGGAGCGGCAGAGCCTCACCCCCCTGCAACTGCGGCAAAAGGCCAGAGAGTACGCCCTGCACTACGTCGACGTGCAGCGGGCCAGTTTTCAGCGGCTGGGGGTATGGGGAGATTGGGATCGGCCCTACCTGACCCTATCGCCGGAGTACGAGGCGGCCCAGATCGAGGTGTTTGGCCAGATGGTTCTCAAGGGCTACATCTACCGCGGCCTCAAGCCCGTCCACTGGAGCCCCAGCTCCCAGACGGCCCTGGCAGAAGCGGAGCTGGAATATCCCGACAACCACATCTCCCCCAGCATCTACGTGGCTTTTCCCTTGCAAAGCCTCAGCCCGGCGGCGCGGCCGGTTTTAGAGCCCTTCCTGCCAGGCCTGCGGGCGGCCATCTGGACGACTACCCCTTGGACGATCCCGGCCAACCTGGCTCTCTGCTTTAACCCCAAGCTTACCTACGCGGTGGTGGAGTCTCCCCGCTTCGGCCTGCTGCTCATTGCCGCCGCTTTGCGGCAGCGGCTGGAAAAAGTCCTGGAGACTCCCTTGGAGGTCAAGGCCACCCTGCCGGGATCCGCTCTGGAATACTGCCAGGGACGCCACCCCCTCTTTGACCGCCCTAGCCTCTGTGTTTTGGGAGACTATGTGACCACCGAGTCCGGCACCGGCATTGTCCACACGGCGCCAGGGCATGGGGAAGAAGACTTCAAAACTGGCCAAAAGTACGGCCTGCCCATCCTCAGCCCCGTGGACGAGCAGGGGAGGTTTACAGCAGAAGCCGGCCCCCAGTTTGCCGGGCTAGATGTCCTCTCCAAAGAACCGGAGACTAGCGGCAACCTGGCCGTGATTAAGGCTTTGCAGGCTGCCGGTGCCCTGCTCAAGGAGGAGCCCTACAGCCACAAATATCCCTACGACTGGCGCACCAAAGAACCCACCATCTTCCGGGCCACCGAGCAGTGGTTTGCGTCCGTAGCCGGCTTCCGGGAGCTGGCCCTGCAGGCCATCAAAACCGTGAAGTGGATCCCGCCGGAAGGGGAAAACCGCATCACCGCCATGGTCAAGGAGCGCTCCGACTGGTGCATCTCCCGCCAGCGGGCCTGGGGGGTGCCCATCCCTGTTTTCTATGACGAGGAGACTGGCGAGGCTCTGCTGACTGCCGAAACCATTGACCACATCAAGGCCATCTTTGCCCAAGAGGGATCTGACGCTTGGTGGAAGCGCCCAGTAGAAGAATTGCTGCCGGAGCAGTACCGCCGCAATGGCCGCACCTACCGCAAGGGCACGGACACCATGGATGTTTGGTTTGACTCCGGCTCTTCCTGGGCGGCGGTGGCCCAGGCGCGCGGGTTGGGCTACCCCGTGGATCTCTACCTGGAGGGTTCGGATCAGCACCGAGGTTGGTTCCAGTCCAGCTTGCTGACCTCAGTGGCGGTCAATGGCTGTGCCCCCTACAAGGCGGTGCTCACCCACGGCTTTGTGCTGGACGAAAAGGGCCAGAAGATGAGCAAGTCCTTGGGCAACGTCATCGATCCCCTGGTGCTCATCAACGGCGGCAGCGACCCTCAGACGGATCCCGCCTACGGGGCCGATGTGCTGCGACTGTGGGTTTCCAGCGTGGACTACTCCGGCGACGTGCCCCTGGGCAAGACCATCCTGGGGCAGATGGCAGATGTGTACCGCAAGATCCGCAACACAGCCCGCTTTCTGCTAGGCAACCTCTATGACTTTAACCCGGCCCAGGATGCCGTTCCCTTTGAAGCGTTGACCGAGTTGGATCGCTACCTCCTGCACCGCCTAAAGGAGGTGGGAGAGGAGATCACCGAAGCTTTTGACAGCTATCAGTTCTACCGCTTTTTCCAAGCGGTTCAGAACTTCTGCGTGGTGGATCTCTCCAACTTCTACTTGGATATTGGCAAGGATCGCCTCTACATCAGTCACGCCCGCAGCCTGCGGCGGCGGCAATGTCAGACGGTGCTGTCCCTGGTGCTGGAGAACTTGGCCAAGGCCATCGCCCCAGTGCTTTCCCACCTCGCAGAAGAGATCTGGAGCTACCTGCCCTACCCCAAGCCCACCCGTTCGGTGTTTGAAGGGGGCTGGATGCGACTGCCGGAGCAGTGGCGGGATCCCCAGCTAGCTGCCACTTGGGAAAAGCTGCGGGCAGTGCGGCAGGAGGTGAACAAGGCGCTGGAACAAGCGCGCACCGACAAGCTCATCGGCGCTTCCACCGAAGCCAAGCTCATCCTCAAGGTGGCGGATCCCCACCTGTACGCTCTTCTGGAAGAGCGGGCCGCCGAGCTGCGCTACCTGTTTATCACTTCCCAGGTGGAGCTCATCAAGGCAGAGACTGAGGCGGCGGAGCTGCAGGTTGTCGTTCAGCGGGCAGAGGGCAAAAAGTGCGTGCGCTGCTGGAACTACTCTCCTCGGGTGGGGGAATTTGCCGAACATCCAGAGCTGTGTGAGCGCTGCGTAGCGGCCCTAGCTGGCGAGTTTTGACTACCTAACCAAAGACTGCGGCAGCCGCGAGTCCGACTCTCGCTCCAGGTCGCGGAAGAGAGGCGTACTGAGGTAGCGCTCGCCAAAGCTGGGCTGGATCATCACAATTAGCTTGCCGGCGTTTTCCGGTCGCCGCCCCACCTGGATAGCGGCAGCCAGGGCTGCCCCAGTGGAAATGCCGGAGAGGATCCCTTCTTCTCTGGCCAGGCGGCGGCTGTAGACCATGCTTTCTTCGTCGTCTACGGCAATCACCTCATCCAGGAGATCCCGCCGCAACACCTCCGGCACAAACCCTGCCCCGATGCCCTCGATGCGGTGAAAGCCGGGCCGTCCCCCGCTTAGAACCGCGCTTGCCTTGGGCTCGACGGCCACTAGCCGAATGGAAGGTTTCTTACTCTTGAGAAACTCGCCCGCCCCGGTAATGGTGCCGCCAGTGCCCACCCCCGCTACCAGGATGTCCACCTGGCCATCGGTGTCCTCCCAGATCTCGGGGCCGGTAGTGCGGGCGTGGATTTGGGGGTTGGCAGGGTTGGTGAATTGGCCCAGCATGTAGGCATTGGGGGTGCGGCGCACGATCTCTTCCGCCTTCCAAATGGCCTCTCCCATGCCACCGGCGCTGCTGGCTAGATGCACCTCTGCCCCGTAAGCCTTCAACAGCAGCCGCCGCTCCAGGCTCATGCTCTCAGGCATGACAATGATGAGCCGGTAGCCCTTGGCCGCTGCCGCCATAGCTAAGCCAATGCCCGTGTTGCCGGAGGTGGGTTCCACCAAAATGGTCTTGCCGGGGGAAATTAAACCGGCTTGCTCAGCTGCCTCGATCATGCTGACGGCAATGCGGTCTTTTACCGAGGCCGCCGGGTTGAAGCTCTCCAGTTTAACCACAATCTCCGCCAGGCATCCCTCCGCCCGCGGGATCCGGTTGAGCCGCACCAACGGCGTGCGACCGATGAGTTGGGTGATGTTGTCGGCAATCCTCATGGGCAGGCAACCTCGAAAAGCGGGGCCTTTGTCCGATGCTAACCCTGCAGCGGGAGACATCCAGCGAAGTTTTGAAAAGACTCCAGCCAAGCCCTCTTGGAAAGCCATGATCTAGAGTGAGATCACACCGGAAGGACAGATCCCCTATGCACCTGAGTGAAATCACTCATCCCAACCAGCTCCGCAACCTAAGCCTCAGCCAGTTGCGCAGCTTAGCTCGCCAGATCCGCGAAAAACACTTGCAAACGGCTGCCAACTCTCCCGTCGGCTGTCACCTAGGGCCAGGGTTGGGGGTGGTGGAGCTGACCTTGGCGCTCTACAAAACCCTTGACCTGGATCGCGACAAGGTTATTTGGGATGTGGGGCACCAAGCCTATGCCCACAAAATGCTCACCGGCAGGTATCACAACTTCCACACCATTCGCCAAAAGGGGGGGATCTCCGGCTACCTGAAGCGCAGCGAAAGCCGCTTCGACCACTTTGGGGCCGGCCACGCCTCCACCAGCATCTCGGCAGCCTTGGGTATGGCCATTGCCCGCGACCGGCGGGGGGAAAACTTCAAGGTGGTGGCCATCATCGGGGACGGCGCCCTGACCGGGGGCATGGCCTATGAGGCCATCAACCACGCCGGCCATTTGCCCAAGACCAACCTGATGGTGGTCCTCAACGACAACGGCATGTCGATTTCCCCCAATGTGGGGGCGATCCCGCGCTATTTAAACCGCCTGCGCCTCAGCCCGCCAGTGCAATTTTTGGCCGACAGCCTGGAGGAGCAACTAAAGAACCTGCCTCTAGTTGGCTCCAGTCTCAGCCCCGAAATTGAGCGCATGAAGGAGACGGTGAAGCTGGTTACTGCTGTGCAGAACAACAAGGCCGGCATCATCTTCGAGGAGCTGGGCTTTACCTACGTGGGGCCGGTGGACGGGCACAACCTGGCAGAGTTGTTGGATGCTTTTGAGTTGGCCCATGGCCTCTCTGGGCCCGTGCTGGTGCATGTGGCCACCGTCAAGGGCAAAGGCTACCCACCGGCCGAGGCTGAGCAGGTAAGCTATCACGCCCAATCCCGCTTCGACCTGGCCACCGGCAAACCCTATCCTCCCACTAAACCCACTCCCCCCAGCTACAGCAAGGTCTTCGGCCATACCCTTTGCAAACTGGCGGAGCGGGATCCCCGCATCATTGGCATCACGGCAGCTATGGACACTGGCACTGGCCTAGACAAGCTCAAGGAGAAACTGCCGGATCAGTTTGTGGATGTGGGGATCGCGGAGCAGCACGCGGTCACCTTGGCTGCTGGCATGGCCTGTGAAGGGATGCGCCCAGTGGTGGCCATTTACTCCACCTTCCTGCAGCGGGCCTACGACCAGATTATCCACGATGTCTGCCTCCAAAAGCTGCCAGTCTTTTTCTGCTTGGATCGGGCAGGCGTGGTTGGACCTGACGGCGCCACCCACCAGGGCATGTACGACATCGCCTATCTGCGCTGCATCCCCGAGATGGTGCTGATGGCCCCCAAAGACGAAGCGGAACTGCAGCGCATGGTGGTAACCGGGATCCAGTACACCCAAGGACCCATTGCCATGCGCTACCCGCGCGACTCTGGCGTTGGGGTGCCCTTGGCGGAAGATGGCTGGGAGCCCATTCCCATTGGCAAGGCGGAGGTGCTGCGCAGCGGCGGCGATGTGTTAGTCCTGGCCTATGGGTCGATGGTCTATCCCAGCTTGCAGGCAGCGGAGATCCTCAAAGAGCACGGCATCTCCACGACGGTAGTCAATGCCCGCTTTGCCAAGCCCCTGGATACAGAGCTAATCCTGCCCCTAGCCGAACAAAGCCGCCTGGTGGTGACGGTGGAAGAAGGCTGCCTCATGGGCGGGTTTGGCTCGGCAGTGGGGGAAGCCCTCCTGGATGCCGATATCCGGGTGCCTCTTTTGCGCCTGGGGGTGCCAGACATTTGGGTAGAACATGCTACCCGTGAAGAGTCTCTTGCAGACCTTGGCCTCAACAGTGTCGGTATTGCCGAGCGGATCCGAGCCAAGCTTGAGAAGCGGCAAAAGCCAGTGGCCGAGGGATCCCGGGCTACTCTCCTGCAAGACCCATCTGGCGGTTGAACCGGTCCACAGCAGCCTGCTGTAGGGCCTCTACCACTGCCCGTGTTCGCAGGAGAACTTGCACATCTCGCAGCAGGTTATTCCGCCACAGGTTCTCCCGCAGCACCTCTAGCCGGGCATAGCTGGGATCCAAGCGCACGGCTTTGGCCCCCAGTTCTTCCGCCCGCTGGGTTTGGCCGCGAACGTACAGGGCTGTAGCCAGGGCCAGGTAGGGCTCGGCCACCGCCTCGTTCATCTCGATGGTGCGCTCCCAGCGCTCGATGGCCGCCTCCAGATCCCCTTGCTCGTAGTCCACGAGGCCAAGGTTGTTCATAGCAGGCCAGTAGGCGGGATCCAACTCCAAGGTTTTCTCATATTCCCGCCGGGCGGGATCCCATTGGTCAAGCATGAGGTAGGCATTGCCCAGTTGAAAGCGGGCGTTGGGGTTATCCGGCTGCAAGGCAACAGCCCGTTCCAGGGCCTCGGCGGCGGCAAAGTAGCTGCCCTGCCGCAAGTAAGCCACTCCCAGGGAGTAGAGAACATCCCCATCCTGGGGAGCCAGAGCGCGGGCCCTTTGTAGCACCTGCACGGCCTGGGCAGAGTTCCCCAGCTCCAGATAGACGTTGCCCAAAGCGTAGAGCAGCTCGGAAGAGGTGGGCACCATGGCCACGGCCAGTTGCAGGCGGCGCAACGCCTCTTCGGTCTGGCCAAACTGGGCTAGCCGCAGCGCGTTGGTGGCCAGTTGCAGCCCCTGGGCCTGCATCAAGTCCCCATTGGGCAGGGGCACATGGAGCAAGACCTGAGCCCGCGCGGGATCCCCTCCCTCTATCCCCAAGACAAGGGCAAGGCCCACCGGCAAGGCTAGGCAAAACCGGAACGACAGCGACGGCATGATACCCACGCAAAACCAGGCCATGCCCATGTTAGCCGCAATCGCTGTTTGAAATGTCTGCTCTCGCCCCCTTGGCGCTTTATCAGCCCCAGTCGCCACCTGAGCCAGGTTTTGCTGCAGGAAACTAGAGACGTCGCCACCGCCGCCCAGACTGGGCCAGCAGGTCTTCGGCAGCCTTGGGCCCCCAGGTGCCGGCCTCATAGGTGTACAGCGGCGGCGCGGTATCATAGCCAGGTGGCGTCTCCCAGGCCGACAAAACGGGCGTTACCACCCGCCAGGCAGCTTCCACCTCGTCGGCGCGGGTAAACAGGGTGGGATCCCCCAGCAGGCAGTCCAACAGCAGGCGCTCGTAGGCATCTGGCGCGCTCGACCCAAAGGCTGTCCCGTAGCGAAAATCCATTTCCACCGAGCGGGTGCGGATCTCCGGCCCGGGCATCTTGGCCTCAAAACGCAAGGAGATGCCCTCGTTGGGCTGGAGGCGCAGCACCAGGATGTTGGGGCTCACCTCCCGCGTGGCCGAAGGAAAAAGGGATAGGGGCACCTGCTTAAAGTAGATGGCCACCTCGGAAACCTTCTTGGCTAGGCGCTTGCCCGTGCGCAGGTAAAAGGGCACCCCTTTCCACCGCCAGGTGTCGCATTCCAGCTTCAGGGCGGCATAGGTGGGGGTCTGCGAGTTGGGGTTGACATTGGGCTCTTGGCGATAGCCGGGCACTGGCCTGCCGCTAATCCAGCCGGGGCCATACTGGGCCCGCACCGCTGCGGCTGCCACGTTGCGAGTGTCGGCCAGACGGGTGGCCTGCAGCACTTTGGTCTTTTCATTGCGCACCCCATCGCCGCGCAACGAGACGGGCG
The DNA here is from genome assembly GCF_047461515.1 of Synechococcus sp. W70.1. NCBI lineage: Bacteria > Bacillati > Cyanobacteriota > Cyanophyceae > Synechococcales > Synechococcaceae > Synechococcus > Synechococcus sp. W70.1. The sequence goes on from NZ_JANSHH010000022.1 coordinate 218,268, forward strand.
GCTCCATGGCCGTCAGGCAATAGATCTGCATTAGGTGGTTCTGCACCATGTCCCGCAGAGCGCCGGCAGCGTCGTAGTAGCCGGCCCGATCCTCCACCCCTACCGTTTCCGCCACCGTAATCTGCACATGGTCGATGTAGTTGCGGTTCCAGAGAGGCTCAAAGATGGCGTTGGCAAAGCGGAAGACCAGCAGGTTTTGCACCGTCTCTTTGCCCAGGTAGTGGTCGATGCGGTAAACCTGCTCTTCCTGACAGATGCGCTGCACAAGGCGGTTCAGCTCCTGGGCCGAGGTGAGGTCGTGGCCGAAGGGCTTTTCAATCACCACCCGCGTCCTGGTTGGATCCGCCAGCATCCCCGCTGCCCCCAACTGCTGGAGGGCCTGGGCATAGAAGTCCGGCGCCACCGCCAGGTAAAACACGCGGTTGCCACGGGTGCCCCGCTCTTCGTCCAGTTGGCTGAGAAATTGCTTGAGGCGCAGGTAGCCCTCGGCATCGCCAATATCCAAGCGACAGTAAAACAGGCGGCTGGCAAAGTCTTGCCAGAGGGCTTCTGGCCCCAGATCTTGGGAGGCAAATTCCTTCAGGGCTGCCCGCATCTTGTCTCGATAGGCCTCGTGGCTCCAGTTGCGGCGAGCCACCCCCACCAAGGTAAACTCCGGCGGCAGCCGTCGCTGGACAAAGAGCCGGTAGTAGGCCGGGATCAGCTTGCGGGCCACCAGATCCCCGGAAGCGCCAAACTGCACCAGAATGCAAGGATCCGGAATGCGCTCTTGGTTGAGGCCAACGCGCAAGGGGTTTTCCGCCAGGGCCACCATAGAGTCGGCTCAGCTTGGGTGGATAGGGAGAGAGGAGCTAGGGCCGCAGAGAACCTTCCAGACAGCGCAGCACCTCTTCCACGTTCTCGCGGCTGCCAATGATGAGGGGCACCCGTTGGTGGAGAGAGTGGGGCACGATGTCCAGGATGGCCTCGGTGCCAGTGGTAGCCACGCCTCCTGCCTGCTCGGCCAAAAACGCCAGCGGGTTGGCCTCATACATCAGCCGCAGCTTGCCCTCGGGTTTTTGCCGGGTGCCGGGGTAGAGGTATACCCCTCCCTGCAACAGGATGCGGTGAAAATCCGCCACCAGAGCGCCGCTGTAGCGGGAGGTATAGCTGCCTTGGCGATGGGCGTAGCGGATGAAGTTTTGGATCCCCTCGCTCCACTGGCAGAAGTAGCCCTCGTTGAGGCTGTAGACGGAGCCACGTTCGGGAATGCGGATGTCGCTTTGGGAGAGGATGAACTCGCCCAAGCTGGGATCCAGCGTAAAGCTATGTACCCCCTTGCCGACGGAATAGACCAGTTGGGTGCTGGGGCCGTAGAGGATATAGCCAGCAGCCAGTTGCCGGCGGCCCGGCTGGAGGAGATCTTGGTGGTCAGCCTCAGGGCAATCCTCCAGGGGCTGAAGGACAGAGAAAATGGAGCCAACGCTGAGGTTGGCCTCGATATTGGAGGAGCCATCTAGGGGATCGACAAGCAGCGCCAGGCGGCTGAGGGAGCAGTTTTCCGGCAGGCGGGCCGGGGTTTTCATCTCTTCTGAGACCAGCCGACAGACCAGCCCTGTCTGCTCCAAAGCGCGGATGAAGGCCCGGTTGGCGTACTCGTCCATCCGCTGCTGTTCTTCCCCTTGGACATTGACGTTGCCGGTTACGCCCAGCGCTCCCTCGATGAGTCCTGCCTGGCTGAGGCGGCGGGCAATCATCTTGCCGGCCAGGGCAATGCGGTTCATTAGAGCACTGAAGTCCTGGGCCTCGGCGGTGAAGCTGCCAAACTGCTGCAAGACATGCCGGGAGAGGGTGAGCACATCCCGCGCCATCTCGCGTTCGGCGCTGCTGGGCATGACAGAGGGAGGAGAGCTAAGAACCATACGAGGCTTCCCCAAAGAAACGCCGAAACACGGAATCCCTCGCCTCTAGCAAAGACTCTGTCTTGCTGACCTAAGTGGGAAGCTGGGATCCCTTCTACTAGGTAGGCTGGCCGATTCTCGGCGCAGGTGCCGGGAACTTACAGAGTTGCTTCAGATTTGGCTGGCCTTGCCGGGCTTTTGCTTCGGCTGGGCTGGCAAAAACAGGGCTCTCCTCTAGTCCTTGATTCACTAGACATCAGCCACTTTGTGGCATAACCAACCGCCTGCCTTGACGGAGATGGGCTGAGCTAGTAGGCTTGCGAGTACATCTTTATCTGGTAGGCACTTTGCCTAGGCTAAAGTTGGCTCCGTCTTTAGCCGGTGTGCCT
>NZ_JANSHH010000023.1:2500-5057 GCF_047461515.1 Synechococcus sp. W70.1
GGGACAGGGGAAATCCCGTGTGAATCTGCGAGAACCATCTCGCAAGGCTAAATACTCCTGTGTGACCGATAGTGAACCAGTACCGTGAGGGAAAGGTGAAAAGAACCCCGGGAGGGGAGTGAAAGAGAGCATGAAACCGTGTGCCTACAAGCAGTGGGAGCCCGATTGAACGGGTGACCGCGTGCCTGTTGAAGAATGAGCCAGCGAGTTACAGTGTGCGGCAGGTTAAGGCGGGAATGCCGGAGCCAGAGGGAAACCGAGTCTGAAGAGGGCGCTAAGTCGCACGCTGTAGACCCGAACCTGGGTGATCTAACCATGGCCAGGCTGAAGCTTGGGTAAAGCCAAGTGGAGGGCCGAACCGGTTGATGTTGAAAAATCATCGGATGAGCTGTGGTTAGGGGTGAAATGCCAATCGAACCCAGAGCTAGCTGGTTCTCCCCGAAATGCGTTGAGGCGCAGCGTCGACAGGTACCTGGTGGGGTAGAGCCACTGAATCGGTAAGGGCGGCGAAAGCCGTACCGAACCGAACCAAACTCCGAATACGCCAGGGTTAGTCGGCAGTGAGACGGTGGGGGATAAGCTCCATCGTCGAGAGGGGAACAGCCCAGACCACCAACTAAGGCCCCCAAGTCATCGCTCAGTGGTTAAGGAGGTGGGGGTGCGAAGACAACCAGGAGGTTGGCTTAGAAGCAGCCATCCTTTAAACAGTGCGTAACAGCTGACTGGTCAAGCGCCCCTGCGCCGAAAATGAACGGGACTAAGCGGTGCGCCGAAGTTGTGGATTAGATGGTAGGGGAGCGTTCCGCAGTAGGGTGAAGCGGTAGCGCAAGCAGCCGTGGACGAGGCGGAAGTGAGAATGCTGGCTTGAGTAGCGCAAACATTGGTGAGAATCCAATGCCCCGAAAACCCAAGGGTTCCCCCGGAAGGTTCGTCCGCGGGGGGTTAGTCGGGACCTAAGGCGAGGCCGAAAGGCGTAGTCGATGGACACAGGGTTGATATTCCCTGACTGGCAACTGGAGCCGAAGAGGGACGCACGAGAGCTAGCCACACCCTGACTGGATTGGGAGGGGTCTACGGACCCCGCGTGGTGAAGGGTAGTGCCAAGAAAAGCTCGTAGGCGATGAAAGTTGTCACCCGTACCCGAAACCGACACAGGTGGGTGGGTAGAGAATACCCAGGGGCGCGAGATAACCCTCTCTAAGGAACTCGGCAAAATGACCCCGTAACTTCGGGAGAAGGGGTGCCAGTGCGAGCTGGCCGCAGTGAAAGGGCCCAAGCAACTGTTTACCAAAAACACAGGTCTCTGCTAAGTCGTAAGACGACGTATAGGGGCTGACGCCTGCCCAGTGCCGGAAGGTCAAGGAAGCTGGTTAGCGCAAGCGAAGCTGGCGACCGAAGCCCCGGTGAACGGCGGCCGTAACTATAACGGTCCTAAGGTAGCGAAATTCCTTGTCGGGTAAGTTCCGACCCGCACGAAAGGCGTAATGACTTGGGCGCTGTCTCGGAGAGGGACTCGGCGAAATAGACTTGTCTGTGAAGATGCGGACTACCTGCACCTGGACAGAAAGACCCTATGAAGCTTTACTGTAGCCTGGAATTGGGTTCGGGCCTTGCCTGCGCAGGATAGGTGGGAGACAAAGAAGTACCCCTTGCGGGGGGTATGGAGTCGCCGGTGAGATACCACTCTGGCAAGGCTAGAATTCTAACTTTCTGCCCGGAAGCGGGGGAAAGGACAGTTTCAGGTGGGCAGTTTGACTGGGGCGGTCGCCTCCTAAAGGGTAACGGAGGCGTGCAAAGGTTCCCTCAGGCTGGTTGGAAATCAGCCGTTGAGTGCAAAGGCATAAGGGAGCTTGACTGCAAGACCTACAAGTCGAGCAGGGACGAAAGTCGGCCTTAGTGATCCGACGGCGCTGAGTGGAAGGGCCGTCGCTCAACGGATAAAAGTTACTCTAGGGATAACAGGCTGATCTCCCCCAAGAGTTCACATCGACGGGGAGGTTTGGCACCTCGATGTCGGCTCATCGCAACCTGGGGCGGTAGTACGTCCCAAGGGTTGGGCTGTTCGCCCATTAAAGCGGTACGTGAGCTGGGTTCAGAACGTCGTGAGACAGTTCGGTCCATATCCGGTGCAGGCGCAAGAGGATTGAGAGGAGCTCTCCCTAGTACGAGAGGACCGGGAGGGACGCACCGCTGGTGTACCAGTTATCGTGCCAACGGTAGACGCTGGGTAGCCATGTGCGGAGTGGATAACCGCTGAAAGCATCTAAGTGGGAAGCCCACCTCAAGATGAGTCCTCTGTTAAGGTCCCGGGAAGACGACCCGGTGGATAGGCTCTAGGTGGAAGTGCAGTAATGCATGCAGCCGAGGAGTCCTAACAGACCGTCTGCTTGACCTAGTCCTCCTGCCGTCTCTTGCTGTGCAGCTTTCAGGGTGTGGGGGTCTGGTGCTCATGGCGATGTGGAACCACGCCGACTCCATCCCGAACTCGGACGTGAAACGCATCAGCGGCGAACCTACTGGAGGGGTGACCCTCCGGAAAAATAGCTCGGTGCCAGAC
>NZ_JANSHH010000024.1:0-26254 GCF_047461515.1 Synechococcus sp. W70.1
GGGGCCGGTGGGGGGGTGGGGGGGGGGGGGCGTGGGGCGGGGGGGGGGGGGGGCGGGGGGGGGGGGGGGGGGGGGGGCTGGGGCTTGAGTGTAGGGGTTGGGGTGACTTCAGCAGTAGGGATCGGCTCCGGCTCTTCCTGGGTATCGCGGATAGTTGGGCGCGGCCAGAGCAAAAAGGCGGCTAGCAGAGCCACAGCGCCTCCCCCAACCCAGAGCCACTTCAGGCTGCTGGTGGAAGGCTGGCGAACCGTTCGGGAAGCAGCTGGTGGCAGAGGAGTATCCGTTGGTGGGGGTGTGGCAAGGCGATCCTGGGGAGGGACAGCCGGGAGCGTGTCGCTAGCTTGGATGACTGTGGAGGGCGCTTTGGCCGTTTCGCCTTCGGTTTTGGGGGAGAGCTCCGGTGCAGCTTCTGCTGAGGTAGCTTTCCGCTCAGCGATGTAGTAGGGGATCCCCACACCTGGAGGAGGGATTGGCTCCTCTTCGATGAGCTCTAGATCCTCATCGCGGATGTCCTCAAAGGTTCCTGGGCCTGACCTGGTGGGGGTGCGCAGTGGCGGGGAAGCAGTGTTGGGGAGGAGGACGGTGCTGGCTTGGCTGGGGGGAAGTTGGTTGGCCACCGTCAGCTCATAGGCTTGCAACAGCCGCTCTGCCAGCTCCTGCATGGTCTGCGGCCGCTCGTCCGGGTTTTTCTTCAGACAATCCATCACCACCGCTACTATGGCGGGTGGGATCGGCTGGGGGGCTGTCTCTGGGTTGATCTCAAGGGGGTTTTCATAGCAATGGGCGTGGATCCAACTGTGCAATGAGTCGGTTTCCAAGCGAAAGGGCATGGATCCCGTCAGCATCTCGTAGAGCACCACCCCTAGGGAGTAGATGTCTGAGCGGGCATCCAGAGATTTGCCGCGTACCTGTTCAGGAGAGGCGTAACGAGCCGTGCCGATAAATCCGCCCCCTTTTTGGGTGCCTAGACTAAGGGTGTGATCCGCCAGCGTTTTGGCCACGCCGAAGTCGAGGATCTTGAGCTGAGACGTAAGCTGGCCATCTTGAAAAACGCGCTCGACAAACAGGTTGCTGGGCTTGATGTCGCGGTGAATCACGCCCCGAATCTCGCGGCCTTCCACGTTAGCTCGGAAGGTGTGGGCAAAGTGCAGCCCTTCACAAGCCTGCAGGGCCAGCCGAATGGCCTGCCGAACTGGCAAGGCTCCTTTTTCTCGGATTAGCTTCCCCAGATCCTGTCCCTTGAGGTACTCCATCACCAAATAGGCGTGCTCCCCCTCTTGGCCGTGATCCAGGACTTTGACGATGCGAGGATGTTGGCCTAGAAGGGTGCTGACGCGGATCTCTTCGGCAAAGCGGCGGCGCAAATCATCGAGCTGGGCGTTCCCTCGGCTCAGCAGGGTAGGGGCATACAGGATCTTGACCGCCACCTCTTGGCCGTTGTTGTGTAAGTCCAAAGCCCGAAAGACGGATCCCATGCCGCCACCACCGATTTCCTGAATCAGTTGGTAGCGGCCGCCAAAAATGCGATTGGTGAGATCGGGGACCATAGGTTTGCAGGCACAAAGCAGCTTGGGCAGGGATGTCCATACGATAAACCAATTGCTGGAGTTTATACCCGCTCACTCAGGGATCCCGTTTGCTCCCTAAGAGGGGATAGTCATCCTCAGACCCTCTCTCTGGGAGCAAGAGGTAGGGGTAGTGCTCCGGGCCACTCGCGCGTTCGCAACAGCGCAGCAATAACGACGTAACAAGCTGTTTCACTGCCATTCGTTAGATCAAAAAATTCCCAGTAAATTGTGAAAAAAAGCGGAAGAGAACGCTTGAGGAAATTTGTCTGGGCAACCCCCAGCTTGAAGAGGGATGATGGGAAAGGATCCCTGCGCGAGGTCAGCCATGGATCTGGGCTTGGTGGTGATTGCCTACAAGGAGGGGGATCGCCAGAGCAAGGCTACCTGCCAGCTGTGTGCGGAGCAGCTGCGTCGGCGCGGCGTTACGGTACTGACGGCTCCCACTGGCTTGCACCACAACCCCTACCCGGTCTTTTTGGAGGCCACCTCGGATCCCATCGATTTGGCGGTGGTGTTGGGAGGAGATGGCTCAGTGTTGGCGGCGGCCCGCCACCTTGCTCCCCATGGGATCCCCATTTTGCCCATCCAGTCGGGAGGCAGGCTGGGGTTCTTGGCCCAGTCAGAGCAGGTGCTGCACCAGGATCCCTGGGATCGCATCCAGGCGGGAGACTTTGTCCTGCAAGCCCGCATGATGTTGCAGGCCCAGATTTGGGAGCAGCCCCAACTGGGACAAGGAGCTGTCCCTGGAGAGGAAAAGCAGGAGGGCCGCCCGGTTAGCGAAGTGTACTACGCCCTCAACGAAATGTGCCTAAAGCCCATCAACCGGGAACGCCTGCCCGCCGCCATCATGGAAATCGAAGTCAATGGCGAGGTTCTGGATCAGTACCACGGAGATGGCGTGCTGGTGGCTACTCCAACGGGATCCACCTCCTACACCTTGGCAGCCAACGGCCCCATCCTCGAGCCTACCTTCGAGGCCATCATCATCACCCCCATTTGTCCCCTCAGCTTGTCCAGCCGGCCCATTGTTATCAGCGGCACGGCGACGGTGGAGATCTGGCCCCTTGCCGATCCAGAAGGGCTGACCCGCCTCTGGACGGATGGTGTCTTGGCTCAATCGGTCAACCCTGGCCAGTGGGTGCAAATTCGACGCGCTCCCCTGCCAGCCAAGCTGCTGATCTTAGAAAAAGACCTTTCCTACTTCCGCACCCTGCGAGAGAAACTGCAGTGGGCCGGCAGCCGCATCTACATTCCCACTACCAACCACTGCCCGCCAGGGAGATAGGGAGGCCTTACTCAATCGGAATAAATTGCAGCAGGGATCCCGGCTCAACGAGATGACCTGGCACCGCTTCCCCCTCCTGAGGAGGGTGAGCTAGGAGCAGGCAGCGATCTTGGGGAGTGAGGCTGAAGCCAGTAGGGGAGTTGGAGGGCCCTTGGGAGCCCAGCTGCGGATCCCCGACGAACGTCAGTTGGGCTAGGAGGGCCAACAGCCAGTCGAGATGGGCCAGATCGGCCCCGAAAGCAGTTCGCGTCTGCAAGGTGGCCAGAGCCACGGGGTAGCCTTCTCGAATCAAATAAGTGAGGATCCCAGCGCAGCGTTCTACAGCCCGCTCCAGCTTGTTGCGATGCGCTTCAGGGCTTTCTCCCCGCGGCTGCCAGCGATTTTCAAAGCAGAGGACAATGGCCTGGGAACGGGGGCGCTCCAGCTCCCGCACGACCAGTTGATCTCGCTTGGCCGAGATCTTCCAATGCACAGAGCGCACATCATCTTGGGGACGGTATGGCCGCAGGCCGAGGTAGTCCCCCTCCTGGCCGGGCTGAGGGCGCAACTGGCTGCTGCCGCCAAAGTGCTCCCACAGCAGCAGTCCCTGGACGAGGGCAGGCTGGGGAAATACAATCACCGCCTGCGGCTCCTCGATCGCCACTGCCTTGCGAAAGAGTTCAAAAGGAAAGCTGGTGGCAATCTCAAAACCCTGCAGCTGCCACACCCCTCGCCTTGGGAAGGTGTGCTGATAGAAGGTGTCCAGCTTGGCACCGGGATCCAACCGCAGCACATAGCTGGAAGGCCAATCCGTCCGCTTCAGTCCCTCGATGCGTTCCCTCACCTGGAGGGAAAAACTGGGCAGGCGGCGTTTGCGATTGACCAGTGTCAGCCCCACCAAGACCGGCTGGCCAGCAAAGATGCGGCTGGGCAACTGCCGGCTCACCTCCAGATCCTTGAGGGTAAGCTCGGAGAGGAGGCCGCTAAGAAGAATGAGGCTAAGCAGCATCCCCAGAACCAAGTAGAGAGGATTGTTGCCAGTGTTAAAGGCGGCAATACTCACTAGGAGCGTGATCCCAACAAACCAGCCCCCGATGCGAGTAAAGCGCAGGCGGCGTAGAAAACGAACGCGCTCTTTCGATGACAGCTTTGCAGGGACAGCTCCGAGTTGGGGAAACTGGTGCAACCACGGAAATAGTTGAAGTAATCTTCGGCTGAGCTTCGATAGCACCTGAGCTCCCTCCTCCAGGGCTGCTAGGGTTCTTCTGCCAAGATTTCAGCAATGGCCAGGGCCACCCGCTCCTGTTGCTGGAGGGTCAACTCAGGAAAACAGGGCAAAGACAACACCTGGGCAGCACAGAGCTCGGCATTGGGCAAGTCTCCAGGCTTATATCCCAGCTTGCGGTAGACGGGCTGGAGATGAAGGGGAGTAGGGTAGTAAACTCGGCTGGCAATGCCTCGCTTCTGCAACTGCCGCTGCAGTCGGTCGCGCCGCCGCGAGTCGGTTGGGTGGGAACCGGGCACCCGCACCGTGTACTGATGCCAAACGGAGTTTCCCCCCTTTGCCACCTGGGGCAGGATGAGGCCAGGGATCCCTTGCAACAGGCGGTGATAGCCCTCGGCAATGGCCTGCCGCCGCCAGTTCCACTCCCGCAGGTAGGGCAACTTGACCGACAGGATTACCGCCTGCAGCGCGTCCAGACGGCTGTTGAGGCCGATGTATTCGTGGTGGTATTGGCCAACTTGGCCATGTTCTTTGAGGATGCGCACCTTGCGGGCCAGTTGCGGATCCCGGGTCACCAATGCCCCGCCATCTCCTGCAGCCCCCAAGTTTTTGGTGGGAAAAAAGCTAAAGCAGCCAATATCTCCCCAGGTGCCCACCGGCTTGCCCCCCCAGCAGGCCCCTATGGCCTGGGCGCAATCTTCCACCACTGCCAACCCATGGCGTCGCGCAATGGCCAAAATTTGGGTCATGTTGGCTGCCTGGCCAAACAAATGCACGGAGATTATGGCTTTGGTGCGCGGGGAGATGCTTCTTTCGAGAAGCTGGGGATCCAGGTTGAAGGTGCAGGGATCCACATCCACAAATACCGGCCGTGCCCCCACCAAATCGATGGCCTCGGCGGAGGCAAAAAAGCTAAAGGCAGTGGTGATGACCTCGTCGCCCGGTTGGATCCCCAGAGCGCGCAGGGCCAACACCAAAGCATCGGTGCCGGAGTTGCAACTGACGGTCTCCAGATCGCCGCCGCCGAGAAACTGCGAAAACAGCTCCTCGAACTGCCGCACTGCCTCTCCGCCAATGTACCGCCCAGAGGCCAGCAAAGCTTCCACCTGAGGCAAAAGGGTCCTAGCCAAAGCGCGGTATTGCAACGTCAAATCCAGCAGCGGGATCGGCTCATCCGTCATGGTGCTGCCTTTTGGGGTAGCGGCCACAGCCCATCATCGAGGATGAGAGTTCCAAAATTGGGCCTTTTTGTAGCTTAGTTGCTGAGAAGCCGCTGGGAGCCAGACCCGCTCCGAATTGAGCCCAACCTGAGCTAGAGTAAACGCGGTACATCCCTGGCCAGGGATCCCCTAGGCTGGATACAGCTATCGACAGGATGTTCTATGGAGATTGCTTCTCAAGCAGTTCTCGGCAAAGCCCCTTTGGCCCCCCGAATTCTCGCTTTGGTGCCGGGAGGGATTGGCGACCAAATTCTTTTCTTCCCCACCCTAGCGAGTTTGCGGCAGCGCTTTCCAGAAGCGGAGCTGGAGGTGTTGGTAGAGCCGCGGGCGGCAGCTGCCTACGAGGTCTGCCCCTCGGTGAATCGGGTGCTGACCTTCCCATTTAAGGAGCAACTTTCGCTAGGGGATATCAGCGATCTGCTGGGGCGAATCCGCGAGCGGCAGTACGACGCCGTGCTCAGCCTGGGCAGAAGCTTGTGGGTCAAGCTGTTGCTTTGGCTAACTGGGATCCCAAAGCGGGTTGGCTATGCCCCGCCAGGGCCTGGGCGACCTTGGCTGACCGACCCGGTGCCTCTAAAGCTGGCCCAATACGCCGCCAACATGTACCACGACCTGCTGCAGGGGTTCGGCATTGCCGCGCCGGCAGGCTTGCCCCAGCTTCGCCTCAAAAAGACAGCCCTGGAGTGGGCTGAGCAGGAACGCAAGCGTCTGCTAGGGGAGGGCAGCCAAGATTATGTGCTGTTGCACCCTGGCGCCAGCCAACTGTCCCAGGAGAAAGGCATCCAGAAGATCTATCCCCCAGAGAAGTGGGTTAGGGTGATCAAGGGTTTCCGGGAAAAGCGGCCGGAGCTGCCGCTCGTGCTGGTGTTGGGGCCAGAGGATGAGAAGCTGGCGGAGGGCTTTCTGTCGCAACTGCCGAATCTGCCGGTGAGCCGCCCGCCCCAGCTAGGCCAACTGGCGGCCTTGATTGCTGGCTCCACCCTGCTTTTGTGTACCGACAGTGCCCCCATGCACCTGGCAGTGGCCACGCAAACTCCCCTGGTGGCTCTGTTTGGCCCTACAGACCCAGAGCGGCTTTTGCCTTCCGAGGGGCCGTTCCGCGCCGTCAAGGCCGCCAATGGGGTGATTGACTCCATTGCCCCTGAGCAAATCCTAGAGGTGATCTTCCCCGGCTAGAAGCAGGGCTTGCCATGCGGACGAAGGGACTTGAACCCTTACGCCTTGCGGCACTAGATCCTAAGTCTAGCGCGTCTGCCATTCCGCCACGTCCGCAAGAGGTGGGATCCCGCTCACCTATGCTAACCCAAGCTGGCTCTGGCTAGCTCGGCAACTAGCTTGCGGCGACCTTCAGCTCTTCTGTGGCGTCCAAAACCATCCAGCTTTGCCCTGCCGTTTGCTGCCACAGCTCAAAGTGGAGATGCGGCCCAGTCACCGCTCCCGTTGCCCCCACATAGCCAATGAGGGATCCCTGCTTAACCCCTTCTCCTGGGGTGACAGCTACTTGAGACAGGTGACCATAGCGGGTGCGCCGGCCGCCAGCATGCTCTAGGACAACCGTGATCCCCAGATCTCCCAGGGAGCCGGCACTCACCACCTTGCCGCTCAAGGCAGCCAGGACTGGCGTGCCCAAGCTGGCCCCCAGATCCACGCCGGCGTGAAACTCCGGCTGACCCTTGAGGGGGTGAATCCGCAAGCCAAAGCCAGAGGTGATCGGCGCGGGGTGGGGCAGCGGATAGAGCAGTCGCTCTTTGCTGGGGGACAAGGTGGGCAAGGTCAGCGGCGGCAGCTCAGGGGTTTCCTCAATGCGAAGCTCTCCCCCTGGCAGGAGAAGGAGGCGGCGGCTGGAGCTGCGCTCCACCAACACCACCGGCACCCCACTTTCCGGCTGGGCCTCGGTAACTTTGCTCGGTTGAGAAGCCGAGCCCGGGGTTCTCAGGGTGTCTTGCGGCAGGGGAAGGGCACCATCTTGCAGCAGCGCCTTTGCGGCAGGGGTGTCCAGCGCTGGCCCCACAGGGGGAGGAGGGGGCAAGTGCATCTGCGCCAACAGCGCCGTGGGAGAGGACCAGAGCAGGCTTAGCCCTACGCCTAGACTCAGCCCCAGCCGCCGCAGCTGCCGCCCTCTTGCTGCCGAGCTGCTGCACAGCCAAGAGGAAAGACGCTGCCCAAAAGAGGTGGCCACCAAGGGCTCCATCACTCCCAGCCACTGGCAAGAGACATTTGATAGCTCAGGCGCACCTGGTCGGGAGAGAGGACGAGGATCTGCCCCCCCTGAGTTTGTACCCGCAGCCTGCCATCCTCGGCAAGGCCCAAAACCGTAGCCGACGCCTCACCTGGGAGCCATTGGATTTGCGGCTTCACTGTCCAGGTCTCGTACTCGCAGCAAACAGCAGCAAACCCCTCCTTGAGCCAGACCTGGAACCCCCGCTCCATCCCCTGCAAAACCCAGGCGGCAATGGCGGTGCTATCCTGCCGGCATCCCAAGATCTCAGCTAAATTGATTCCCTCGGCGGGCACGGGATTGTTGATATTCACACCTACGCCGGCCACCAGCCCCAGCAGTTGTCCCCTTTCCCCAAAGCGGCCTTGCACCAGGATCCCCCCCAGCTTGCGCAGAAAAGCCGGCTCCTGGCTATCCACTATCACCAGGTCGTTGGGCCATTTCAGCCGCAGCGGGATCCCCAACCGATGGCGCAAACTGCCGGCAATGCCCCAGGCCAAGGTCAGGGTCAATTCCAGCAGGGAATGCCGCAGGGGAGGGGATCCCAGCCAGACCGACAGGTACAACCCCCCTGGCTGCGAGTGCCATACTCGCCCGTGCTGGCCCTGGCCTGCCCGCTGGCGAGTGCTGACCAGAACGGTGCCCAGGGGCAGAGGTTGAGGGAAGCGGCGACCCCAGTCCAAGAGCAGCCGGTTGGTGGAATCGGTTACTGCCACCTGGAGGAGGTGATGCCCCCAGCCCCCTCGACCCACCAGGGATCCCAGCCGCGCGGGGGAAAGCATGGCTTGAAACTAGCTCAACACAATATCTTCTGCTGGGCGCTGGGCCAGCCGCTTCAGGTTTTGGTAGCGCAGCATGTCCAGTAGGTCGTTGCCAGAGCGACCCTCCAGGCGAGCCTCCAGGTGCAGCGCTTGCCCTAGGGCCTCCACTGCCTGCAACCGCGGAACTCCGCGCAACACCAGCCGGTCCACAGCGTAGGCATCAGCAGCCAAAAGGCGGCGGTCGTTGGTCTGGTCGCGGCGCAACTGCCAGAGAGCCAAGCCGCTTAAGCCACCGGAAACCGTTGCCCCCACCGGATCCTGCTGGACCACCTCGAAGATCAGGCTCAAGCCCCCCAAGGCGGCAATAGCCAGGTAAAAGTCGATCTGCCGCGAGGCTGCCCGGCTGTAGTAGCCTACTTTGTGCAAGAACAACCCCGCCCGCTGCAAGGGGGTAAACTGCCGCCACTCGTAGGGTTTAATAAAAAGCCGCAGCTGCCGCTCCCAGGGCAGTTGCCGCCGGCCTTTGATTACGACCGTCTGCCGCTCCGAGGCCGGCAAGATCTTGACGCTCTCTCGCATGCTGGCCGGCAGCAGATCCAGCAGGCGGTCAATCTCAGCCTGCTCGAGAACGTAATCGTAGCCGTTGTCGTAGCCGTAGTACTCCGAGTTCATGCCGGGCCCACTCCTAACCCCATCGCCTGACGCATCTCTCGCACCGCTCGCTCCAACCCCACCAGCACTGCCCGACTGATGATGCTGTGGCCAATGTTTAGCTCCTCTATGCCCGGGATCCGCGCCACCGGGCCCACATTCCAGTAGGTGAGGCCGTGCCCAGCATTGACCCGCAGCCCCAGTTGAATGGCCTGTTGGCTAGCCTTCTGCAGCTGGGCCAGCTCCGCCTCCCGTTGGGCTTCCGAGGAGGCCTCCGCATACCGCCCGGTGTGCAGCTCCACCCAGCGCGCCCCCACCTGAGCAGCAGCGGCAATCTGGATGGGATCTGGATCGACAAACAAGCTGACGGGAATGCCAGATCCCTGCAGTCGATCTACCACTTCACCTAGGCGTGAAACCTGACTGGCCACATCCAGTCCCCCTTCGGTGGTAATCTCTTCCCGCCGCTCGGGAACCAGCGTGACGTAGTCAGGCTTGATCTCCAGGGCAATGGCCACCATCTCCTCTGTTGCCGCCATCTCCAAGTTGAGGTGGGTACGCACCGTCTGCCGCAGCAGCCGCACATCCCGCTCCTGAATGTGGCGGCGATCCTCGCGCAGGTGCACCGTGATCCCATCTGCGCCTGCCAACTCGGCAATGACGGCAGCGGCCACCGGGTCCGGCTCGACGGTGCGGCGGGCCTGGCGCAGCGTGGCCACGTGGTCGATGTTGACTCCAAGGCTGACCAAGGCTAACGTTCTCTCGTGGCAGAAGATCCAAAGGAATGCTCCTAGTATTACATTATTCAATCTGGGCTGCTTAGGGACAGGCGAGACAGAAACCCCGGAGGCCAAGGGCCTATGATCGAAGACGACGCTTTTCCCCTCCGGGATCCCTGCAGGCTTGCCATGACCAATCCAAATGCCTCTTTGGCGGTAGGACACCCTTCTCTAATTGACCGAGCGCGGGTGGCGGCCCTGATTGCCCAATACCTGCCGGTGGAGATTTGTATCTACTACCAGGTGGTGCCTTTGGCCCTGGATACGGACAGCTTGATCCTGGGCATGGTGGATCCCCAGGATTTGGCAGCCCTGGACTACGTGAGCAAAATGCTGGCTTACTCCCAGATCTCGGTTGAGCCAGTTCCGATTACGCTGGAGCAGCAGCAGGAGTTAATTGCCCACTACTTCAGCCATCCCCCCAGCCCAGCAGAGGTAGAGCGGCTCCGCCTGCAGGCCCAAGCCAGCCGCACCACCCCAGAAGTCCCCGCTCCCGTAGCCGGGCCGCCCAGCCACCCAACTCCCACCCAGCCGCTGCCGGCACGGCCAACTGCTCCGCCCTCTCCTAGTGACGAATCGGAAGAGACGGTGCAGCAGTTGCTGAACTCGATGCTGCGGCGGGCTTTAGACGAGAAAGCAGAGCAAATTTTTGTAGAGCCCCAGGAGGGAGTGCTGTGTCGGGTGCGCTACCGCCAGCAGGGGATTTTGCGGGATCTGTTCAAGGAACTCTCGGAACCCATCCGGGCTAGGCTAATCGCTGCCATGAAGCGGATGATGGCTCTCGATCCCAGCCTCATCGGGGAGCCGCAGCAGGCAGAAGCGGAGCGGCTGTACCGGGGGGAGCCGCTGGTGCTGCAGTTGCGCATTATCCCCCAGCCCTCCAAAAGCGGGCCAGGCTCTCCTCCCAGGGAAGGAGCCATCCTCAGCATTCTGCGAGGAGAAGCCCTCCAGAAGTACCAGCAAAGCCAAAACCGCCTCCGCGTCTCCGAGACCTTGGCTTTGGCCCAACAAACCCACCAACTGCTGCAGCAGCTGCAAGTGGCCCTTAGCAGCACCCTGGGGAAGCTTAAGCAGTATCCCACTCCCCCTGACAGCAACTGGCCCCTGATGGCAGAGACGTTAGCGGCCATCCAGGCCCAGGCCCAGATGCTTGCCATCCACCAGCAGGACTGGGAAAAACTCACCTCCGGCAGTTGATCCGCTAGGCCTTTGGCGGGATCCCCCTGCTTTTGCTAGCTCCCCACGTTTTTGCGAACCTAGCAGTTAAAATGACGCCGGCAATAACGGTCGCCCCAGCAATAAGGCCAAGACGTTCCAGCCGTCCTCCGCTGCTCTAAGCAATACCAGATCCCTGTATAGTTTCTCGACTCGCGCCAAGGGCTTTTCGGTATCCCCCGTCAGCCAATCGATCCGCTGCAAAATTACTTCTCGACTAAGCGCTCAAGCTGTTCTTCTGTTGAAATCGCCATCAAGTTTTGCCAGACGTTTGCCTTTCTAGTGCCAGGAAAGGGGACGGTCTCCGCTCCTGCCGGGTGCGATAATCTGGAAATCGTGCAGTCATGCGCGTTTAGCCTCCATGCCCTCCACAGATCCGAGGTCTTTGCCCCAGCCCCAGTTGCCGCCCAGCAAAACCCCTGCCAATTCCCCATCTCGCACCTGGTGGCAGGCGCAGCGGGAAAACCTGCTGACGGTGCTGCTGGCGCTGCTACTGGCCCTTGGCATCCGCACCTTTGTGGCGGAGGCGCGCTGGATCCCCTCGGATTCCATGCTGCCCACCCTAGAAGAAGGGGATCGCTTGGTGGTAGAAAAGGTTAGCTACCGCTTCAGCGCCCCCAGACGCGGCGACATCATTGTCTTCTACCCGCCTGCCCACTTGAACTTCAACGGTGCTTACATCAAGCGGGTAATTGGCCTGCCAGGGGATCGCATCCGCATTGCTGAGGGCAAGGTAATCGTCAACGGCATTCCTCTGCAGGAGGACTACATCTACGCTCCCCCTGACTACTCCTGCCCTGGCGAGCGCTGTCCTGGAGTGCCCAACCAGGGATCGGAATTTGTTGTCCCTCCTAACTCCTATTTTGTAATGGGGGACAACCGCAATGACAGCCAGGACTCGCACATCTGGGGGTTTTTGCCCAAAGAAAACATTATCGGCAATACCATCTTTCGCTTTTGGCCACCCAACCGCCTGCGCTTTTTCACTCCACCCACCTACCCTGAGCTCTCGGCAGCGGCGACTCGAGCCTCGGGTCTATCTCCGTAAAAGCCTTCTAGCAAGGCCGCTCGAGGACGTAGTCTACCATCTGCAGCAGAGCCTGGCGCGCTTCAGAGTCCGGCAGAACTTGCAGCGCCTCGGCAGCCCGTTGGGCATAGTCGCGCGCCAACTGGCGGGAGCGCGGGATCCCCTCACTTTGGTAGACCCACTCTAGAACCTGCTGGAGATCCTGCGGTTCGGCCAACTCTCTGAGGATGAGCTCCCGCATCTGCGGAAACTCCTCTAGCGCAAACAAAACGGGTGCTGTCAGGTTGCCCTGGATGAGGTCGGATCCCACTGGCTTGCCCAGCGTCTCCGCCGACCCAGTAAAGTCGAGGAGATCATCGACAATCTGAAAAGCGATGCCCAGGTTGCAGCCAAAGTCGAAGAGGCGATCGGCTACTTCAGGACTTACCCCGCTCAGGAGACCTGCTGCCTTAGCACTGCCAGAAATAAGGGAGGCGGTTTTGTAGAAGCTTTTGGCGAGGTACTCTTCCAGGGAGACGTCGGGATCAAAGCGAGTGAGGCTCTGGCGCACCTCTCCCTCTGGCAGGTCCATAATGACCTTGGACAGCAGCTTCACCACCTCCAGGTTGTCCAGGTTGGCCAAATACCAGGCTGCCTGCCCAAACAGGTAATCCCCTGCCAGCACCGCCACCCGGTTGTCAAAAAGGGTGTTGACTGTGCTGACGCCGCGCCGCACGGTAGAAGCGTCGATGACGTCGTCGTGCATCAGGCTGGCGGTGTGGATCATCTCGGTAATTTCCGCCAGGCGCCAATGCTGGGGGGTAATCTCCCCGTCGGGCGTAGTAGCCCGCGCGATCAGGAGCACGATTGCTGGTCGGATCCCTTTCCCCCCCACCGAGAACAGATGTTCGGCAGCCATGGCCAGGATGGGGTGTTTGGCGCTGACCAGCCGCGTCAAGTTCTGGCGTAAACGCTCTAGATCCGCTTCTACGGGGCCAAAGGGGGAGAGTACGGAGGTCATGAAGCCAAGCCAGGAGAGGATTTACAAAATTTCATATCCTTTCCTATTCTAGAGCACCTCAACCTGCTCGGAGAAAAGCAGGGGGTATCATGCAGACAGTCCTCGACTCCTCCTATGGCCGATCCTATTCCCCCGCTTCAGACTGGCTCTATCCCTCCACTTCCTGAAGAACCTGATTGGGAGGAAGAGTGGGAACTGGCGTTGGAGCGACCCCCTCTCTCGGGGCGGGCCCAACCTCACCGCCACGATCCGCAATCGCGGCGCAAGCTGATTCACCGCCTGGCTCGCATTGAGGGGCATGTGCGTGGGATCCGCTCCATGATCGAAGAGGATCAACCCTGTCCGGATGTGCTGCTCCAGATTGCCGCCGTCAAGGGGGCGCTAGATCGGCTGGCGCGGATTATCCTCAACGATCACATCCGCCACTGCATTCGCCATGCCGTTGAAAGCGGCAATATTGAGGTGGAACTGGAAGAGCTGCAGCGGGCTCTGGATCGCTACCTCAGCTAGCGCAGCCGTTGGTGGCGGCCCTGGGCTTCTAGCTGTTGCTGGCAGCGAGCTGGGCATACCGCTGCAGGAGAGCGGCACTTTTCAGCTGCCACTGCAGGCCCATGAAGGCCCAGTCTAGAAATTCGTCAATCTCCTCCCGACTAAACTGCATGGCCTTGCCAATTTCAAAAATCAGGGCCTCCTCTTTTTCTGTCAGCTTGTTGTTGACCACTGCCATCGCCGCCAAATCCCGCAGGATCAAGGCCCCGGCAGCGTTGTGCAGAGGCGGGATGGCGCTGAGCTCTAGGGCTGCAGTCGTGTCGTTGGCCAGATAGCTTTGAGCTACCTCTTTGTTAATGCCCATGCCTTCAGCAATTTGCAGAAAGAAGTCGGCTTCTTCTTCATCGAGCTGGCCGTCCACGCGGGCTACGGCAATGAGGGCTCTGAGGTAGAGCTGGCGCTGCTCTGCAGTCAAGTCGGTGTAGGTGATCATGTGAAGTTGTGCCTTGGGTTTCCTCTTCAACTTTGCCACGAAGATCCTCCCTTGGGGTTGAGTCGGCACTTTATCCAGGTAGGGGAAAATCGACTAGAATGAGAAGCCTGTGTTAGCGACTAGCCGGACCCAGCCTCCAGGAAGGGACGTGGAGGAGAGGCTAGGCGGTTGGTTTCCGTTTCCTAGACAACCCTACCCAGCTTGCGGAGCACCTCCAATGGTTAAGTTGCGGCTCAAGCGCTTTGGAAAGAAGCACCAACCCAGCTATCGCATCATCGCTATTGACAGTAGGGCTCGCCGGGAAGGTCGCCCGCTGGAGGAGTTAGGCTACTACAACCCGCGCACCAAGGAGACGGTTCTGGAGACAGCGGGCCTACTCAAGTGGCTGCGGCGCGGTGCCAAGCCCACCGATACGGTGGACAGCCTCCTCAGAAAAGCGGGCATCTATGAGATGTTGAAAGCCGGTGAGGGGGGTGTGGTGGCCTCGATTCGCATTCCGGCCATTGCCAAACCTGAAGCTGGGGAGGAGCAGAAGGTTCCCGAGGGATCAGAGGAGGGGGAGGAGAAGTCCCAGCCCGAGGCAGCCACTGAGGCCTAGGCTCAGCTACGCTTGCGGTTAGGTTGCGTTTTGCCTCCCATGCCGGACTACGAGACCCTTGCTCATCTTTTGATTGAACCGCTCCTTACCAGCGGCCCCCTGCAAACAGATGTGGAAACCACCTGTGGAGGACGCAAGGTCTGGCTGCGGCTAGCCTTTGACCCCAAGGATCGCGGTCGGGTGTTGGGGCGAGGTGGGCGTACCTTGCAGGCAATTCGTCAGGTGATGACAGCAGCAGCCCAGTTGGCAGGGCAATCGCTGTACATCGACATCTACGGAGAATCAGGAGAGCGAGAATGAGCCAGATCCTGACCTTCTTGGGGAAGGGGGGCACGGGCCGGAGCACTCTAGCTGTAGCAGTGGCGCGGGCAGCAGCGCAGCAGGGGCGGCGAGTGCTGCTAGTGGGCCATCAGGCGGGGCCGGGGTTGGAGATGCTTCTGGGTGGGATCCCGCTTTCCGGCGAGCCGGTAACCATTGCCGCCAACTTAAGCGTGGTGCAGCTGCGGACAACCCAGCTTCTGGAGCAGTACTGGACGGCAACCAGGGAGCTGGAAGCCCAATACGTGCGCACTCCCTTTTTCCGGGAAATCTATGGGCAGGAGCTAGGGGTGCTGCCAGGGATGGACCAGGCCCTGGCTCTGGAAGCCCTGCGCCGCTACGATGCCAGCGGTCAATACGACTGCATTCTCTACGATGGCCCAGGGGACTTGACCACCTTGCGGGCGTTTGGGATCCCAGAGGTGGCCAGTTGGTACTGGCGGCGAGCTTCTCAGGCTTTCCTCCAATCCGATCTGGCCAAAACTCTCCTTCCCTTTCTCGAGCCGCTGCTGCGGTCGGTGACGACCCTGGAGTTTTCCTCGGTGGAGGAGCTCCTAGCTCGCCTGGGGGGGATGGCCAACCTTTTCGAGCAGGGGCGCTCTGCCATTGCCGATCCGCGGCGGGTGGTAGCGCATTTGGTAACGACTCCGGATCCCATGGCAATCCAGGTTGCCCGCTACCTCTGGGGCAGTGCCCAGATGGTGGGGCTGACCGTGGGTGGCCTCTGGGTCATGCCGCTAGTTCCCGGAGAGGTGTCGGCGGCTGAGTTTTCTCCTCTGCCAGTGCGCACCCTGCCACGGCGCCAGGGATCGGATTGGTCGGCGTTGGAAGAGGCAGTAAGTGGGATCTTTGCCCTGCCTGAGGTGCCGCCGCCCGTAGCCATCGACGAGGGCTCCCGCAGCGTGAGGCTGTTTCTTCCTGGCTTTAGCAAGACCCAAATCGAGCTGAGCCAATCCGGGCCAGAGTTGACCATCACCGCTGGGGATCAGCGGCGCAATTTGTTCTTGCCGCCCAGCTTGGCAGGCCGGCAGGTAACCGGGGCCAAGTTTCAGGAGCCCTTTCTGATTATCAGCTTTGCCTAGCAATCCCGGGAGGGGGCATGTTGGCCAAGCGGATCATTCCCTGTCTGGATGTGGCAGGGGGGCGGGTGGTCAAAGGGATCCAGTTTGGGAACTTGCGGGAGGCTGGGGACCCGGTGGAGCTGGCGCGGGCCTATGATCGGGCAGGGGCGGATGAGCTGGTCTTTCTGGACATCACCGCCACCCATGAGGAGCGGGAGATTTTGCTGGAGGTGGTGCGGCGCACAGCAGAGCAGGTATTCGTTCCTCTCACCGTAGGCGGTGGGATCCGCGACCTGGAGGGGATCCGGCAACTGCTGCGGGCCGGCGCCGACAAGGTCAGCCTTAACTCGGCAGCGGTTCGGGATCCGGATCTGGTTACCCAAGCCAGCCGCCGTTTTGGCTCCCAGTGCATCGTCGTGGCCATTGACGCCCGCGCCAAACCTCAAGGCGGGGGGTGGGAGGTGTACGTGCGCGGTGGGCGGGAGCCGACAGGCCTGGATGCGGTGGAGTGGGCCAAAACCGTAGCCGAGCGGGGGGCAGGGGAAATCCTGCTGACCAGCATGGACGCTGATGGCACCCAGGCCGGCTACGACCTGGAGCTGACCCGGCGGGTGGCCGAGGCAGTGGCGGTGCCGGTGATTGCCTCCGGAGGAGCAGGGGAATGTGCCCACATCCGCCAAGCTCTCCAGGAGGGGGGGGCAGAAGCAGCTCTACTGGCTTCGCTGCTCCACTACGGCCAGCTGACGATTGAGCAGATCAAGGCCGACTTGGCCGCCCACGGCATTCCCGTGCGTCGCTAGCTGGGGGAGGAAGCCGTGCAGGTTTCTAACCTAGCCGCTCTCTTGCCCGAGGTGTGCCGCCTAGCAGAAGCGGCAGGGCGGGCCATCTTGCCCTTCTATCGGCAAGAATCGCTGCAGGTCGAACTCAAAGCAGATGCCTCTCCCTTGACCGAGGCGGATCTGGCTGCCCACCGCCTGCTCCTCGAGGGACTGCAAGAGATCACCCCCACGATTCCCGTCCTCTCAGAAGAAGCCGGCGGGATCCCCTACTGGGAGCGGCAACAGTGGCAGCAGTTTTGGTTGGTGGATCCCTTAGATGGCACGCGCGAGTTCCTCGAGGGCAACGGCCAGTTTACCGTCAACATTGCCCTTATCGAGGCAGGGATCCCCATCTTGGGCGTTGTCCACGCCCCGGCGTTGGGCCTCACCTACAAAGCTGCCCAAGAGCTAGGGGCCTACAGGGGTGACGAGCCCATCTGGTCCCGCCCGCCTGCCCAGCCCCCTCTGCAGGTAGTGGCCAGCCGCTCCCACAAGGACACGGAAACAGAGCAGTTCTTAAAGCGGCTGCAGCGCCGCTACGGCCTCCTTGAGGTGAAGTCGGTGGGCAGTGCCCTCAAGTTTTGCCTAGTGGCCGAGGGATCCGCTCACCTCTACCCCCGCTTTGGCCCAACCCTGGAGTGGGATACTGCCGCCGCCCAGTGCCTTGTCGAGCAGGCGGGGGGCAGCGTCACGGACTTGCAAGGGGATCCCTTGCGCTACAACAAGCCAGACTTGCGCAACCCCCCCTTTATCGTGACGGCTGCAGGCGCAGCCTACCTCTGGCAAGGCCTGATCCCCTGAGGGAAGCTACATTCCCATTTCAACCGGGTTGAACCCCT
Source organism: Synechococcus sp. W70.1 (assembly GCF_047461515.1). Taxonomy (NCBI): domain Bacteria; kingdom Bacillati; phylum Cyanobacteriota; class Cyanophyceae; order Synechococcales; family Synechococcaceae; genus Synechococcus; species Synechococcus sp. W70.1. The sequence goes on from NZ_JANSHH010000024.1 coordinate 17,545, forward strand.
CTGGAAACTTGGTGTACTCGTCGTAGAGGGCGCCGCGAAAGTGGGTGTTGGTGATGGTGGCTCCGCGCAGGTCGGCGCCAAAACGCAGATCGGCTCGGCCGAGATCGGCCTCGCTGAGATCGGCCCTGAGCAGCTTGGCCCGGTAGAGGTTGGCCCCCCGTAGATCCGCCTTCACCAGCTTAGCCCCGATGAGATTGACCCTCCGCAACTTGGCGCCGCGTAGGCTGGCTCCAGTTAGATCTGCCCCCGACAAATCTGCTTCGCGCAAGTCTGCCCCGCTTAAGTCAGCATCCCGCAGGATAATCCCCCTCAAGCTTGCGCCGCTCAACTGGGCCCCACTCAGGTTAGAGCCAGAAAAATCTCGCTGGCCAGAGGCATAAGCCTGCAACAGTTGCTTGGGATCCAAAAGAGGCTTGAGACTCACCGTTGCCATTGCTCGTGATTTCTTGCCGAAATGCCAGAAGGCGACCTTGCTCCCCTCTATCCAGAGAGAGCTCCTTTGCGCAGCTTACCACCTCTTGGCTCTCTTTTAGAGCAGCCCCACGTCCGTAGGCAAGGAAGAGAGCCCCCCGCACTAACTCCTGGCATTAGAGTTGATCAATTTCGCGGCGCAGCTCTTCCAATTCTGCATCTACATCTACTTTGCCCCCAGTTGGAGCTCCAGCTTGACCTTGCTGCGCAGCTTCCGTCTCACCGGCAGGCAACTGGGCCTGGATGGCTGCCTTGAGCAACCTCAGCTCCTGATCCACATCCGCTCCGCCTGCTTCTAGAGCGGCAAACTGCTGCTCCAGGCTGTCGGCTGCCAGCTCGGCCACTGCTGCGGATTGGGCCTCCAGAGCGTTTACCTTCTCTTCCATGCGCTCAAAGGCGGCAAAGGCGCTGCTGGGATCCACCCGGCCGATAACCTGATTGATCTGCTGGGAAGCCTTGGCGGCGCGGGCTCGGGCGATGAGCATGTCCTTTTTGGTTTTGGCCTCGGCAATCTTGCTTTCCAGCTTGGTCATGTTGGTTTTGAGCATCTCCACTTGCCGGGTCTGCTCATCCAGCTGCCGCTTCAGGCTTTGGGCAGTCTCGACAAAAGTTTTCTTGCGCACTAGGGCTTCCCGGGCCAGGGCCTCGTTGTTGTTGCGTAGGGCCAACTCAGCCCGTCTGTGCCACTCCTCCGCGCTTTGCTGGGCCTGCTCGTACTGCCGCTCCAGGCGCTTCTGGGCAGCAATGGCTTGGGCGACGGCCTGCCGCATTTGGTAGTGATCCTCAGCCATGTCCTGAATGGTTTGGTTCAGGATCTTCTCTGGATCCTCGGCACTGCTGATGAGCGCGTTGAGGTTGGCTCTAATGATTCGGCTGACCCGCTCAAACAATCCCATTGGTCTTTCCCCCTCTCGCAGTTTGACCTAATGCTACCCTCGCCCCCCCGGCGCCTTCCAGGGCCTCTACTCCAGTATAGGGATCCCTGAGGCGAGCCAGAGGGGATCCCGCCTCTTTTTGCATGGGGGTGGGTTGCGTGGCAGCTTTGGCTCTTTTTTGGCTTGCTTGCGCTGGGCTGTGCTGGAATCGAACCAGCGGCTCCCACCGTGTCAAGGTGGTACTCTACCTCTGAGTTAACAGCCCCAATGAATAGGCGTGCCTCTACTGAGAGTCAGTAGTTGATCGTATCACTGAAAAACGCGGCGCGGAAGCCCCCCTCTTGAGCCGTGGGAAGGAAACGGGAAAGGAGGCTTCCGAGTAGCGCAAACGGTGTGTTACTCCAGCCTGGGGCGGAAGGGGGAGGTGGATCCCAACGCGACCAACGGAATTGCCCTATTGAACCAGCCCAGAGGTTCAGGGTTGACTTGCTAGCTGTAGGGCTACAAGGAGCCCCCGGCTGCCGCTTCGCGGAAGCAAGCTATGGCTGTGGGCTCTCCTCTCACCGGACAATCGGCCGCTTTGTGGCATAACCAACCTCTCTTGTAGGCACTTTGCCTAGGCTAAAGTTGGCTCCGTCTTTTGCCTGGGTGCTCATCAAGAGCCAAGGAGCAACTACCGTCAGCTCGACGGGAAGTGACGCCTATGGAGATCCCTCTAATGGGGTAGTGGAGGTGAACTCTGCTGCTAGCTAAGGGTCGTGGAAGCAGGAAGAAAGCGTCGACCTGGAGCAAAAGTCCGCTTTTGTCCGAGGTTGTATGAGTCTTTCAGAGCGGGTAGCTTACAGGCGCCATTCGGCAGACTTAATCAAATTGCGAAAGTCGCGGACCACTGCTTCGCAGCGGTGAAAAAAAGCCAGCACCCAGTCCCGCAGCACTTTTTGCTGAGACTCGTCCAGCTCCTTGAGGAGGCCTTTGTAGTGAATTTGGCCACTGCGCTCGATCTCAAACTCGTTGAGCCACTCGGCTAGGGATCCCTGCTGCTCCAGCACTTCCTGTCGGGCTGCCTTCCAGTAGTTGACAATCACCGCCTTGCCCAGATAGCCACTAGCAATCTGGCAGAGACGGTTGAGCGATTGCACGAAAACCTCCACCTTCCTGGGGCTGCCCCTCGCCCCAGGCTGAGTTGTCTCGGGCTGGCTTTCTGTCAAATTGGCGCTGGGCTGGGTGGGGTTGCGAGCAGCCTCTGCCTGGCTGGTCAAAAGGCGAAAGGCAGCTAGGCCCTTCGACGCATCCTGTTGCAGCTCGGCTCGCAGGCGGTTGACTGCCAAGGTGTAAACCGGCATCACCAGCTCGTCATTGACTGCCACCAGCAACACCCATTCCGGCCCCAGGGGGTAGACAAAAACCCGCTGCTCGGCAAACTGAAAGTCAAAGTAGTCCAGTCCTGGGGGCATGGTTTGCAAAACCTGAAACAGCCCTTCGGTGAGGGCCTGCTGCTGTCGGCTGTCCAAGTTCTGAAAAGAGCGGTAGAAAAAAGGGCGACCTGTTCGACTCAGGAGCGCTACCCCCATCACCCCGCGGATGGACAAAAAACTCTCGAGCGTCTCTTTTTCCATGCCCCTTGGGAGCCAACTGGGCCAACACAACTCCTATCCTGGCTCAGATTAGCCGGCACTGGCTGCAGCTAATACTGGCAGCCTAAAAGGCCAGGACGGGGACAACAACCGGCCTCAGAGGAGCACCTGTAGCCTGCCCCCTTGCTGCTTCTAAGCTGGCTCTATGCGACTAGGCCTGCCGGAGACCAGAAGTGCCTTTGCCCAAAAATTCCCCAATTCGTTCTATCGCCTCCTCCAGCCGGGATCCCTCTGCCACCAGCGCAAAGCGGACATAGCCTTCGCCGCCGGGGCCAAAGCCTGAGCCTGGCGACAGAGCCACCCCGGTAGCCCGTACCAAGTCTAGACAAAACTGGGCTGAGGAGCCGCGATAGAACTCGGGCAAAGGTGCCCACAGGTACATGGTGGCCTCCGGCAGGGGCACGGGCCAGCCGATGCGGTGCAGAGCGGCCACCGCAAGATCCCGTCGCTTGCGGTATACCTGCCGCCAGTGATCCAAAAAGCTATCGGGAGCCGCCAAAGCCGCTGCTGCTCCCCGCAAGATGCCCTGGTAGGGGTGGAAGTCAATGGTGGACTTCACCAGCCGCAAGGCTCGGATTAGCTCGCGGCTACCGATAGCATAGGCCACCCGGAACCCCCCCATGTGGTAGGACTTGGAGAGGGAAAAGAACTCGATGGTGCGGGTCTTGTCGGGATCCGCCTGCAGCGCCGAGGGAGCCACCTGGCCGTCGAAACACCAATCCACGTAGGGAAAGTCGTGCGCCAGCACGATGTTGTACCGCTGGCAAAATTGCAGCGTTTCCCGCCAAAACTCCGGGGTAACGGTGGCAGTGGTGGGGTTGTGGGGATAGCTCAGCACCAATAGCCGCGCCTGGCGGCAGATCTCCTTTGGGATCTCATCCCACTGGGGTAGGAAGCGGTTTTCTGCCCGCAGGGGCAAGTAGTAAGGGATCCCGCCCGCTAGATGGATCCCCCCCACATGGGAAGGATACCCAGGGTCGGTAACCAAGGCAACCTCGCCGGGGTTAAGCAGAGCTAGCGGCAGGAGGGCCGTCCCCTGCTGGGATCCAATCAGGGGCAGCACCTCCGTTTCTGGATCGATGACTAGGCCAAACTTCCTCTGGTACCACTGGGCACAGGCGGCGCGAAACTCAGCCGTGTCGTGGAAGAGGGTGTAGCCGTAGGTGGAGGGATCCGCCAAAGCCGCTTGCATGGCTGCCAGCGCTTCCGGAGGTGGGGGCAGATCCGAGGATCCCAGAGACAGGTCGATGACATCCACGCCGGAGCGGCGCGCCTCCCACTTGGCCTGGTCTAGCTGGTCAAAGACATTAGAGCGCAGGGGCTCAAGTCGTTGGGCAAAGGCAGCAAGCATGCAGCAAGTCCAAAGGGGCTAGGGGTTCCTGCCAGCATTGGAAGAGTTGGCTGCAGGCGGTTGCGTGGCCGCCGGGCCGCGGTCGAAGATCTCGATGTTCCACTGTCCCCGACCGTTACTCTCAAAGGCGATAAAGCGCCCATCGCCGCTGATGGTGGGGTTGCGCACATCCCCTGGCACCCGGCTGCTGATGTTCTCAACCCGGCGGGTTTCGCGGTCGTAGAGAAAGATCTCCGATTTGCCCAGCGCGTTGGACACATAGACGATGTAGCGCCCATCAGCGCTGATATCGGGCGAACTGGCGGCCACGTCGCTGGAATTAAGCCCAGGCAAGTCTACCAGCCGCTGTTCCACCAGGTCGTAGAGAAAAATGGCCTGACTGCCGCCGCGGGCTGAGGAAAACACCAGGTAGCGACCATCGCCACTGAAAGCGGGCTCCCCATCGGGGAAAATGCTGTTGAGGCCGCTGTTGGTCAAGCTAGAAGGGGAGGTACGAAAACCTGCGGGGCTGCAGCCCAGCAGCCCTAAGCTCAAGCCGGCCAAGCACAACTTCCCCACCCACCCGACTGGGCTGAACAGAATCCGGCCCTTGGTTAGCATGGCATTGCCTTTCCAACCCCTTTCTCCCATCCATCATAGCCAGTTGACAAACTCGGCTTAGGCTAGGAGTTGCCGGCGACAGTTCTACAGGGGTTATTTTCTGCCATGGCTGGCCTTGGCTTTTCCACTCTTTACCGTTGCTATTGTTATTGTTGAATCTGCCTCTCCGGGGCTGTTTTCCGCTGCTACTGGCTATGGCTTGCCGCAGCAGTCTGCAGGAGGATCTCCATTACCAACAAGCCAAGCGCAGCCTGCGCCAGTGGGTGGCCCAACTGGATCTGCGCCCCCAGGAGATTGCCGGCCTGGAAGGGGAGCTGGAAAACTTGCAAGCCCTGCTGGACAAACTGGAAGCCGAGATCATCCACATTGCCGCCTTCGGCCTGGTGGGGCGGGGCAAGTCCTCCCTGCTCAACGCTCTCCTGGGGGAGCCGGTTTTCGCCACGGGGCCTACCCACGGGACCACCCGCACCCAGCAAGTAGCTGCCTGGAACATCTGCTGGGGAACTCGTCCCCCCTGCTCTTTCCTATCCTCGGCCTCGGTGCAGTCGGTTCAGGTCAGCCACTGGCAGGGATCCCGGCTGGAGCTAATCGACACTCCTGGCCTGGATGAAGTAGACGGCGAAGAGCGGGCGCGACTGGCCCAGGAGGTGGCCCAGCGGGCAGATCTCATCCTCTTTGTGGTCTGCGGAGATCTGACGCGGGTGGAGTTTGAGGCTCTGGCGACTCTGCGGGAGGCGGGCAAGCCCATGCTGCTGGTGTTCAACAAGATCGACCAGTACCCCGAGGCGGATCGCCAGGCCATCTACGACAAGATCCGCAACGAACGGGTGCGGCAGCTTCTTTCCCCTGACGAGGTTGTCATGGTGGCCGCCTCGCCGCGCGTGCCGCGCCTGGTGCAGAAGCCAGATGGCAGCTTTGGCGTGGAGATGGAAAGCGGCCCCCCCCAAGTGGACGCGCTGCGCCTAAAAATCCTAGAAGTCTTGCAGCGGGAAGGGCGCTCCCTGCTAGCCCTCAACGCCCTCCTCTTTGCCGATCGCCTCAACCAGCAGGTCATCGAGCGCAAGTTGCAAAGCCGCGCCCAGCAAGCCCAAGATCTCATCGCCGCCGCCGCCCGCACCAAAGCCCTGGCCGTTGCCCTCAACCCCGTTACTCTGCTTGACACCCTGGGGGGGTTGGCTTTGGATGTGGCCCTCATCTTGCGCATGGCCCGCCTCTACGGCTGGCCCCTGACCACCGCCGGTGCCATGCAACTGTTGCAGAAGATTGTCCTCAGCATGCTCAGCCTGGGGGCAGGAGAATGGGTGGCGCTGTTGGGATTGGGATCCCTGAAAACCTTGCTGGGGGGATCCCTGCCCTTTGCTGGCGGACTTTCGCTAGGAGCCTACGGGTCAGTGGCCCTGACGCAGGCAGTGATGGCTGGCTTTTCCTGCTACGCCATTGGCGAGGCAGCCCGCCGCTACCTGGCCCAAGGAGCCAGTTGGGGGCCGGAGGGACCCAAAGCCGCCATAGCCCAGATTTTGGCCGATTTGGACGAAGCCTCAATCACCGCCCGCCTTCGCGAGGAGATCCGCACCAAAATTGGCTTGGCCCCCACCTAAACCTCCGCCCTTGACAAGAAGCGCTGAACGACTGAGCAAGGGAGAGGCGTTGGTAGGATAGGGAGTGCTCTCTCTGCCGTCCTTTGCCATGGCAGCTCACACCTTTCAAGATCTAATCCTTCGCTTGCAGCAGTTTTGGGGAGAGCAGGGTTGCCTAATCCTGCAGCCCTACGACCTGGAAAAGGGGGCCGGCACCATGAGCCCCCACACCTTCCTACGCGCCCTAGGGCCGGATCCCTGGCGGGTGGCCTACGTGGAGCCCTGTCGCCGCCCCACTGACGGGCGCTATGGCCAAAACCCTAACCGCTTGCAGCACTACTTTCAGTACCAAGTCCTCCTCAAGCCCTCCCCCGACGACATCCAAGAGGTGTACCTGGAGAGCCTGCGGGCCTTGGGCATCGACCCGGCAGAGCACGACATCCGCTTTGTGGAAGACGACTGGGAATCCCCCACCCTGGGCGCCTGGGGCGTGGGCTGGGAAGTGTGGCTAGATGGCATGGAAATAACCCAATTCACCTACTTCCAACAAGTGGGCAGCCAGGATTGCCACCCCGTTTCTGTGGAGATTACCTACGGTCTGGAGCGCCTAGCCATGTACCTGCAGGGGGTGGACTCCGTTTTTGACCTCTGCTGGAGTGAGCACCCTTCTCTGGGACGGATTACCTATGGGCAGATCTATTTCCAAAATGAGGTGGAGCAATCCTACTACAACTTTGAGTATTCGAATCCCGAGATGTTGTTGGAGCTGTTTCGGCTCTACGAAGCCGAGGCCAAGCGGCTAATCGAAACCACGCGGCAGAAGCTCCAAGAACAGGTCTTGAGCGATCGGCTACCGGTGTCGCTGCTTCTGCCTGCCTACGACTACGTGCTCAAGTGCTCCCACACCTTCAACCTGCTCGATGCCCGCGGCGTCATTGCCGTGGCTGAGCGCACTCTCTACATCGGGCGCATCCGCAACCTGGCTCGCCAACTGGCAGAGCTCTACCTCAGCCAGACAGGCCGCTCCCCCTCCAGCCATGCTCTGCCCTAGCTGGAACCTAACTTTTTGCCGGGCTAGGGATCGAAGCCAGGGAGCCCTCTTTTGGCTATGATAGGAGATTGACACTAGCCAGCTCTGTTCTGGTGCAACCCTTTTTGCGTTAAGCTAATCAACGCTCTTAACCAGTCCACCTTACTATTTTCCGGAAAATTTATGTTTCGATACCCCGTCACACGGGTTTCCATCTTTATCGATGGAAACAATATGTTTTATGCTCAACAAAAAATCGGCTGGTTCTTTGATCCCCGCCGGGTCTTGGATTACTTTGTCAGGTCCCAACCCAACGTCGAGCTAGTCAATGCATTTTGGTACACCGGCATCAAGGATCCCAACGACCAAAGGGCCTTCCGAGACGCCCTGATCAACTTGGGCTATACGGTTCGCACCAAGCTTCTCAAGGAGTATCGGGACGAAGATTCGGGCCGTTACTCCCAGAGGGCCAACCTAGATATCGAAATTGTTATCGATATGTTCAACACGGTCGGTCAATACGACCGGCTCATCCTGTTTAGCGGCGACGGTGATTTCGAGCGGGCCATTGAGTTGTTGCGCTCCAAAAACACTACGATTACAGTTGTCTCCACCGAAGGGATGATTGCCCGCGAGCTGCGCAACGCCACCGACCGCTACATCGACCTCAACGACATTCGCCCCTACATTGAAAAGTTGGACAAGTAGTCTTTGAGGATGGGGGCAGACAGGGCAAGGAGCTAGAGGTCAGCGAGCATTGCCCCGCCGGCCCAGCTCGCAGAGGCCACCGCCAACACAGGCGATAAGACCCCAGGAGACGGCCCAGCTTTTGCCCAAAGAGATCTCGGTTAAAGCCACCACCACCGCTGCTGCCAGCAAGAAAGGGACGACGCTGAGCAAAGAGGCCAGAGCTCCGCTGGGATCCCAGGGCAATTGCTTTTCCCAGTGCTCCTGCAGCTTTTGATGCAGTGGCGACAATCCGCTCTGAAAGACTTATACAACGCTGGACAAAAGCGGACTTTTGCTCCAAGTTGACGCTTTCTTCCTGCTTCCACGACCCTTAGCTAGTGGCAGAGTTTACCCCTACCACCCCGCCAGAGGGATCTCCACAGGCGTCACTTCCCCGCGAGCTGCAGGTAGGTGCTCCTTGCCCACCTAAGGCACACCGGCTA